>NZ_JAKMQT010000002.1:0-233202 GCF_025771725.1 Campylobacter sp. IFREMER_LSEM_CL2151 | reverse complement strand
CTATATTTTCCTCTATATTTTCCTCTATATTTTCCTCTATATTTTCCTCTATATTTTCCTCTAAATCTAAAACCTGCGCATTTTCATTATTACTTGCTTCTTGAGTATCAAAATCTTGCATTGACTCCTCATCAAGACCATTCAACTCTTCATCAAGCTCATCAATAGCAGCTAGTTCTTCTTTTATTTTATCTTGAGTGCTTAATTCTTCTTCTGGCTCAAAATCCATAACTTCATCTTCTAAAAGCTCTTCTACCAAGGGTTCATTTTCTTCTACAACGCTATTATCTTCTTTTATTTCCCCAATAAATTGAGCATCCTCAGGCAAATCATCAAAACTCATCTCTTTTTCACCCATTTCTTCAACCATAGGCAATTCATCAAAAGAATCCATTTTGGCGGGATTTTCTTCTATATTTTCTTCTATATTTTCTTCTATATTTTCTTCTATATTTTCTTCTATATTTTCTTCATGTAAATCATCTAGCAACGCCAAATCATCTTCATCTTTTTTTTCATCTACTAATACATCTGTTGTTTCAGGTATATTGTCAACTTTTAATTCATCATCTAAATTCTCTTCAAAAAATTCTTCTTGCAAACTTAAATCATCTTCACTTAAACTCTCTTCATGCTCAGACAAGTCAATACCAGCTAAAAGTTCATTTCCATCCAAAGGTGTATCTTTGTCAATTAAAACATCATCGTCAAAATTTAATTCATCTTCTTTTAAAGTATTATTTTTATCTTCATTTAAAGTTTTTTCACCACCCAAAAGCTCTATAAAGTCAGTTGGCAAAAAAGGTTTATATAAACATTCTACGCTTTCTACTTGCTCTTGATTTCTAGGTAATAAACAAATCAATCTATTACATTTGCTTTTTAAATCATCTAAATTAGCTTCAATATCATGATCTATGATAATAACATCATAAAATTCTCCAAGCTCCTCAGTATTTGTAATTTCTTCAAAATCATAACCTAATTTTTGAACACCTAAACTGATTAGCTTTGAAACAGCCGTATTAGAATTTATCAGCAAAACCTTCATCTGTCATCTCCCAAAATTAAAGAAATATCTTATTTTAAAACATTTTTAATTATTTATTGCTTATATATTAAAAAATAATAATTCCATATGCTCAAAACTTTTCATTGTTAAATTTTTAAAATACTGCATCATAATAAGCAAAATAGCAATAAGCACTGCAAAAGATAAGAATATCTTAATAGGATACCCCACCACTAAAAGATTAAATTGTGGCATAGTTTTCATAAGCATACCAAAAATCACATCTGATAATAAAGATATAGCCAAAACTGGAAAAGCCATAGAAAAACCAAGTACAAAAATATTTACCATGGCTTTATTTAAATAAAGCATTAAATTTTCATGTGGATAAAACCCGCCTAAACTAATATATTCTAATGAATTAGATATAAAAAGCAAAACTAAATGATGTCCATCAAAGGCCAAAAATACAAGCAAAGCCAATAAATTTAAAACTTGTGAGATTACAGGTGTGTTTGTGCCAGTTGTAGGATCCATAACACTAGCCATAGAAAATCCCATGGTAAAAGAAACCTGCTCACCTGCCATTTGCAAAATAGCAAAAGTCATTTGCAAAATCAACCCTGCCATCATACCAAAAAGTACTTCACTTAAAAGATATAAAATAAAAAAAGAATCAGGTGTATTACCCTCAAGCTTTGCTAAGGGATATAAAAACATTGTTAAAAATAAAGCTAAGGTAGTTTTTACCACCAAAGGTATGCTATTGTGAGAAAAAAAAGGGAAAAAAACTAATAACCCGCTCATTCTAGCAAACAAAAGCATGAAAATAACTACATTTTCATCGCCTAAATATTTAACAAATTCCATGATTGTTTAAGTAAAAAACCTTGTCACATTTTTTAGCAAGCTCTTGATCGTGCGTAACAAAAATCAAAGCTGCGTTATTTTTCTTGATATAATCAATCAAAATATCCATTACATTTAAAGCATTTTTAAAATCTAAATTTCCGGTAGCTTCATCAGCAAAAATAATCTTTGGCCTTTTACTTAAAACCCTAGCTATGCTCACTCGTTGCTGTTGCCCACCACTTAGCTTTGTGATTTTTTGATTCATTAAATCTGCAATATCAAGTTTTTTTAATAATTCATAATCAATATTCTGTCCGCTTAAAACACTCGCAAGTTCTATATTTTCAAAAGCCAAAAAACCTTTAAACAAATAATGCATTTGAAAAATAATTCCAAAATCTTTTCTACGAATTTCTAGCAAAGCATCATCATTTAAACCGTATAAGTCTTGATTATTATAAAAAATTTTTCCTGATTGAGGTTTTAATAAGGTAGATAAAATATGCAAAAGAGTGGATTTACCACATCCACTACTTCCACATATTGCAATACAATCTTTTGCATTTACAGCAAAATTTAAATTTTCAAAAAGCGGAATATCAAAACTATGGCTTAAATTTTCCGCTTTTAAAAGTTCCATTTTTAACCAATTTGCGCAGCAACTTCAGCAGCAAAATCTTCGGTTTTCTTTTCTAGGCCTTCACCTACTTCAAAGCGAATAAATTCAACTATTTTAATAGTTCCACCTAGCTCTTTTTCTTTATCAGCAATTACTTGCTCGATAGTTTTTTTATCATCCATTACATAAAACTGACCCATTAAAGTAAGTCTGCTGTCAAGTTGAGAATTATCCGCAATAAAGCTATTTAACTTACCTGGGATAATATTAGGCCAAATTTTTTCTGGCTTACCTTGTGCTTGAAGCTCAGCTTTAATAGCTTCTTCAGCTGCTTGAATTACCTCTTGAGTTAATTGTTTTCTACTTGCATATTTTGGAATTTTATGCTCTGGTTTATTAGGATCTTTTAATCTTCTTCTTTCTTCGTTCTCTTTTTCTAACTCAGCAACTAAAGCTTTGTATTCATTTTCTACAAAATCCATATCAAGTTCTTCATAAGATAAATAACTTGGTTTCATTGCAGCAATATGCATACAAATATGCTTTAAAAATTCTCCACACTTGCTAGCTGTAGCTTCGCTATCGCAAGCTGCAGCAATAACCACACCCACACGACCATTAGTATGAATATAACCATTTACAATGCCATTAGCACCCGCTTTTAAAGTAGCAAATCTTCTAACAACTAAATTTTCACCAATAGTTGCAATTTGACTTTTTAAATACTCTTCAAATTTAACACCATTAATCTCGCTTGAATGTAATTCTTCAACATTTTGAAGACTTTTAGCTTGAATATGTGCTGTTGTATCTTTTGTTAAAGCGATAAATTGTTCATTTTTAGCAACAAAATCTGTTTCAGAATTTATCTCACTAACCGTTGCACATTTAAAATCATCACTTACTTTTACACTTACTAAACCTTCAGCAGCTAAACGATCAGCTTTTTTATCAGCTTTTCCAAGTCCTTTTTCTCTTAAAAGTTGCACTGCTTTTTCAAAATCACCATCTGTGTCTTTTAGAGCATTTTTACAATCCATCATACCTGCGCCAGTACTTTCGCGCAGTTCTTTTACCATTTGTGCAGTGATTTCAGCCATTATTCTTTATCTCCTTCAAAATCTTCTTCACTCATAGCTTCTTCTAAAACTTCTTTTTTTTCTTCTTCAGAGATTGGTTGTTCTTCATTTGCTTCACCATCTTGCTCTCTTAATGCTTTACCTTCATTGATTGCTTCAGCCATTTCTTGGCAGAAAAGTTGAACTGAACGAATTGCATCATCATTTCCTGGAATTGGGAAATCAACTAAGTCAGGATCGCAGTTTGTATCTAGCGGAGCAACTACAGGGATTTTTAATCTATTAGCTTCTTGTACTGCAATTTTTTCTTTAACAGTATCAATAACAAAAATCATATCAGGTTGAGTTTTCATATATCTAATACCACCAAGATATGCTAACAACTTTTCTTTTTTTCTAGTAAGCATTAATGCTTCTTTTTTAGTTAAAAGCTTAATGCTTCCATCTTCTTCCATTTTTTCTATAACTTCTAATTTTCTAATAGATTGGCGGATAGTTCCAAAGTTAGTCATCATACCACCAAGCCATCTGTGATTTACATAAGGCATACCGCATTTTTCAGCATATTCTTTAATCGCTCCACCTGCTTGTTTTTTAGTACCAACAAATAAAATTGTTTTACCTTCTGCAGCAGCATCACGAACGATATTATATGTATATCTAAAGTATCTAAGTGTTTTTTGTAAATCAATTACATAAATACCTTTTCTTTCACCAAAAATAAATTTTTTCATTTTTGGATTCCATCTTCTTGTTTGGTGTCCAAAGTGCACACCGCACTCTAATAAATCTCTCATGCTTACCATGAAATTCTCCTTGAAATAAAATAATTAGGTTTATTCCTCCGCATTCTTTAACCCATAAGCAACCTAATAAGGAAATTAATGCGTGTGAAATGAAAAAATATTATATCAAATTTTATTTTATATTTAGCTTATTATTGAAGAAAAAGAACGCCAAAAGGCGTTCTTTGAGTAAATTAGTGTAGTTTAGACCAAACTGATCTTTTCCAACCTATAGCAAAAATACTTAAGATAGCAAAGAATATCATAATATAAATTCCTGTTTGCTCTCTTTCTTCTTTTTTACTATCACCAACTTTTTCAAGATAATTAATAACTTGAGTTTGTGCTTTTTCATTTAAGCCAACTCTTGGCATAGCAGTACCGTGAATTTTCTTTTGAGGTTCGTTAATGAAAATTTCAAGATAATGCGCGCCTTTAGAACGAATCATCATAGATAGATCTGGAGGTGTCATACCAAGATAATTTTTTAAATCACTCATATTTGAGCTTGAAACAAAGCCATCATATTTTACATCATGGCATCTTCCACAAGCATTTTCAAACGTATGTTTGTTTTTAGCAAAATCAAACTCTTTTGCAATTAAAGCTGTTTTTGCCTGCTCTGAAAGCTCTTGATTTTTAGCATATTTTTCTTCTAAATCAGCTTTTAATTTTACATCAAATTCTTTTTCATATTCACTAGCTGTATTTTTAAAGAATGCAATTAAGTCTGCTAAATCTTGATTATCTTGTGCTTCATCGCCACTTAAAGGATAAGCAGGCATTAAGAATGGATTTTCATCATTAAATTTATGTGAAATTTGCAAAGCTTTAACCGGATCAATAATAAGTGCGGTTAAAAATTTCTCATCATAAATAGCACCAGCATCACTTAAATCAGGAGGTGTTACACCTAAAGAAGAATCTGTGATAGTAGCAGGAATTCCAGCAGCTTTTACACCATGACATGCAATACAATTGCCTTCAAAAAGCTCTTTTCCTTTTTGTGCATTACCTTTGCTAAAATCGATTTTTGCGATTTTTTCCCATAATTGCTTAGTAGCTTCTTCTTGGCTTTTAGCAAGCTCTAATGCTTTTTGAGCATTAGCTATAGCTTTTTCACTTCCTGAAGCATTAGCATCCATTGCTGCTTTTTCTTTTAAAGCAACTTCACCTTTGGTAAATTCTGCATCAGCTTTTGCAAAGTCAAAATTAACCGGAGTTGAAGGAGGATTCATCACTGAATGTGCATAAGGCTCAACCCCCCAATAAACTAAACCTGTGAAAAAGACAACTACAAAAAATATTTTTAATTCTCTCATTATTAGCCCCTTTTTCTTTCCATGATAGTAATAATTGGTAAGACCACTAACAATAATAGTAAAAATACCATAGAAGCATAAAATCCTATCCAAGCGTTAATTCCTGTTGGAGGGAGCTTTCCATAAACTGTTAGTACAATTAAATCTATCAATAATACCCAAAACCATACAAAAAACATTGGTCTTTCGTGTGCTGGTTTTACAACATCACTTCTATCAAGCCAAGGTAACAAGAAGAAAATAATTTGTGCTATACCAAATGCTGCAAGTCCTATATCAAAAGCCTTAATGCTTCCAACATCAAAGAAAAATCCTCTTAAAACTTCATAACTCCACAAGAAATACCATTCAGGATAAATATGAGGAGGTGTTTTTAAAGAATTTGCTGGGTCAAAGTTGATTGGGTCCATTGCAAAATTGAATTTAAAACATACCAAGTAAAAGAAGAAAATCATAAATAGCGCAATATACATAAAATCTTTAGCTAAAAATCCTGGCCAAAAAGGAATAACTTTAGAACCTTTTGTATCGCCTGCTAAATATTTTTCAGCTTCTAAATCAAAATCAATTTCTTCTGAGATTTCATTATTTACATGAGGAATTCTTAAAGAATAAAAGTGGAATGCAATAATTGCCAAAATTACAATAGGCAATAAACATACATGCAACATAAAAAATCTAGTTAAAGTTGGATCTGAAACCGCAAAATCTCCTCTTATCCAAATAACCAATGCATCACCTATAAAAGGAATTCCACCAAAAAGCTGAGTAATAACTTGAGCAGCCCAAAAGCTCATTTGTCCCCAAGGTAGCATATATCCACTAAATGCTTCTGCTGAAAATACAACAAATAAAAGCATACCACTAATCCAAATCATCTCACGACCCTTTTTATAAGAGCCATAATAAATTCCTGTTAGCATGTGAATATATATGATTAAAAATACAACCGAAGCAGCCACACCGTGCATATGACGCCAAAGCCAACCATACTCTACTTCTTGCATGATAGTTTTATTTACACTATCAAAAGCCAAAGCCACATCTGGCTTATAATACATTACTAAAAATAAACCTGAAATAAATAAAATAGCAAAAAGAGTGGTTAAAATAACACCCATTGCCCATAAGAAGTTAATTTGTTTTGGTATCCAATATTGAGCCATTAAAACATTAAAAAGCTTATTTACAGCTAGTCTTTGATCAAGCCAATCTACAATACCGTTTGCTTTTTTTATCTGTGCCATATTAAGCCTCCGCGATCATTTTTTTATATTCTGGACCTTCTTCGCCTAATACTAATTTTGTTCCATCAATTCTAAAAGGAGGAATGTCCAAAGGTCTTGGAGGAGGACCAAATACATTTTTACCACTAGTGTCAAATTCGCCACCATGGCATGCACACTTAAATAATTTTTCGCTTGGAGCGTAAGCTGGAATACAGCCTAAATGCGTACAAAGACCAATAACTACAGTATAAGCAACATCACCTACAACAACATCTCTATTGCTATCTTTTGCCATATCTGCATCTTTTTTTAAGATAAATATAGGCTTTTTACGCCATTCAATTGTTCTTAGCTCGCCCTCTTTCATACCAGAAAGATCTACAGTAGTAATACCTGCTGCTTTTACACTTGGGAGCGGATCCCATGTTTTTTTCATTGCAACTAATGAAAAAGCACCACCCACAGCAGCTACTGTTCCAAAGGCAAAGCCCATAAAGCTTCGTCTACTTTCAGATGTAGCCATTTTACTTCCTTTGTTTTGATTTGTATGTAAAGCATAGCAGTTTATCTAAAAAATGATAAATTTTTTCTTTGATATAAAAAGCCTTGTTTAAGATATAAAAGTATTTGTTTAAAAAAGATAGTATCTATTTTATTTAAGGTAATAGATACTATATAAATTAGTTTATTTTTTCATTTTGATATAAATATGCAAAATATCCAAAGCAGCAGGAGTAATACCGCTAATTTGTGAAGCAGCAAAAATAGTTGGTGGATTAAATTTTTGCAGTTTTTCTACCACTTCATTACTCAATCCACTCACACTTTTAAAGTCAAAATTTTCAGGGATTTTCAAATCATTTAAATTTTTCATTTTTTCAATTTGTGCTTTTTGCATTGCTATATAATGATAATACTTTGCTTCATTTAAAATTTCATTTAAAGAATACTCATCCATATTTTTAAACATTTCATCTAAAGCTTTTAATTTTTCTATATTAAAACTAGCTCTTGCAACAATTTTTTGCAAGCTCACTATTGAAGTGATCTTTTCTTCTTCAATACTTTGTAAAAATTCATTATTTTGCTTACTTGGTGTCCATGTAGTTTGAAGTAAAAACTCAAGTCCTTTGCTAACATTTTGTTTTATATTATCAATATATGCATAATCTTCTTGACTTAAAAGTTTAAAATTATATCCATATTCTCCAAGTCTTAAAATAGCATTTTCTTCTCTTAAGAGCAGTCTATACTCAGCTCTTGAAGTAAACATTCTATAAGGCTCTTTGGTGCCTTTCATCACTAAATCATCGATTAATACCCCTATATAAGCCTCATCACGCCTTAGCACAAAAGGTTCTTTTTCATCAATTGCTAAAACCGCATTCACTCCTGCCATAAAACCTTGTGCAGCTGCTTCTTCATAACCAGTAGTTCCATTAATTTGCCCAGCACAATATAAATTTTTAATCTTTTTAGTTTCTAAAGTATGTTTTAATTCTGTTGGATCAATGTAATCATACTCTATAGCATAACCAAAACGCGTGATTTTAGCATTTTCAAAACCTTTTATACTTCTTAGCATTGCAATTTGCACTTCATAAGGAAGCGAGGTAGAAAAGCCATTGATATAATATTCAGTCGCATCTTTAGTTTGTGGTTCTATAAATAAATGATGACTTTCTTTATCACCAAAACGATTAATCTTATCTTCTATAGAAGGACAATATCTTGGTCCTATACCTTCAATTTGTCCTGTAAAAAGCGGAGCACGGTAAAAATTACTTTTTATAATCTCATGTGTTTTTAAATTTGTTCTTGCTATATAACATGGAAGTTGATTAGGCTTGAAATTTTTCGTTTTAAAGCTAAAAGCTTTAGGATTTTCATCTCCAGGTTGAATTTCTAAAACACTAAAATCAATACTTTTAGCATCAACCCTTGGGCAAGTTCCTGTTTTTAATCTTCCTACTTTTAAACCACTTTGTTTTAAGTAATCTCCCAAATTTACAGACGCAAGCTCACCTACCCTACCTGCTTGAAGCTTGGTTTCACCTATATGGATAAGTCCATTTAAAAAAGTTCCTGTTGTAAGTATGATTTTTTTGGCAAAATATGTATTTTCTAAATTAGTTTTAACGCCCTTAACTTCATCATTTTCTATAAGCAAAGACAAAGCTTGCTCTTGAGAAATTTCTAAATTTTCAAGTTTTAAAAGCTTATTTCTAGCACAAATTCTATAAGCATCCATATCAATTTGCGCTCTACTTCCGCGCACTGCAACACCTTTACTTTCATTTAAAATTCTAAATTGAATTCCAGCCTCATCGGTAATTTGCCCCATAAGTCCACCCATAGCATCAAGCTCTTTTACCAAATGTCCTTTTGCTAAACCACCTATAGCGGGATTACAACTTGCAGCACCAATTTGCTCGATTAAAGTAGTTAAAAGTAAAGTTTTTTTACCCATTCTAGCGGCAGCAGCACTAGCCTCAACTCCAGCATGCCCGCCACCTATTACGATTATATCATACATATTTTGACCTCATTTTTATAAAAAGGCAAAAATTATATAATATTTTTTAAAATAAAATACTAAAAATACTTTTTGAAATTTAAAAGTTTTAGATAAAATCTCATAAAAATTAAAGGTATTGAATGTTTAATGGATTAATCCGCGAATTAGCCTTTGTCAAATCATATCAAAACAACACTTTAAGATTAAAAGCAAACTACAAACCAAAACTAGGCGATAGCATAGCAGTTAATGGTGCGTGTTTGAGCGTAACAAAACTTTTTGATGATGGTTTTAACCTTGAACTTTCTTATGAAACAAGAACTCACATAGCTATTGAAAATTTAAAAGACTATGTGCATATTGAACCTGCGCTAGCTTATGGCGATAGAATAGATGGGCATTTAATGCAAGGACATATTGATGGTATAGGTGAAATTACTAATATTTCTAAAAAGGAAAACGGGGTTGATTTTTATATTAAATGTCCTGATGATATACAAATTTATATGGCAAATAAAGCAAGTGTAGCCATAGATGGGGTGAGCTTAACTATCAATGAAGTTTTAAAAGATGGTATTCGTTTAACTATCATTCCTATAACCTTTAATGAAACCTTGTTTAAAAACTATACCATAGGAAGACGCGTGAATATAGAAAGTGATCTTTTAGCAAGATATATACACAGACAATTAAATTATAAAAAAGAAATTTCATGGCAACAAATAGACAAAATTACATCACTTTATTAGAAAATGATTTTGCAAAAGCTTTTGTAGCCTTTGATCAAGATTATAATATTTTTAGAGCAAAAATTTATGATAATATTTTTCCTTGGGAAAATTCTATAAAAAAGTGTGTATTTTTAAATCAAATTCATTCTAATATCATCACTCATTATAATAAAGATTTTCATTTTAACGCTGATGGGATAATTAGCAATGAAAAAAATATAGCTTTGTGTATTTTAAGTGCTGATTGCTTGCCTTTGCTTTTATATGATGATGAAAATAAAGCCGTAGCAGCTTTACATTCGGGTAGAAAAGGTTGTTTTGAAAACATCTTAAAAGAAGCTGTTTTAAAAATGCAAAAAAGCTTTAACACTCAAACCAAGAATTTGCAACTCATCATATCAGTAGGAATTTGTGCTAAAAATTATGAAATTAATGGCGAGGTTTTAAATTATAGCAAAGAAAAATTTGCACCTTTTTTACATGAAAATAAGCTTGATTTAAAAGCATTAGTTAAATTTCAAGCAAAAGAATTAGGTATTAATGATATTTTTGATATCAATCTTTGCACTTTTGATGATGAGAGATTTTTTTCTTATAGAAAAAACCAAACTCCAAAGCGCATTGCTAGCGTGATTTATTTAAAGGATTAAAATGTATGAAGTAAAAAATTTACTTGCTTTGAAAATTTTACAAAAGGCTAGAGAATTTGGTGATAATGATTTAAGCAACGAAGTTTTAATCACTCAAATGCTAAATCACACCTCACAAACTCTAAATCAAAACGATACAAAAAATTTAAATGAATTTATCACAACGCTTATAAATGCCAAAGAAAAGGCCAAAATGAGCAATAAATAATTTTAATTTTTCCAAGTTAAAATAAATTTTGTTCCTTTATTTAGCTCACTTTCTACTTTTATTTTTATATTATGCTCTTTACAAATTTTATCTACCAAAGAAAGCCCTATACCAAAACCACCTTGATTTTCATTAAATCTTGAATAACGCTCAAAAATATTAGCCAAATTTTCTTTTGCTATACCACAACCACTATCTGTTATTATAAGTTTTTGCTCTAAAAGTGTTATTTTAATATAACCATTTTTTATATTATATTTTATAGCGTTATTAACAAGATTATCAAACATTTTAAAAAACTGCTCTTTGTTAGCATAAATTTTTCCATCATTTTCCAAGCTAAGCTCTAAGTCGATATTTTTTTGCTCCAAAAATATCTTGAAATACTCCATTCTTTCTTTAATCAAATCTTTTAAAAATATCCAATCTTTTTTAGCTTCATAAGCTTGAGAAAAATTTAAAAAAGTTAAATCTGAATACAAATGACTCAAAGTCAAAGCTGCTATTTTTACACGCTTTAAAGCCTTAATTTCTTCAAAATTCTTTTTTCTTTCCAAACTCTCTACACTCATTAATATCGCACTAATTGGCGTATTAATCTCATGAGTAGTATCTTTTATAAAATTATTTAAAAATCTTATCCTCATTTCTAAAGGCTTGAGCGCAAATTTAAGGATTAAATACCCCATTATACTTACAAAAATCAAAGAAAAAACCATAGCCAAAGCTACTTTAAACCTTATAAATCCAAGCTCTTTAGAAATATCATCACCTTGCACTAAAACCCTCAAACGATTAACATCACCTAAAACTTCTAAAGCATTTTGACTTTGCGCGTTTGCAAGCAATAAATTATTTAAATTCACATCAGCTACATAAATTAGAGTGTTATTATTATAAATATTTGCATTATTGAGTTTAAAAAAAGTTGTTTGAGCAGGCAAATCTAGGTTAGAAAAATAAACTTTTGTTCTATCAAATATTGCAAATTTTATATTAGAAATTTGAGCAATTTTTCTAGCACCTTTTTCTATAGGCTCAAAACGTAATTTTTCCATTTGTAAAATTACAAAACGGTGCTCTTGTCTTAATTTTATGCTATACTCAGTTACTAATTCTTCTATTAACTTTGCATACCATACACCAAAAAGCACTATAAGAACACTTCCTATACTTACTAAATACAAAGAAAGAATCTGCCATGCAACACGCTTGGCTTCATACATAGCAATACCCTCTTCCTCTTTGATTGACAATACTATCTTTACCTAAAATTTTTCGCAAATTTTTTACATAAGCTCTTAAACTAAGCTCACTTGGCTCTTGATCATACTCCCAAATTTCTTCAAAAATACAAGCAGTATCTATAAATTTACCTTTGTTTTTTAAAAGTAAAGATAAAAGCTTTAATTCTTTTAAAGGCAGGGTTAAAGGCTTGTCATCTTGGTATAAAGTTTGCGAAACAAAAGCAAATTTAAAACCATTTCCTAAGTCCTCATAATCTTCATTTTTATGAGCAAAAGAACGCTTTAAAATAGCATTAATTCTTATTTTTAACTCCTGCAATTCAAAAGGCTTTTTAATATAATCATCACAACCGCTTTCAAATCCCTTTTGTAAATCCATAGTAGTATTTAATGAAGTCATAAAAATAGCCGGTGTGTATTTACCAGCTTCTCTTAAATTTTTAAGCACACTAAAACCATCACCTTGTGGAACTTTTACATCTAAAATCCATAAATCAAAATTTTTCTCATAAGCTTTATCTTGTGCATCTTGAGCATTATCCACTAAAGTAACTACAAAACCTTCTTCTTCTAAAAATTCACTAACAATTTCCCCTAAATTAATATCATCTTCTAACAAAA
This sequence comes from Campylobacter sp. IFREMER_LSEM_CL2151, assembly GCF_025771725.1. Classification (NCBI taxonomy): domain Bacteria; kingdom Pseudomonadati; phylum Campylobacterota; class Epsilonproteobacteria; order Campylobacterales; family Campylobacteraceae; genus Campylobacter; species Campylobacter sp. IFREMER_LSEM_CL2151. The sequence goes on along the minus strand of NZ_JAKMQT010000002.1, from coordinate 220,329 downwards.
GAATTTGTGTGGCCATTTTTAACCTTTTTATTACATTTTACTTAAAACATTATATTTTTTTTGTGTAAATTAAATGTGAATTTAGCAGAGTTAAAGCCAAATATTTATAAAATATTAACCGTTTTATAATTTGCACTTAGGATTTGTTATGCTACCTGAATGGGATCAAAAATACAGTATTAATAATGCAAAAATCGATGCCCAGCACCAAAAACTCTTCGAGCTTGCTGCTAGAGTTGAAGAAATTTCTGATAGACCAATCTACCAAGTAGAACTTAAAAAACTTATCGCTGAATTTTTCAACTATATTAAAATTCATTTTCAAGATGAAGAAAACTATATGGCTGAGATTAATTATCCTTATTTAAACCAACACAAACTTATGCATAAACAAATTACAAAATCTATGATAAAACTCATACAAAGCATAAAAAGCACTAATGATTTAAAAGAAAAATTATATATAGTGGTTAATTCATGGCTTATAGAACACATCATTCAGCATGATATGATGATAGAACACTGGAGACAAAGCACACAAGCAAAGAATTCTTCAGACACCTTCGAAGAAGAAAAACCAAAACCAAAAAAATTTTTATATCAATGTCAATGCGAAGGAAAAACCCACAAAGTCCCTTATGATATTCATTTAAAAATGCAATATTCTAAAGTACAATTTAAATGCAAAGAATGCTCTGCTAATTTAATTTTATGCAAAGAAAAAACTGAAATTTAACAAAAATTAATCATAGTTTAAAATATTGTAAATTATAATGCCTGCAAAACTCTGCCAAATATAAACAAGGAGTTAATATGCTACCAAAATGGTGTGATAAATACAGTATTCACAATGATGAAATCGATAAACAGCACAAAAAACTTTTCGAACTTGCTGCTAATGTTGAGATGATTTCAGATAAACCCGTTCATAAAGGACAAATCAAATTTTTACTTGCAGATTTTTTTAACTATATGAAAGAACATTTTGCTGAAGAAGAAAAATATATGGCAAAAATAGGTTATCCTGAACTTGCTAATCATCAAAAAATTCACAAAAGCATTATTCAATCTATGATAGATTTAATTCAAAATATAAAAAGCACCAATGATTTAAAAGAAAAACTTAATATAATTGCGTCAAAATGGCTACTAGAGCATATCTTAAGAGAAGATATGAAAATAGAAAAATGGCACCAAGCGCAATTAAATAAAAAAGACAATGAAACAACTTCAGAAGATTTACAAGAATTTTATGAGTATGTTTGCTCATGTGCTGATAAAATCCATAAAGTACCTTGTGAAATTCATCAAAAAATACAAACAACCAATGCAAGCTATAAATGCAAAACTTGCCAAGAAGCAATAAGACTAAAATAAAAGGCTAAAAAATGAATAAAAGATACACCTTAACCCTTTCAGAAGAACTTTACGAACGCTTAAGTCAAACTGCAAAATTTTCTAAAAAGAAAAAAGCTGAAATTTTACGTAATGCTTTAGAAAATTATCTTGATGAAATGGAAGATTTTGCTCCAGCTATAGAAGCTTTAGAAGATCTAAAAGATGGAGATAGTAAAAAGCTAGATAGTATTATCAAAAAATTAAAATGCTAACTCTCTCAGTTTCCATACATTAACTATCAAAGAGCATAATTACATTTGTAAAAGCAAACATTCATAGATAACTCCTTAGTTTTTAAAGATCTAGTTTCAAACTAGATCTTTAAAGATATGTATCTCTACTTTATACTAATACCATATAATCTAGTATATTTTATATTGTTTTTATTTACTTTAAGAATTCTTATATAAAACTATGCTATAATTCAAGCCATAGTTTTAATTTTAATAAGGAGAATTCTCATGAAACTAGTTAAACTTAGTTTAGTAGCAGCTTTAGCTGCAGGTGCTTTTTCAGCAGCTAACGCTGTTTCACTTGAAGAAGCTATAAAAGATGTTGATGTATCAGGAATGATGAGATACAGATTCCAATCTGATAGATTAACTCAAGGCGATAGCATTGCAGATAAAGGTTACAACAGCTCAAAAAACAATGAGCATAAATTTAAAGCTCAATTAAACTTCAAAGCAGCTTTAGATGACAACTTCAAAGCTTTCGTTCAATTCCAATACAATGCAACTGATAGAGGTTTTGGTAAAACAAATTATAATGATGCTGGCGAAATTACTGGTGGTAACACAGGAACAGATACTCATACTTCATTTGCTGTAAATCAAGCTTACTTAGAATACACTAACGAAGCTTATGCTACAAGCGTAACTTTCGGTAAAATGGAAGTTGGTTCTATTTGGACTGATGACTTAGTAGGAACAGGAGCTAAAGTAGTAAATACTTCTATCGAAGGTTTAACTTTTGCTGGTTACTGGTTTGATGCTTTCAACTGGAAAGATGATGGTGATACTTCTATGAGTAACCCAACATCAACAAAAGATGCTGATGGTAATATTAAGAATGGTGCTAACGTAACTCTAGCTAAATCATCACTATACGGTGCTGCTGTATTAGGTGACTTTGATCCATTTGCATTCCAAGTATGGGCTGCTTACTCAAATAACTGGGCATTCTTATATGCAGTAGATGCTAGCTATAAATTTGCATTTAACGATATGAACTTCAAAATCCAAGCTCAATACTTAGGAAATAGCCTAGATAGCGACAAAGAAAGAGATTTTAATGCAGACAACGGTAACTTCTATGCTGCTAAATTCAGCGGACAAATCTCTGCTTTTGATTTCCAAGCAGGTGTTATCGGCTATGGTGAAAAAGACAAAAACACTGTAGTTACTTTAGAAGATACAGGTAAAGTTATCGCTCCAGGCCAACAAATTTTCTACTCTGCGGGTAGTGATTTAAGAGGTGATATGGGTGAAAACTTCTTCTATTTTGCAGGTTTAGGTTATACTTTTGCTGAAACACTAAGAGTAGGATTTGACTATATCGGCGGTAAAACTGAATATGCAGCAGGTATCTCTGATACAGATAAAAACGAATACATCGCAAGAGTATCTTACAAATATAGTCCAAAACTTACATTTAGCGGCTTCTATTCTTACTTAACCGAAGATATGAACAAAGCTAATGTAGATGATAGAGATGATCAATTCATCAGACTTGAAGCTCTATATAAATTCTAATTATAAAAGCTAAGCCTTTTGGCTTAGCTTGCTATATCTAAAATTATCTCTTCTTTTTTAATCCTTGTATTTTAATTTCTTTTATTTTAATTCATTAGGTAGGTTTTCAAACAAAGCTTCTTTACTATGTATATTTTTACTTGCTAGTATTCTTAAAATTTTACCCTATAAGTCTTTGTAAAATAACTTAAGGTTTTGGATTTTTTAAAAAAAGTGAAAGTGGAGTAAAATTGTTTATTTTTTTTAGATATAATCGAGCTTTATTTATATTTAAAAAAGGCATATTTATGTTACGCTTGTTTATTGTAAGTATTTTATTTGTCAATTCACTATTAGCTTTTAATGTAAAATCTTTATTTACTTATACTTTTAATGATAACATTAGCTATGACTTAGAAAAAGCTAAAGAAATTTATTTTAAAAACAAATGCAATACTTGCCATGGAGAAAATGGAGAAAAAAATTCTTATGGCAAAAGAGCTATTAAAGACTTAAGCCCAGAAGAGATCAAAGGTGCTTTAAAAGACTACGCTAATGGATATTTCAAAAATCAATCAAGCGATAACATCCAAATGAGCATATATGCTAAAAAATTAAGCGGGAGTGATATGGATCACATTATTGCTTATTTGAAAGGACAAAATTTTTCTATAGAGCTTAATCAAAAAGATCTTTTAGAAGAAGAGCCTGCACCAAAAACCAAGCACAATACATTTTTAAAATAACAAAAAAGGAGTTTTCATGAAAAAAAATCTACTGCTAGCTAGCTTACTTTGTGCTAGTTCAATTTACGCCGCAGAAGTAAAAATAGGTATTGTTTTACCACTTACTGGTACTTTGGCAGCTTATGGCAATGATGTATATGAGGGCATTAAACTAGCTAATGCTTTAAATCCAAATTTAAAAAATGGAGATAGTGTTAAAATCATAGCTATTGACACAAAAGGTGATAAAATAGAAGCAGCAAATGCCACTACTAGACTTATCTCTCAAGATAAAGTTTTAGGCCTTATAGGTGAGGCTGTTACACCAAATACTATGCAAGTTTTATCTATAGCTGAAGAAAGAAAAATTCCTGCTATAGCTCCGGTTGCTTCAGGTGATAAGCTTTTAGATAAAAAAAACTATGCTAGCAGAGTTTGCTTTATGGATAGTTTTCAAGGAGATAAATTTGCTAACTATGCCTATAAAGATTTAAATTTAAAAAGCGTGGTTGTAATAGTTGATCAAAGCAATGTATATTCATTAGGTTTAGCAAGAGCTTTTGAAAAAGAATTTAAACAAAATGGTGGAAAAGTACTTAAAAAATTAACCATTTCTTCAGGCGATAAGGACTTTAAAGCTATTGTTTCACAACTTAAAAGCATCAACCCTGATTTTGTTTATATGCCAATTTACCACCCAGAAGCTGCTTTAATAGCAAGACAAGCAAAAGCAGTTGGCTTTAACAAGCTTTTAAGTGCAGGCGATGGAGTAAATAATAAAACCTTTATCGAACTTGGTGGTGATGCTGTAAATGGAGTAATCTTTACCGATAGCTTTGATTATAACAATCCTCCAACAACCCTTTCTAAAAAATTTATTGAAGCTTATGAAAAAGATCATGGCACAAAAGAACTTCCAGCATTTTCTGCTATGGGAGCTGATGCGTATTATGTAATGGTAAATGCCATGAATGAATGTACGAATAGTCTTAACGCACAATGCATTAATGAAAAAATTCATTCAACAAATAATTTTGAAGGCGTAGGTGGCGTTATAAGCATAGACGCTAGTGGTAATGCAAGTCGTTCTGTAGTTATAAAAGAAATACAAGAACAAAAACAAGTTTATAAAACTATTATCAATCCTTGAAAGGTTAAACTATGAAAAAAATTAGCATAGCTATATTGTCTATCATAGCTAGTAATATCATACAAGCAAAAGAAATTAACATTGGCGTAGTTTTACCTCTAACAGGCTCTACTGCAGCTTATGGACAAAGTGCTTTAGATGGAGTGAAAATTGCAAATTCTATGAAAAACACTTTAAGCAATGGAGATAAAGTAAATTTAGTAGTAGTTGATACAAAAGGCGATAAAATAGAAAGTGCAAATGCTAGTACAAGATTAGTTTCACAAAACAAAGCTTATGCACTAATTGGAGAAATGCTAACAGCTAATACTTTGCAAGTGATAAGAATTGGCGAGGAAAAAAAGATCCCAGTGGTTGCTCCTGCAGCTACTGCTGATAAAATTTTAAATAAAAAATTATACGCTAGCAGAGTTTGTTTTATGGATAGTTTTCAAGGCTCATCTTTAGCTAATTATGTAAAAAATAAGCTAAATTATACCAAAGCTGTGATAATTAGCGATCAAAGCGCTGATTATTCTTTAGGTTTAACTAGAGCCTTTGAAAAAGAATTTAGCAAACAAGGTGGAAAAATTTTAGATAAATTTAGAATTACAGCAGGTGATAAAGACTTCAAGGCTATTCTTTCACAAATTAAAAATTTAAAACCTGATTTTGTTTATCTTCCAGTATATTATACTGAGGCTTCTTTGTTTGCACGTCAAGCAAAAGCAATGGGTATAAATATCCCTATGGGTTCAGCAGATGGAGTAGCTGATGAAACTTTTATTAATCTAGCTCAAGAAGCAGCTGAAGGATATTTATTTACCGATAGCTTTGATTATCACAATCCCCCAACGCAACTTTCGAAAGACTTTATATTAGCTTATGAAAAAGAAAAACAAAGTAAAGAAGTTCCAAATTTCACAGCTATGGGTGCAGATGCGTATTTTGTGATTTTTGAAGCTATGCAAAAATGTATTAATGATTTTAACAGTGAATGTATCAATAACAATATCCACACTACTTCAAAATTTGAAGGTGTTAGTGGAGTAATTAGCATTGATAAAACAGGCAATGCTACGCGTTCAATTGTTATAAAATCAATAGAAAATCAAAAGCAAATTTATAAAGATACGATTCTTCCGTAAATAAAAATTTTAAGAGGTTCAATGGATAGTTCTTTAATTTTACAGCAAATTATAAACGGTTTTAGCTTAGGTAGCATGTATGCACTTATTGCTATAGGCTATACAATGGTCTATGGTGTTTTAAGATTGATTAATTTTGCACATGGTGATATCATGATGGTAGGTGCATACTCGGCTTTATTTTGTGTTACAAGTATGAATGTGCCTTTTTTAGGCGCTCTTTCTTTGGCTATGTTATTTGCAGCAGCTTTAGGTATAGCTATTGATAGAGTAGCTTATAAACCTTTAAGAAAAGCACCTAGAATTTCTTTACTTATCACAGCCATAGGTATAAGCTTTTTAATACAAAATGTATTTAATGTCTTATTTGGTTCAACGCCAAAATATTTTCCTGTGCCAAGCTATCTTGAAACAGTGATTAATTTTAATAATATTAGCATTAGCATTAATAGTATCTTAGTGCCTATTTTGACATTTTTTATATTATTAGTGGTTTTATTCATACTTTATAAAAGCAAATACGGCATTGCTATTAGAGCTTTGGCTTTTGATATTCATACTGTAAATTTAATGGGAATTGACGCAAATCGTATTATTGCTATTGTGTTTGCACTAGGCTCAGCTTTAGCCGCTATTGGTGGTATTTTTTGGGCTGTTAGTTATCCTTCTGTTGAACCTAGTATGGGAACTCTTATAGGACTTAAGGCATTTGGCGCTGCTGTTTTAGGTGGTATTGGTTCGGTTGCTGGAGCGGTTTTAGGTGGCTTGATTATAGGATTTACAGAAGTTGTTGTAGTTGCTATTTTCCCTGATCTTTCTGGTTTTAAAGATGCTTTTGCGTTTATCTTTTTAGTATTGATTTTGCTTTTTAAACCAACCGGAATTTTAGGTATTAATTTTGAAAAAAGTAGGTTTTAAGATGGTTGCAAGAAAAATTACACATTTAAGTTTTTTTATCATAGCACTTGCTTTTCTTTTTATATCTCCTTATTTTTTCAATGATTATAAAATAGGAATTTTAAGCAATATTGCTATTTTTGTTATCTTAGCAGTAAGCTATAATCTTATCAACGGGGTTACAGGGCAATTTTCACTAGAACCAAATGGCTTTGTAGCTATAGGAGCCTATGTTGCAGCTTTAGTTTTACTTACAAGTGAAAGCAAAATCGACCAGTTTTCTTTAGAAGATCCAAGTAGTTTTATTTTGATGATTCATTCACCAAGTTTTATTGTAGCTTTACTTGCTGCTGGACTTTGTGCTATGCTTTTATCTTTAGTTTTAGCTTTTGCGGTATTTAGAGTTAGAGGGGATTATTTAGCTATTGTAACACTAGGTTTTGGTATTATCATCAAACTTATGGCGATTAACTTTGCTTCTGTTACAAATGGTTCTTTAGGTTTAAATGACATTCCTAAACACACTACTTTATACTGGAGTGGTGGGATAGCTATATTTTCTGTTATTATCATCTTAAATATTGTCAGTTCAAAATTTGGTAGAGCCATGAAAGCTGTAAGAGATGATGAGGATGCAGCATTAGCAATGGGTATAAATACCTTTAATATCAAAACCTTAGCCTTTAGCACTTCAGCGTTTTTAGAAGGTGTCGGTGGAGGCTTGCTTGCTTGTGCACTAGCTTCAGTTTCACCTGAACAATTTGACTTTTTATTCACTTTCCAACTTTTAATCATCATTGTTTTAGGTGGTTTAGGTTCAACTACTGGTGCTATCATCGGAGCTATTTTGGTAATAGGTGGAAGCGAATATTTAAGATTTTTAGATGAAAGTATGAATATTTTTGGCTATGAAACTCCTGCTATGCCTGGTCTTAGAATGGTTGTATTTTCTGTTATATTGATTTTAGTAATGCTTTTTGCAAGAAGAGGGATAATGGGTGATAAAGAACTAACGGATATTTTATTTAAGTTTTCTAAAAGGAAGAAAAAATGATTTTAGAACTTAAAGAAATTCATAAAAATTTTGGTGGAGTTAGCGCTATAGCAAACACTTCTTTTGCTATTAAAGAAAGTGAAATTTTTGGACTTATAGGCCCAAATGGCGCAGGAAAAACCACGCTATTTAATATTATTACAGGAAATTATAAACCAAGTAGCGGGGAAGTCTTTTTTCTAGGAAAAAAAATTGATCATTTAAAACCACACAAAATAGTTCATCTAGGTATAGCAAGAACATTTCAAAACATCAGACTTTTTTCAAGCATGAGTGTTTTAGAAAATGTATTGATTGGCTTTGATAAGAGTATTAAATATAATATTTTTGAAGCTTTTTTGCACCTTGGAAGATTTTCCAAAGCAGAAAAAAATGCAAAAAAAGCAGCTTATGAAATTTTAGAACAACTCAATATTGCTCATTTGGCTGATGAAAAAGCTACTAGTTTAAGCTATGGTCAGCAAAGAAAAGTTGAAATAGCAAGAGCTTTAGCAACAAATCCTAAGCTTTTATTGCTAGATGAGCCTGCAGCAGGTATGAATTCTACAGAAAGTGATGATTTAGCTGAGTTAATTTTTAACATAAGAGATAACAAAAAAATTAGTGTTTTACTTATCGAGCATGATATGAAATTTGTAAATAAACTTTGCGATAGGGTTATGGTGCTTGATTATGGTAAGACTATTTTTGAGGGAAAACCAAACGATGCGGTACAAAACCCTGAAGTAATTAGTGCGTATTTGGGAGATTTTAATGCTAGTAGTTAAAGATTTACATGTTTATTATGGCTTAATAGAGGCTGTTAAAGGTATTGATTTTACTATAAAAACAGGAAGTATAGTTAGCTTAATAGGCTCAAATGGCGCAGGAAAAACCTCAACACTTAATGCTATGCTAAATTGTGTTAAAAAAACCGGCGAGGTAACCTTTTTAGGCTATGATACTCAAAGACACTTACCGCACACTCTAGTTCAAAAAGGTATCGCCTTAGTACCTGAGGGAAGAAGGGTTTTTATCAATCTCACTATAGAAGAAAATTTAAAAATTGGTGCTTTTAATAATGCAGAAAATTACGAGCATTTAAAAAATCAAATGTATAGACTTTTCCCAAGATTAAAAGATAAAAAAAATGCCCTTGCAGGAACTCTAAGCGGTGGGGAAGCTCAAATGCTAGCTATCTCAAGGGCACTCATGAGTGAGCCAAAACTTTTAATGCTCGATGAGCCCTCATTAGGTCTTGCTCCAAAAATAGTTGGAGAAGTTTTTGATATTATAGTTAAATTAAAAGAAGAAGGAATTACTATTTTATTAGTAGAACAAAATGCATTTTCAGCTTTAAAAATCAGCGACTATGCTTACGTTTTAGAAAATGGCAAAATCGCTATGCATGCACCTGCAAAAGATCTTATCGGTAATGATGAGATTAGAAAAAAATACCTTGGAGCTTAATTCATGAAAAAACAACTTTTAGCTTTTGGGGATATAAAAATTTCTATTTTTTTGTTTTTAATTTTTGCCCTATTTTGCGCCCTAGCCACTTTCATAGAAAGCGCTTATAATACGCCAACGGCATGGGCGATGATCTATGGCTCTTCTTGGTTTGGTTTTATACAACTCATACTAGGAATCAATCTTTTAGCGGCTCTTTTTAAATACAAAATGTTTAATAAGAAAAAAATACCACTTTTAATCTTTCATATCTCATTTTTATTTATATTACTAGGCTCAGCTATGACTAGATATATGGGATTTGAAGGAAATTTACACATTAGAGAAAATGAAAAAAACAACATCATTGAAACTTCAAAAAGTTATATTTACATAGCAACCTTAAAAGATGATAAAGTATATAGTGCTTCAAAATCTGAATACATAGCAACCCTACCTTTTGTAAATGATTTTTCATTTGATTTAATCTTGCCTGATGAAAAAGCCCAAATTGCATATGAAAATTTAATCTTAGATGCAAAAGAAATTTATATTGATGATAACAATTCTGCTCCACTTTTATCTTTAATGCTTTCACAAAATAACGAGTCTAAAGAATTGCTTTTTCAAGCAGGAGATATTGAAAATATCAACGGTGTTAATATAGCGTTTTTAAATGACTCTGTTCCAAGTCCTTATATAAAAATCGATAAAGACTTAAAACTTAGTGCTGATTTTGATTTAAAATACATGTCAATGAGTGATGGAAAAGAAAATATTTTAAAAGCAAATCAAAAAGCACAAGCTAAAGATTTAAGATTGTATTCTTTTAATGATATTAATTTAGTGGTTAAATTTGCTTCCTTGCATGGTAAAAAAACTTTAGAAGGTATCAATCAAGCTCAAGATGAAAGCTTTTTTACTTGGTTTAAAAATAGTTGGATAGAGCTAGGACGCAATGCTTTGATTTCTTTATTTGGCGAGGCAAAATACTGGAATAATTCTTTATTAAACAATTTCAAAGATTTTGCACAAAGCACTAAATATATGCCAACTCAACTTTCAGAAAATGCTATTAATGCTTTAAAATTAAAACTAAGCTACAAAGGAGAATCCAAAGAAGTTTTCCTAGTAGAATATAACTCACCTATTCGCATTGATGTAGCAGGCCAACCTTTCTTTTTAAGATGGGGTCCTAAAGGAATAGAAATGCCATTTGAAATGTACTTAAAAGACTTTGAATTAGAGCGTTATCCTGGTTCGATGTCGCCTATGTCTTATGCAAGTTATGTAGAAATTGACAATGCTGATAAGAAACTAGAATATAAAATTTTCATGAATAATGTTTTAGATTATCAAGGTTATAGATTTTATCAAAGCTCATACGATCAAGATGAGCTTGGTACCATACTTTCAGTTAATAAAGATCCGGGTAAAATTCCTACATATATAGGATATTTTTTACTCACATTAGGAATGTTTTTAAATATTTTAAATCCTCATTCAAGATTTAGAACCTTAGCTAAATTAATCAACCAAGACACCCTAAAAAAAACAAGTGCTATTTTGGCTTTTATATTAGTTTTATTTGCAGGGCAAAATACTTACGCAAATGAACCTATCAAGGTAGATGAAGCGCATGCAAAAGAACTTGCTTCTTTAGTAGTGCAAAAACCTGATGGCAGAATGGTGCCTTTTAATACTTTAGCCATGGAAGTTTTAGAAAAAATATACAAAAACACAACCTTTCAAGGACAAAGCGCTGAAGCAACAATCATATCAATGATTTTTGATGGTAGTGCATGGTATGATAAAGATATTATATTTATGCCGACAAGTCGCTTGGTTAATGAAGAAATTTCTAAAATTTTAGGTATTAAACCTAGAGCTTATACTAGTTTTAAAGATTTTTTCACTACAGATGCTTATAAACTACAAAAATATGTAGAAAATGCTAATAGAAAAAATCCAAACCGCAGAAGTGTTTTTGATAAAGAAATCATCAAGCTTGATGAAAGGGTTAATATTGTAAATTTAATCTTCTCAGGCGATATTTTTAGATTTATTCCTTTGCAAAATAGCACCAACAATCAATGGGTAGCACCACGTGAAGCTTATATAGGTTTAAAAGGCGCAGAAGGCGCAGAAGTTAAAAGTATTTTAGAAAACTATTTTAATGCAGTTAGTAACTCTATTGCACACAATAACTGGGATGAAGCAACTAAAAACTTAAATATCATCAAAAACTATCAAGAAAAATATGGCCATGAAGTTATGCCAAGTGCTAAAAAAATTAGCACAGAAATCTTTTTCAATAAAAGTCAAATTTTTGTAAATCTTGCTCCGCTTTATTTATGTGCTGGATTTTTACTTTTGATTATAGTTTTTGTTAAGATGCTATTGCCAAAAATTCGCATTGATTTTATCTTTAAATGTGTTTATATATTTAACATTGTAGCATTTTTCATCCATACTCTAGGCTTAGCTTTGCGTTGGTATATAGCAGGTCGCGCGCCATGGAGTAATGCCTATGAGAGCATGGTTTATATAGCTTGGGCTTTATCATTATCTGGAATTTTCTTTTCTAGAAAAAGCCCTATTGCACTTTCTTTAACTTCTATTTTAGCAGGAGTTACTTTAGGTGTAGCTCATCTTAGTCAAATGGATCCACAAATTACCAACTTAGTTCCTGTGTTACAATCATACTGGCTAACTATACATGTTTCAGTTATTACTGCTAGCTATGGATTTTTAGGACTATGCGCATTATTAGGTATATTTGTACTTGTTTTATTATGTATGCTAAAAATCAATGGTAAACATAATGAAAATATTTTAAGAAATATTACAGAAGCAACAAGAATTAATGAAATGGCTATGATTTTAGGACTTTGCTTGCTTACAGTTGGAAATTTCTTAGGTGCTATATGGGCAAATGAAAGTTGGGGAAGATATTGGAGTTGGGATTCTAAGGAAACTTGGGCTTTAATTAGTATTTTAGTCTATGCAGCTATTTTACACATTAGAATGGTACCAAAATGGGCAAATCAATACACTTTTGCAGTTTGCTCTATGTTTGCATACTGGGTAATTATTATGACTTATTTTGGAGTAAATTACTTTTTAACCGGTATGCACTCTTATGCAGCAGGAGATTCAGTAAAAATTCCTGATTATGTATATTGGGGCTTTTTATTTATGGTGGTACTAAGCATAGTAAGTTATTTCAAAAGAACTTATGCAAAAAAATTATAGGAAAGTTTATAAATGAATAATTCTCTTTTTATATTTTTAATTGTAGCTTTAGTTATTGTTATCATACTTGGTATTCTTTTGGTTTTATTTTTTACCCACAAAGATAAACAACCTAACAAATCTAATGCAACCAAAGCTCCAAAAATAAGCAATATAGAAGATTTTATATCTAAAGCTAATGATGCAAAAAATTCTCAAGAAATTCAAGCTTTAATCTTGCAATTTTTAAATTCACAAAAATTTGGCTCTAATCCAAAAGATAGCGCCACTAAAAGAAAACTTGATTTCATTAGTGCTATTTCAGCTAATGCTAATGCTACTCCTAAAAATATTTCTTTTTTAAATAACGAACTAAAAAAGCGTTATAAAGCTTTAAAAAAAGAAATAGATGCTTATGAGCAAATAGGTCTAGCAAAAAGAAAAATGAGACAATCTTAAGGTTTTTTGATGAAAAATATTAGAAATTTCTCTATCATAGCTCATATTGATCATGGAAAAAGTACACTAGCTGATAGAATTATTAGTGAATGTGGTGCAATTAGTGACAGACAAATGAGCGCCCAAGTAATGGATACTATGGATATAGAAAAAGAGCGTGGTATAACTATAAAAGCTCAATCTGTGCGTTTAAATTATAAATTCAACAATGAAGAATATGTATTAAATTTGATAGACACTCCAGGCCATGTTGATTTTTCCTATGAAGTAAGTCGTTCTTTAGCAAGTTGTGAAGGAGCTTTACTTGTCGTTGATGCTTCACAAGGAGTAGAAGCTCAAACTATAGCCAATGTTTATATAGCTTTAGAAAATGATCTTGAAATCATACCAGTGATTAATAAAATCGATCTTCCTTCAGCTGATATAGAAAAGGTTAAGCACGAAATAGAACATATTATAGGAATTGATTGCTCTAATGCAATTTGTGTTAGCGCAAAAACAGGTGTAGGTATAAAAGAACTCATAGAAACCATCATCACAAAAATTCCTGCACCAAAAACCGATGATGAAGCACCTACTAAAGCTTTAATTTATGATTCTTGGTTTGATAATTATCTTGGAGCTTTAGCTTTAGTTAGAATTTATGAGGGAAATATAGCTAAAAATGATGAAGTTTTAGTTATGAGTACAGATAAAAAACATCTTGTGCAAGATCTTTTTTACCCTCACCCATTAAGCCCTATAAAAACCAAAAAATTAGAATCAGGTGAAGTAGGTGTTATCGTGCTTGGACTTAAAAATGTTGCTGATGTTCAAGTGGGCGATACTATAACGCTTACCAAAAACAAAGCAAAAGAAGCCATTGGTGGTTTTGAAAAAGCTAAAGCTTTTGTTTTTGCAGGATTATACCCTATAGAAACGGATAAATTTGAAGATTTAAGAGATGCTTTAGACAAATTAAAACTCAATGATAGTTCTATTACCTATGAACCTGAAACATCGCTAGCTTTAGGGTTTGGTTTTAGGGTTGGTTTTTTAGGTCTTTTGCATATGGAGGTTATTAAAGAAAGGCTTGAGCGTGAGTTTAACCTTGATTTGATTGCTACTGCTCCAACTGTTACTTATGAAATTTATCAAACTGATGGAGAAGTTTTAAAAATTCAAAATCCAAGCGAACTACCTCCGGTAAATAAAATCGATCACATAAAAGAGCCTTATGTAAAAGCAACCATTATAACTCCAAGTGAGTATTTAGGAAATTTAATCACTCTTTTAAATCGCAAACGCGGTATGCAAGTTAAGATGGATTATATTACCCCTGAGCGTGTTTTACTTGAGTATGATATACCTTTAAATGAAATCGTTATGGACTTTTACGATAAACTCAAATCACTCACTAAAGGCTATGCTAGTTTTGATTATGAGCCTATTGAATTTAGAGTGGGTGATCTTGTAAAACTTGATATTAAAGTAGCTGGTGAAAATGTCGATGCACTAAGCATTATAGTGCCAAATGAAAAAGCGCTAAGCAAAGGCAGGGAGCTAGTAAAAGCGATGAAAGAAATCGTCCCAAGACAGCTTTTTGAAGTCGCCATCCAAGCAAGCATTGGAAATAAAATCATTGCAAGAGAAAATGTAAAATCCATGGGTAAAAATGTAACCGCAAAATGCTATGGCGGGGATATTACTAGAAAAAGAAAGCTTCTTGAAAAACAAAAAGAAGGTAAAAAAAGAATGAAAGCTATCGGTAAAGTACATTTACCTCAAGAAGCATTTTTAAGTGTTTTAAAAATAGACTAAATCCCTAGTTTAGAACTAGGGATATAAATTTATGCATTGATATCTAAAGAATTTCCACCCATTTCATTGATTTTTTGAGTTACTGTTTCAATAGCTTTATCAATTGTTTCATAGCTGATATCAGGAAGTTTGCCACCCCACATTTTTTCCGCTTGCGCAAATCCTGCTTTTAGACCTTCTAAACCTTTTTGAAGTTTTTCCATGTCTTCACCAGCCCCATTAATAACAAAATCAGCCAATCTTTGAGATGTTTTTGCTACACCAAAATACCCATCTTCCCCAATAAGCTCTTTTGCCTCATCAGCATTTAAACTAAGTATATCTTTGCCTTCATATCCTATAGCTTTAAAATCTACATTTGATAAAATAGCTGTTAAAGAATCCTTAGACTGAGCTCCTTGAAAAATCCCAGCTTGAGTTAAACCATTAGAGGAGCTCATGCTAAATGCTTGTTGCATAAAGCTCATAGCATAAAGTTCTGTTATACCTTTTCCGCCTATGCTAGCAAGCTTACTAAGCTTATCCTCGTCAATATCTTTTGTGCTATTAGCACTTTTAGTATTGGCATCTTCAAGTTTTGTATTCAAATTAGCCTTCCTATTGCTAACTTGCGACTCCACTGCCACACGTGAATACGAATTTATTTGCATCCTTGCTCCTTTTTTTTGTGGGTTTATAAAAATCGTCTAAAAAAAATTAAAATTTACATTAAGAAATTTATAATTACACTTAGAATACAATAACAAACATTTACTATATTTTTAAAATTTAGGTGATATAAATGTTTTTTAAAGATTTTTTCATAACCATTGTTGATCCGTATTTTAAAGATATTATAGAAGGTATAGAATCTCTTTATTAAATTTATTTTATCTATATATAACCATATTAGTAAAATAATTTTTAATAAGGAAAAGCTATGTCAATACATAATTTTTACACTACATTAAATCCTACTACACTTTTTATAAAATGCGCTTTGCCAAATATGGCGAGTATGGCTTTTATTTATCTTTATGTGATTATTGATGGAATTTTTGTTGGAAGATATTTGGGTTCAGATGCGCTTGCTGCTATGAATTTAATGATGCCTTTTATCATGATAAGCTTTGCTTTAGCTGATATGATAGCCATAGGTTCATCAGTGCAAATAGCAATTAATCTAGGTAAAGGAAAAGTTGAAAAAGCAAGAGCTATTTTTTCTTTTTGTATAGTTCTTATTTTTGCAATTTCTTGTTTAATGGGAATTTTAGGATTTTTCTTAGCAAAAGCATTAAGTGCTTTTATGGGAGCTGATGAGAATATTCAAAGCTTATCTACTGAATATATGCAAATTTTTGCTATTTTTGCTCCCTTTACTATGCTAGCTTTTGCCATGGATAATTATCTTAGAATCTGTGGAAAAACTTTTTATAGTATGATGGTTAATGTAGTTACTGCTTTGAGTAATATTTTTCTTGATTGGCTTTTTATAGTGGTTTTTGATTGGGGACTTTTTTCAGCAGCTTTAGCAACTTGTATAGGGATGTTTTTAGGAAGCGTTTTAGGGATATTACCTTTTGTTTTTAAAGATTTAGTTTTAAAATTTAAAAAGCCAATAATTAAACTACAAATACTAAAAAATATACTCTATAATGGCTCATCTGAATTTTTTTCTAATATTTCTAGCTCTTTTTATACTATCTTAGCTAATGCTTTTTTACTTGAACTTTCTGGAAATACAGCTGTTGCAGCATTTTCAGTGATTTTATATCTTAGCACTTTTGTTTTTATGCTAGTTTTAGCCATGTGTGATGCTATGCAACCTGCGTTAAGTTATAATTATGGACACAAAAATATCGCAAGAATTCAAGCTATTTTTAAAAGAATGTTTTTTGCTTCTTGGGGTGTAAGCACGATGGCATTTTTATTTGTTTATTTATTTAACACTCTTATAGCAGATATTTTTAATAAAGATAATAATCAAGATTTTATCCATATAGCACAAAATGCTTTAGTATTTTTTTCTTTTTCATTTTTATTTTCTTGGTTTGGAAAACTTTGCGCTTCATTTTTCACAGCACTTGATAAGCCCTTGCTTTCTTTAGGAATTTCTATTACCCAAAGTCTTATTTTTCCATTTTTATCTTTATTTATACTAACGCAGTTTTTAGGAGTAAATGGAGTTTGGCTAGCTACTTTAGTGGGGGATATTTGTATGATTTTTATTGCTTCATTTTTATTATACAAAACTTTTAAAAATCTAAACTCTTAGCTAATTTCAAGCAAGAGTTTAGATCTTGCTCTTTACATATATGCAAATTTTTAAAATTATGAAGTTTTAAAGCCGTACTTTGACCTATAACTACAACTTTATCTTCTTTTTCTAATGTAAAAAATTTCAAAAATTGTTCTATGCTTGATGGAGCGCTAAAGATAAAAATACTTGGATGATATATTTTTAATTCATCTTTTTTAGGCTCTATGGCTATATTTTCATAAACAATTAATTGTTTTAAAAAGATATTTTCTTTTAACAAATACTCATCAAGTCCTGAGCTAATTTTCTTAGCTCTTAAATAAATACATTTTTTATTTTTAAACTCAGATAAAAATTCACTAGCTAAATTTTTACCATAAGCCTTGCTAGGATATTTTACATTTTTAAAACCAAGCTCTTTTGCAAAATCAGCACTTTTTTCTCCCACTGCATAAAGTCTAATATTAAAATCAATTTTGCTTTTACTTGACATTAATGCTTTTAATGCATTCTTAGAGCTAATGATTAAACAATCAAATTCTTTTAAATTAACTTCAAAATCAAGAAATTTAATTTCATTTAATCTTATAGTCTTAACGCCATCAAATTCTTTATCCCCTATAAAATAAATCATTATTTTCCCATAAAAGTTTTATCAAAATTTGATCTTAAATTTAAAGTTGCCATATAAGGATCATTTGCTTGCATTATCGCTCTAACCACAGCTATACCTTGTATATTGCAATCTTTAAGCAAATTTAAATTAGTTTCATCTATCCCACCTATAGCCACAATAGGTAAAGAACTCAAGCTAGTAATTTCTTTTAATCCATCTACACCAAGCACAATACAATCTTGCTTACTAGGCGTAGCAAAAACAGCCCCTACTCCAAGATAAGTAGCGCCTTGAGTATTAGCAAGCTCACTTTTATGATTGATTGTAAGTCCTATGATTTTATCTTCACCTAAAAGTTCTCTTGCTTTTTTTAAAGGCATATCCTTTTGACCTATATGCACTCCATTTGCATTAACAGCCATGGCTATATCGATTCTATCATTTATCACAAAAGGCGTATTGTATTTTTCACATAAGGCTTTAACTTTTAAAGCAAGATTATAAAATTCTAAAGCACTAAGATTTTTTTCCCTAAGTTGTAAAATATCAATCTTAGCTTTCAAAGAAGCTTCTAAAATATTTAAAAACTCGCTTTCACTTTTCTCACCCTTGCTTGCAACAAGATAAATTTTAAATGATTTCATATTTAGCTCTTTTTTTAATTTCTTCATCATTTAAATTACTTAAAGCATCGATTAAATTCACTCTAAAACTACCACTTCCACTAGAAAACTCTTGAGCGATTTCACTAGCTACACTAAAACTAAGTAAAGCATATAAACTAGCCTGAAATTTATCTTCTAATGCTCCTGCAAAAACTCCACACAAAGAAGCACACATACAACCTGCTCCAGTTATTTTAGTAGCCATGATTGAGCCATTATAAACTTTTGCAATACGCTCTTGATTTATAATATAATCAATTTTTCCAGTTATAGCTAAAACACGCTTAGTTTTATAAGAGTATTCTTTGGCTTTTTCTAAAAACTCATCACTAATCAC
Organism: Campylobacter sp. IFREMER_LSEM_CL2151; assembly: GCF_025771725.1. Taxonomy (NCBI): domain Bacteria; kingdom Pseudomonadati; phylum Campylobacterota; class Epsilonproteobacteria; order Campylobacterales; family Campylobacteraceae; genus Campylobacter; species Campylobacter sp. IFREMER_LSEM_CL2151. The sequence continues at coordinate 201,467 of NZ_JAKMQT010000002.1, read as the reverse complement.
AAAAGTACTATCAACCCCTCTTGCTTTACCATCTAAACCTATAACACTAGCCATTTCAGACGCATTTGCTTTAACAATACTAATGCCTTTTAGATTAAGCAATTCAAAATTAATCCCATCTCTTGCCTTACTCACACCCAAAGCAACAGGATCAAAAACTATAGGTTTATTTAATAAAGCATATTCTTTGGTTGCTTTTAGCATAGAATTTGCTACAAGCTGATTAATAGTGCCTGTATTTAACACTAAAGCTGAGCTTATCTTAGCAAAATCAGCTTGTTCTTCATAAAAATCAGCCATAGCAGCGCTTGCACCCATTGCTATAGTTACATTCGCACAATCATTAACTGTAACATAATTAGTAATATGATGAATCAAAGGATTTTTTTCTCTTACTGCTTTGATAATCATTTTTATTCCTTATCATATTGAAAAAAATGATTAGTCGGACCACAACCTTTTCCAAGTGCTAAAGAATTTAAAATAGCTCCATATACATAATCTTTAGCAAGCTTTATGGCTTCATGTTTTTCTTTACCTAAGGCAAGATTACTAGCTATAGCTGAACTTAATGTACAACCTGTGCCATGTGTGTTTTTTGTATTAATTTTTTCTGCTTTAAAAATACTAAATTCCTTTCCATCATAAAAAACATCATTAGTATTATCTTTACTATGCCCACCTTTAATCAAAACACTTTTTGCACCTTCTTTGAAAAGCTTTACAGCAGCTTTTTTCATATCCTCTTCATTAAGTATTTTAAAATCACACAAAAACTCAGCCTCAGGTATATTTGGCGTAAGTACATCAGCTAAAGATAAAATTTCATCTTTAAAAAACTGACAATTTTCTAAAGGCATTAATGCATAGCCATTTTTTGCAAACATCACAGGATCAATCACTACATTTTTGGCTTTAAAGCGCAATAAATTTTCTTTTACACAAGTTATAATTTCTTTTGAACCTAACATTCCAATTTTCACAGCAGCTGGCTCTATGTCTTCATAAACTGCTAACATTTGCTCATCTATTATCTTAGTGGGTATATCAAAGCAAGAAATCACTCTTGCAGTATTTTCAGCCACAACGCTTAAAACTACACTCATACCAAATAAATTATGCGCACTAAAAGTTTTTAAATCAGCTTGTATGCCAGCTCCACCACTACAATCACTCCCAGCTATAGTTAAGATAGGAATTTTAGTTTTTGTTTTTGCTTGTATCATTTTTATCCTTTTTTATAAAAAAGGAAAGTTTTTGCAAGAATTCAAAGTTCGCATTACCAAACTTCTCAAGGGTCGAAGTCTAACTTCCTCTCAGCAAAAGCTCCCCATTAATGAAAAATTATATCTTAGTTTTAATTAATCTTAAAAAATATTTTAAAATACTGCTATAATTTTGAAAAAACTACACAATTTTTGAGGAAAAAATGACTAAGATTATTTTTGTTTGCTTAGGGAATATTTGTCGTTCTCCTATGGCTGAATTTATTATGAAAGATCTTTTAATAAAAGCAAATTTAAATGATAAATTTATTGTTTCTAGTGCAGGCACTTCAGGTTATCATGATGGAGAGGATATGCATTATAAAACCAAAGCCATGCTAAATAGTAAAAATATCAATTCTAAGCCATTTTGCAGTCAAAAGTTGAGCTTAAAAATGTGCGAAGAAAATGATCTTATTATCGTTATGGATAATTCTAATTATAATGATGTAGTTAAAAATTTTCCAAATTTTAAACACAAAATTCACAAAATCACTTCTTTTGCTTTAGAATTAGGATATGATGAAGTTCCTGATCCTTGGTATAGCGGAGATTTTGATGAGACTTATACTATACTTTCAAAAGCATGCTCTAATCTTTTAAATACGCTTTATAAAAATTTATCATTTAAATAATATTTGGTTCTTTTTTAAATTTTAGTGCTATAATAAACTCACTTAAGTCTTACTATAACACAAAAGGAGTTTTTTAATGAAAAGTATCAAACTAAAAATTTCATTAATTGCAAACATTATAGCCATTGTATGTCTTATAGTACTTGGCATAATTAGCTTTATTTTCACAAAAAAAGCTTTAAATTATGAGGTGGTTAAAGCTGAAACCAATTATGTAAGAGCAGCTGAAAAATCAATGAGGGATTTTAAAAATCTTAATGTTCATTCTTTAGAAAAACTTTCTCAAGCTATCTTAAAACTTCCATATGATGCACTCAATACCCAAGATAAACTTATGCAAAATACAGGTAATTTACTTAAAGCTGTTAGAGATATGAATAGCTATTTAGCTGTTTATATAGCTCAACCAAATGGCGAATTGATAGTAAGTGATCCAGATAGCGATAGCAAAGGTTTAGATTATGGAATTTATGGAAAAGCAGATAATTACGATGCAACAACAAGAGAATTTTATATAGAAGCTAGAAAGAAAAATGGTCTATATATCACAGCTGCATATATTGACGCAACAACAGGATTGCCGTGTTTTACCTATGCTATGCCTTTAGTTAAAGATGGTAAATTTATAGGTATATTAGCCATTGATGTTTTAGTAAAAGACTTACAAACCGAATTTAGTGAATTACCAGGAAGAACTTTTGTATTTGATCATGCTTATACTGTATTTGCATCAACTGATAAAACATTAGTTAGTGGAGAGCAAAATCCAGATATTATTACAGTAGCTAAAGCTTATGAAAAAGCTGGAGATTATAATATCTTTAACTATATCACACAAAATGGTCAAGATAGATTTGGTATTTGTGTAAAAATTGATGGCTATACAACATGTGCAGGTGAAAATATAGAAGTTATTGAAGCCCCTGCTTTAAAAATTGCTTATATTCAAACCACTATAGTTATTTTTACAAGTATTGCTAGTATTATTTTACTTTACTTTATTATTTCTTATTATTTATCACCTTTACAAGCTATACAAAATGGCCTTAACTCTTTCTTTGATTTTATCAATCATAAAACCAAAGATTCAGCTATGATAAATGTTAAAACAAATGATGAGCTTGGTGCTATTGCAAAAGCCATTAATGAAAACATCACTAAAACTAAAAATGCATTAGAACAAGATGCTAAAGCAGTAGAACAATCAGTAGAAACTGTTAGAGAAGTAGAAGGTGGTAATCTAACAGCCAGAATAACAGCAATTCCTGCACACCCTCAATTACTTGAACTTAAAAATTATCTTAACGAAATGCTTAGCGTATTGGAACAAAAGGTTGGTTCTAATATGAATGAAATTAATAGAGTATTTGATAGCTATAAAGCATTAGACTTTACAACAGAAGTTAAAAATGCTAAAGGTGGAGTTGAAGTAACTACTAATGTATTAGGTCAAGAAATAGTAGCTATGTTAAGACAATCATCTGAATTTGCTTCTTTATTAGCAGATGAGAGTGGTAAATTACAAAGTGCTGTTAAGAACTTAACTGATTCTTCATCAAGCCAAGCTTCTTCTTTAGAAGAAACAGCAGCAGCATTAGAAGAGATTACTTCTTCTATGCAAAATGTATCGCATAAAACTAGTGAAGTAATTGCTCAAAGTGAAGAGATTAAAAATGTTACTTCTATAATAGGTGATATTGCAGATCAAATTAACTTGCTTGCATTAAATGCAGCTATTGAAGCAGCACGTGCAGGAGAACACGGACGTGGCTTTGCTGTTGTTGCTGATGAAGTTAGAAACTTAGCTGAAAGAACTCAAAAGTCTTTAGGTGAGATTGAAGCTAATACTAATATCTTAGTTCAATCTATTAATGAAATGGGTGAGAGTATTAAAGAACAAACTACAGGTATTACTCAAATTAATGATGCTGTAGCTCAAATTGATCATGTAACCCAAGAGAACTTAAAGATAGCAAAAGATAGTGCGGTGGTTGCAGACAATGTAAACCAAATAGCTAATGATATCTTAGAAGATGCTAGAAAGAAAAAATTCTAAAAGAAGTTAAACCCATTAAGGGTTTAACTTTATCCAATATAAGATTTTAGACAAACTCCATCAACACTTAACTCATAAGCTTTTTTTAGATTGTTTTTAAAAGTATCAAGCAAAAATAAAATTTTAGAATCAAACATATAAAACTCAGCCATTTTTGAAGCAATTTTTGCCAAATTCTCATCTTCTATTAAAATATATTTAGCACCTAATGCATTTGAAAGTAAAATTTCTTCTTCATTCTTAGCATATATAGCAAAATCTATTTTTTCCTCTTTTGCGCTTTTTATATTTTGCTCATTATAATCAAAACAATTCACATTTGCTTTAATAAAAATATTTTCATAATGACTAAATTTTTGCATATTTATCAAAGAATGTCCAAAAATTAACATATTTTTTCCTTTATCTTTAAAAGACAATAATTCCTAAAGCCTTGATTAAAAATTTTATAATCTTTCAATCCTTGTAGTTCATCATAAACCTCACTACCTTTATAAAACAAAAATGAAGTTTTTTCATCATAAAAACCATTTGAAATTTCAATCAAAGGTTTTACATCCATCAAAGCTCTTGAAGTGATTAAATCTACTTTAAAAGGTGGATAGTTTTGTAATTTTTCTTTTATAATACTTACATTTATCAAATTAAGTTCGGTTTTAACCACCCTTAAAAATGAAGCTTTTTTAGCACTAGGCTCAAAAAGAAAAAATTCACTATCTTGCAAAATACAAGCTAAAAATAATGCAGGAAAACCAGCCCCACTTCCAATATCGATAATCTTTTTTTTATCAGTCAAATCACAATAGTCTAAAATTTTTATACTATCAATAATATTATCATCTATATTTTCAAGATGAGTTAGATTATGCACGGCATTAAATTTTTCTAATAACTCTTTATAGAGCGTGATTTTTTTAAAAAAATCATCTTTATTTGCAAAATCTTTTAAAAAATTTAATTGCTCTTCATATTTTTTCAATTTAAATGTCCCATTTGCGTGTATTTGATTTCTAAGTAATCTTTGTTAAAACGATTTGCCTTTATCAAAATAGGCACTCTTAAATTAATTTTTTCTTTTAATGAATTTAGTTTTTCAGGATTATTAGTTAAAAGATTAATCTTAGAAATCTTATAATGTTTAAGTATAAAATCTACTATTTCATAACTACGCTCATCTGCTTTAAAACCTAATTGATGATTTGCCTCTATAGTATTAAAACCCTTATCTTGCAAAGCATAAGCGTTAATTTTATTAAAAAGTCCTATACCTCTTCCTTCTTGTCTTAGATAAATTACCATACCACCATGCTCTTGGATATATTTTAAAGAAAAGTCAAGTTGCTCTCCACAATCACACTTTAAACTTCCCAAAACATCACCCGTTAAACATTCTGAATGGATTCTAATATTAACTTCTTTATCTAATTTTCCTTTAAAAATGCAAAGGTGCTCTTTATCATTTTCTTTAAAACTTTGTATATTAAATTCTCCAAAACGAGTGGGAAGTTTTGCTATTTCAGAAATTTGAATAGTCATTATTTTACTTTACCTTTTTATAAAAAATATGCTAGAATTTAAGCAATTTTAACAAACAAAAAGGAAATTTATGTTTAAACGCTTTAGAAGATTAAGACTTAATGAAAATATTAGAAGCCTAGTAAAAGAAAATACCTTAAATTTAGATGATTTAATCTATCCACTTTTTGTTGTCAATGGCACTAATATTAAAAATGAAATTACATCTATGCCAGGTGTGTTTCAAATGAGCTTGGATGAAATTTTAAAAGAATGCGAAGAGTTAGTTAATCTTGGTATTAAAGCGATTATTTTATTTGGAGTGTTGGAAAGTTCTAAAAAAGATAGCTGTGGCAGCGATGCATTGAGCGATGATGGTTTGATTGCTACAAGTCTAAGAGCTATTAAGGCAAAATTTCCTAATTTAGTAGTGATTACTGATCTTTGTTTTTGTGAGTATACTGATCATGGGCATTGTGGCATTATTGATCCAAAAAGCAAAAGCGTGGATAATGATTTAACTTTAGAAATTTCAGCTAAACAAGCTCTAATTCATGCCAAAAATGGCGCTGACATGATAGCACCAAGCGGTATGATGGATGGTATTATTGAAACTTTAAGAAAAACCTTAGATGAAAATGGTTTTGAAAATTTACCTATTATGGCTTATTCTACTAAATTTGCTTCAGCTTATTATGGGCCTTTTAGAGATGTGGCTGATTCTGCACCAAGTTATGGAGATAGAAAAACTTATCAAATGGATTTTGCTAATGGTAAAGAAGCCTTATGTGAAAGCTTAGAAGATGAAAAACAAGGTGCTGATATTTTGATGGTTAAACCAGCACTTGCGTATTTAGATGTAGTTAAAGATATAGCAAATCACTCTAAGCTTCCACTTTGTGTATATAATGTAAGTGGGGAATATGCTTTATTAAAAGCAGGTCAAAAAGCAGGTGTAATTGACTATGAAAAAATAGTGCTTGAAACTATGCTTGCATTTAAAAGAGCAGGAGCTAAGCTTATTATAACTTATCATGCAAAAGAAATTGCAAAATTATTAAACAAGGAGTAAGATTGAATAGTCTAAGTAAAAAAAGTTCCCAAGATATTATCAACGAATTATCAAGCCATTTAGGCATAGAAAAACATAATCAAACCATATTTCATCTCACCCATATTAATGAAAAAGAAAAAAAATTAAGTCTAAAAAATGGTCATGAGTTAGCACCTGAACCATGGTTTATAGTAGATGAAAATGATGATGTTAAGACTATGTTTTCTGTAAAAACCTTAATCGAGTTTTTGCAAAATGCTAAGGAAATGCAAAAAGATAATTTTGAGCTTAAATTAGAAAAGGCTATTTATCAACAAATTCCTATTGACTTTAATGATGTTTGGACAGTTGCTATGGATGAAATTAAACATCAAGTTGCTAAAGGTATAAAAGAAGTAAATATTGATTTAGATCAATTAATCAGCAATATTCATATAAAACATCCTAATTTATTTATTGATATGAAAGAAATGATGCAAAAGGTAAAGCCAAATGAAAGACTATAAAAGCTTTGTTAAATACTCTAAAGCAGGCCCAAGATATACTTCCTATCCTACCGCAGTGGAGTTTAACACTCAGTTTAAATATGAAGATTATATACAAATTTTAAAAGAACAAAAAGCACAATTATCTTTGTATTTTCACTTGCCTTTTTGTAGAAGTGCTTGCTATTTTTGTGGTTGTAATGTAATATATACTGCTAAAGAAGAAAGCAAAGAAAGATATTTAAACTATCTTTTTAAAGAGCTTGATCTTTTAGCAAATATCATTAATACTCAAAGAGAAGTAGCTCAAATGCATTTTGGTGGTGGCACCCCTACTTTCTTTTGCGCTAAACAATTGCAAAGTTTGATTTTAAAAATTAAAAGCATTTTTCCAAATTTTACTCAAGATAGTGAAGTAAGCTGTGAGATTGATCCTAGATTTTTAAATGAAGAACAAGCTGATGTTTTAATCCAAAATGGTTTTAATCGTATTAGTTTTGGTGTGCAAGATTTTGATGAAAAGGTTCAAAAGGAAATTCATAGAATTCAACCTTTTGAATTAACCAAAAACGCAGTAGATATGGTAAGAAAAAAGGGAATTAACTCAGTAAATATGGACTTAATCTATGGTCTTCCTTATCAAAGCCTAGAAAGTTTTAAGCAGACTTTAGAAAAAGCATTGCTAATCAATCCTGATCGTTTTGCTATTTTTAATTATGCGCATGTGCCTTGGCTTAAAAAAAATATGAGAAAATTTGATGAAAGCACATTGCCAAGTCCTGATGTAAAACTTCAAATTTTAGAATACTGTGAAAAATTTTTAACTCAAAATGGCTATAAAATGATAGGAATGGATCATTTTGCAAAACCACAAGATGAACTTTTTAAAGCTTTGGAAAATGGTAGCTTACATAGAAATTTCCAAGGTTACACTACAAAAGGTGGAACTGATTTAATTGGCATTGGCTTAACAAGTATAGGTGAAGGACAAAGACATTATATGCAAAATTTCAAAGACATGCCAAGTTATGAAAAAGCTATTGATGAGGGTAGATTACCTTGTGAAAAAGGTATTATGCTTGATGATGATGATGAACTAAGAAAAGCTGTTATTATGGAACTTATGAGTAATTTTGCCCTTAATATAAAAAATATAGAAAATAAATTTAAGATTGATTTTTTTGAATATTTTCAACAAGATTTAAAAGAACTTGAGGGGCTTAGCGAATTTGTCACTATAGATAAAGACCATATCAAGGTTAATGAAACAGGGGTGCTTTTAATACGTAATATTGCTATGTGTTTTGATAAATATTTAAAACGCATTAGCGAAGATAAAAAAGTATTTTCTAAAACGGTTTAATATGCTAAATGTTAATGAAATTTCTAATGCTTGCGTAAAATGTGGCAAATGCATACCAGTTTGTACTATACATGAAATAAACCGCGATGAGAGTACTTCTCCTCGTGGTTTTTTGGATTTAATTAGTGCTTATAGAAACCAAGAACTAGAACTTGATAAAAATCTTAAAAAAACTTTTGAATCATGTTTTTTATGTACAAATTGCGTTGAAGTTTGTCCAAGTCATTTAAGAGTAGATAGTGCTATTGAAAAAGTACGCTTTGATATAGCTCAAAAATTTGGCATAGCATGGTATAAAAAACTTGCTTTCTTTTTTTTAAGACACAGAAAGATTTTAGATATTTTAGCAAGATTAGGCTATGTTTTTCAAAGTTGTGCCTTTAGCTTGCAAGATAAAAATTTAGGAATGAAAGCTAAATTTAGCCTACCTTTAATCAAAAAAGATCGCTTGCTTCCTTCTTTAGCTAAGAAAAGTTTTTTAGCCTCTAATCCTGATTTTATAAACAATCAAGGTGAAAAAAACATAGGACTTTTTATAGGGTGTTTGTCTAATTATTCTTACACTAATACAGGTTTTGCTTTGCTTGAAATTTGCAAGCATCTTAAAATCAATGTGGATTTATTAAAAGATCAATCTTGCTGTGGCGCTCCTCATTATTTTACCGGAGATTTTAGCAGTGTAGAAAAATTAGCTAAAAAAAATATCATTTATTTTGAGGAAAAATTAAAAACACTAGATTATATCATTATCCCAGAAGCGACCTGCTCTGCGATGATTAATATAGACTATGAACATTTTTTCCATATGCAAAAAGATGAAGAATGGGCAATAAGAGCTAAAAATATTTCTAGTAAAATACTACTTGCAACAAAATATTTTTACGAATACACTAATTTAGAAGAACTTTTAAAAACAAAGAAAAAAATAAATACAAAAATTGCATATCATGATCCTTGCCATGCAAGAAAAATGCAAGGGGTTTTTAAAGAACCAAGAGCTTTACTAAAACAAAATTATGCTTTTAAAGAACTTATCAAGTCAAATGAGTGCTGTGGCTTTGGTGGAGTAAGTATGCAAACAGATCATTATGAAAAAGCTTTGCAAGTTGGCACAAAAAAAGCTCAAAACATACAAAAAAGTGATGTAGAAATCATTAGTGCAGAATGCTCAGCTTGTAGAATGCAAATTTCAAATGCATTAGAGCATGAAAAAATCTCCACGCAGTTCTTACATCCTTTAGAATTAATAGCAAAATCACTTCAAGATTAAAAAAACTAATCTTGATTTTTTATACTTTCGATATTCGATCTATTTTTTTCTATTAAAATTCTATTTTGTTCTATGTTTTCACTATTTTTTTTACACTCATTTTTTAAGATTTCTATATTTTTATATAAAATCTTTATTTTCCTTTCATAGCGATTAATTAGTAAAAACACTATAAATAAAAATAAAATTAAAATAGCCCAGTTCAAAAACGCCATAATTTATCTCTCCTTAGATATATTAGTATTTTTTATCTTAAATTACAATTCTTTTTAAATTAGGGGAAAGTTTGACTAAAATTTCATAATTAATAGTATTGAAAAAATTAGCCATAACATTTGCATCATTCATAACACAAATCACCTCACTATCATCCTCACAAGAAAAGCTATCCATAGACATTTTTCCAAGTATTTTTTTGCCATTAGGAAGAAAAAATTCTTTTTTTCCATCATAGCGCAAAAGCCCATCAGCATAACCCAAATCATAAGTTGCTATTTCAATATCTTCTTTTGCACTATACATTCCACCATAACCAACACTTTGACCTTTTTTTAATACTCTTTGGCTTAATTTTTCAGCCCACAAACTCAAAACCTTACGCAAGTCTTTATTAAAATGCGCATAACCAAATTGTACAAGCCCTACTCTACAATACTCATCATCTTCTAAAGTATTTACTCTAAATAAAGCTTCAGAATTATGAGAGTGAAATACTAAGTTTTTAGCATCTTCTTGTAATAAATCATAAATTAACTTTTTAGCATGTTGGAATTTTTGTTTTTGCACAAAATAACTTGCATCTATCTCATCGCTTCCTGCAAAATGCATCATCACTCCATGAAGTTGCAAACTATGATTTTTAAACTCATACAAAGTTTCTTGAATTTCTTCAGGCAAAATTCCATTCCTATGCATATTTGTATCTATAACTAAATGAATTTTGGTATTTTTTTTGAGTTTTTTTATATCATTTTTATCATTTAAAGCATAAATAAATTTTTCACTTTCATTACCATGTGGATGATGAGATAAAATTAAGATATTATCAAAAATATTTTCAAGCTCTTTTGCTTCAGCTTCGTTTTTTACTGCTATAAAATTTATACCTTTTGCTCTAGCTATAGGAGCTAAAAGCTTAGCTCCATGTCCATAAGCATTATCTTTAAAAACACAAATTACTTTTTCATAACCTCTAGCCTTAGAGGCTATTAAATCAAGATTATACTCATAAGCTAAGCGATTAATTTTTATATAAGCCATTATTGTTCAGCTAAAATTTGCATTTTGTCTTCAACCAGCTTAACATAAAGAACTTTTTCTCCTTTAAATTTATAATTAGTACTGCGATAATCTTCATAAAATCCTATTCTAAAAATCTTTTCATTTTTTTCATTTGGATAAGGACTTATGCTAAGATCTGAAAATTTAATAGTTTTTTCTTCTTTTTTAGCAAAAATTCTTTCTTTATTTTTTGCAAACTGCTCATATGAAAATTTATTTTTATGTTTAAATATATTTTTATCATAAAAAGATAAATATTTATTAATATCGCTTTTTTGCCAACTATCCTTCCAAGCAAATAAATTTGCTAATAAAACAGCTATTTCTTCATGATTTGCTCTTACCTTATTTTTCTCCTCTGTCATTGCATAAGCTTTTCTATCGGCTACTAATTTATTAAAATCTTCTAATAAATCATTTTGTACAGCAATACAACCTCTAGTTTTATAAGTGTCTAAACGCGTTCCATCTAAAGGATAACCATGAATCCAAATTCCACCACCTGTTTTACCTAAAGTTTTATCTAAAACATTTGGATAAGTTGTTGCAAAAGCAAATGGTCCATAATATGGATCACCGGGATAAAATTTCTTTCCAAGCTCATAAAAACCTATAGGGGTTTTTAAATCTCCTTCCACTTCTTTATCTCCAGCCAAACCAGTTAAAACATCTTTTTGAATAAATTTCTTTTCTACTTTGCCATTATTATAATGATAAACCCTAATGATTTTATCACTTTTATTAGTTAAAACGATTGCTACATTTTCTTCATAGTAACCAAGGCTAACATTTTTATCTTTTATCTCATCAAGCCAAAAATCTTTCTTGCTTAATTCTTGTTCTAATACCTTTTCAACTGCATTAATACCTTGATTTAAATAAATTTTTGCAAGTTCACTTGCATTTGCAAATACAGCTAAACTAAACAATGCTAATATAATTTTAAACAATTTATACCTTTCTACTAAAATTTAAAACAACAAAGAGCTAATTATAATATTTTTACAATAAATATATTTTTAATTTTTTCCGTGTATAATGTTTATAATTGACTAAAAATATAAAGGAAAATAATGAAAAAAATACTCAGCTTAGCTCTTTTAAGCACTTTTACCTTAGCTAACAACATCACTGTAAATGATCCCTATGTAAGACAAACTCCACCAAATTCTAAAACCACAGCCTTTTTTTTAGAACTTAAAAATAATTCCAATCAAGACATAAAACTCATCAAAGCCCAAAGCTCATTAAGTGATACAACTGAAATTCACGATCATATCATGGAAAATGGTAAAAAAATGATGGTACAAATCCCTCAAATTACTATAAAAGCTAATTCAAGCGCTGAACTTAAACCAGGTGGCATGCATATTATGGTTTTAAATCTTAAAGAAAATATCACACCTCAAACCAAAGCTAATTTAACACTTTATTTTGATGATAATAGCACAATCAAACTAAAAGATATCAAGTCAAGAAGCATTAAAAAATAATGAAAAATCTACTTGTCTTTGCCCTAGCTATAGTCTTTGCTATATGCGGGGCTTATTTTTATACTAATTCATCAAATACCGGAAAAAAAAGAGAGTTAATCACCACTCTAACGCCTTTAGCATGCGATCTAAATACCCAAGAGTGTGAGTATAATTTTAAAGATAAAAAGGTATTAGTAAATTTAAATCCAAAGCCTATAGCCGCATTAAACGAGCTTGATTTAAATATCACTAATTTAGGTGAGTTTAAAAAACTAAATGCTAGGGTTTATGGGCTTAATATGTATATGGGAGATATTGTTCCACAATTTAAAAAAATCAACAACACTTATCATGCTAAATTAGTTTTAAGTTCTTGCACACTAGATGTGATGCGTTTTAGAATAGAACTTTTTGATGATGAAACTCCGCTAGATTTTTATTTTGACTTTGATGTAAAAAGGTAAAATATGAAAAAAATAAATATTTTTTTATTAATTGTGGTAATTTTTGGGGTGTTTTTTATATCTGTGCAGTATTTTGAAAATAACAAATACAATTTTCACTTAAATTCCGAAAAAGGCATGCTTAGTTTAAAAGATTTTATCGGTAAAAAATTAATTGTATATTTTGGCTATACATATTGTCCTGATGTTTGCCCTAGTGAGCTTGCATTGATTGCTAATGTTTTAGAAAAAATGCCAAATAAAGAAAAAGCTCATGTGGTATTTATCTCACTAGATCCAGCAAGAGATAACAATCTAACTCAAACTAGTCAATGGGTAAAATATTTTTATCCAAATTCTACTGCTTTAGTTGCTAAAGATGAAAAAGAATTAGAAAAAGTTACTAAAAATTATGGCGTGGTATATGAAAAAATCAATCTTAAAGATTCTGCTATGGGATATTCTATAGCACATAGTGGCGAATTTTATCTGATTGATGAAAATGGAAAATTTATTAAAACCATCAAAGATATTAGCTATGAAAGCTTTTTTAATAAAATTCAAAAATTCTTAAACGAATAAATTTTTACAATTTATTCGTTTCTTAAAGTATCTAAAATATCTACTTGAGTTGCTTTTTTGGCAGGATAATAAGAAGATAAACTTACAATCACAATAGCTCCAAAAAGTGTAGTGCAAAAATCAACAAAAGAAAGTTCTAAAGGCAATTTACTCATACCATAAACATCACTTGGCAAAGAGATAATGTCAAAATTTCCAAGCACCCACAAAGCTATAGCTGCAAGAATCACACCTGCTATAATGCCACTTCCACCTATTAAAAAACCTAAAGAAAAAAAGGTTTTTTTAATCTCTAATTTACTAGCGCCCAAAGAAAGCAATAAAGCTATTTCACTGCGCCTATTCATCACTATCATTAATAAAGAACTTACTATATTTAAACTTGCAACTAAAATAATCAACATCAACACAATAAACAAAGCTCTTTTTTCTAAAGCTAATGCTGCAAAGAAATTCCCATTTTGTTCCCACCAACCTATGCTAGCATACCTTGCACCCAAAAAAGCTTCAATTTGTTTAATATCTTCAAAGGGTTTATTTGAATACACATGTACTCCATCATAACTTCCTTGAGGATATGATAAAATTTTAGCCAAGGCTTTAGCATCTGTATACATATAAGCTTTATCATAGGCTAATAATCCTGAAGAAAAATCAGCCTTAACATCAAATCTTTTAACCTGCGGGATAAGCGAAAGCCCACTTGCATTTAGATTTGAAAAAATTAGAGTTATTTTTTCATTATAATCAAGTCCAAAATCATCCTTTAAACCCTTGCCGATTAAAATATCAAAATTATCTAATTTTTTATTTTCTAAAGCTTGTGCTATGACTTCGTTAATTTTTTTTTCATCTTCAAAATTAACCCCAAAAAGCATACCGCCTTCTAATTTTAAATCATTTCTTGCTATGACTTGAGTAGCAATATAAGGACTAAATAATAAATTTGGAAATTTAACTCTTAATTCTTGCAATAATTTCTCATCCACACTCGCTCCAAAACGCGGTAATATAGTGATAGGATAATTCATCGTAAAAAGTTTTCTCTCAAATTCTTTATCAAAACCATTCATAATTGCCATTGCAACTAAAAGCACGCAAAGCCCTATGCTTACACCTAAAAAGGCTAAAATTTTTGAAAGCATGATAAAGGGTTGATCTTTATCAAAACGCAAATATTTAAATAATAAATAACGAGGGATACTTTTTTGCATTTTATACTCTTAATATTTTTTTAAGTATTTTAACTTGATTTTTATAAAAGCTAGCTTTGTATTCATTTAAGATAATATACAAAAGCGCTATTATCGTGAAATTCAACTATAAATCTTAAAGGCAAAATTCTCACATAAGTTTCACTTTGTGCGCTTGCTTGTTCACTTTTTACAAAATCTTTTACATCTATTTTTGAATTAAAAAAGCAATCAATTAAATCATTTTTATGAGCATTTAAAAAGTTAAATTTATCTAACTTTGTCATTTGCTCTTCATCTACCATACCAAAATCATTGCGTATTAAAGATTTCAAATCACTTGGTGTATATACTAACTCACAAGCATATTCTAAATTCTTTTTTTTGCTTTTAGTCATAGCTATAGAAATAGTTTCATTTTGATGATAAAGGATAAAATTTTTATTAGAGAGTTCTGCCCAAAATATAAATTCATCTTGGGCAGTGGCATTAAAAATTATAAGGATTAATAAGCAAACAATTCTTTCCACTTGTCAGCATCGATTTTAAGTTCTACATTTACTCTATAAAGACCATCTTTAAAATCTTGATCAACCACACTTGCATTTTTAATCAAACCATTTACCTGCGCTGTGATAGTTGAACTTTTAAGCATTGCATCTTTTACTGTATCTTTACCATTAACTCTTACACCATATAACTTACTAGCTAATTGTCTATAAGCATCAGTGATTGCTGCTCTTTTAGCCAAAGCTAAAGCTTGACCAACAGAAACTGTATTTAAAGGAGCAATACCCTCACCCACTGCTGTAAAAGTTAGATCATTGTCTGTACTTGTATCATTTGCAAGCATTTTTTCTTCTCTAATGATATTACGCACATCATCTTTATCTACTTTTTGAACCACAACATCAGAACTTGCAGCTTGAGCAGCTTGAGTTTGATTTGGATTCACACCTCTTTGATCTAGCGCACATGCACTAAAACCCAAAGCCAAACAAAACATAAAAACAACTTTTTTCATTTTTTACACCTTCAATTTATTTGATTTTATTAAAACAGCAAAAAGCATTCCAAAAATTTTACTATTCTAAATTTAAATCCATATTAGTTTCAGCATCTAATTCCTCATCTTCTTCTTTAGGACATTTAGCAATGCTTACAACCTCATCATTTTCAACATTAACAACAATTACACCACTTGTATTTCTACCTGCTTTTCTAATACTTTGCATATCAACACGTATCATCTTACCACTGCTTGTTAATGCCATCAAATCCATACTTTCATCAACTATAACTATGCCGATTAAGTCTTTTGTTTTAGCAGTAAGTTTCATACATATTACACCCTTACCACCTCTACTTTGAAGTCTATATTCTCCAGCATCAGTACGCTTACCTATACCTTTTGCACTTACGCTTAAGATTTCTTGAGCGTCATTTTCTATAACAACAGCACCCACAACCTCATCATCTTTTTCTTTAAATTTAATCGCAGTTACCCCTCTACTTACACGGCCAATCTCTCTAACTTTAGCAAGCGGAAATTTAATACACATACCTTTTTTAGTAACTGCAAAAAGCATTTTACCGCTAACATTTTCAAGCTCTTCATTAGGTTCAAGCATTTCATTTTCTAAATTTTCTTCATAATTTTGCTCTTGTGTTTCGCTTTCATCTCTTGCTACGATAATTGCAGTAACAAGCTCATCATTTTCATCTAGATTAATCGCTTTTACACCCACGCTTCTAATGTTTTGATATTCGCTTAAATTTGTGCGTTTTACGATACCATTTTTAGTAAAGAAACACAATGATTTGCTTTCATCAAAATCAGTGGTTGGGATAATTGCCATGATTTTTTCATCTGCTTGTAGATTAATGAGATTAACCACAGCTTTACCTTTAGCAGTTCTACTTCCTTCAGGAATTTTATAAACTTTAAGCCAGTAAAGTTGCCCACGATCAGTAACAAACATCAAGGTATCATGTGTGTTTGCTGTAAAGAAGCTTTCAATAAAATCATCATCATAAGTTGTAACTGCAACCTTACCTTTACCACCACGTTTTTGTTTTTCATATTGCTTGCTTGGGACACGTTTGATATAACCACGATGAGTAATGGTAACTACCATATTTTCATTTGGTATTAAATCTTCTATATCAATATCATCATAATCATCTTCAATTTGAGTGATTCTTGGTACATCAAATTTGCTTCTAATTTCTTTTAATTCATCTTTGATTAAATTTTCAAGCAAAGTTTCGCTTTTTAAAATTTGATCAAGTCTTTCAATTTCTGCTAATAATTCTCTTAATTCATTGTCAATCTTTTCTCTCTCAAGCCCTGTTAAACGGCCTAACTTCATATCTAAAATAGCATTAGATTGAAGCTCGCTTAGGCCAAATTTTTGCATTAATAAATTTTTAGCCGTTGGGTTATCAGGAGAGTTTTTAATCAAAGCTATCACTTCATCAATATTATCTAGAGCAATTTTTAAACCTTCTAAAATATGCGCTCTAGCTCTAGCTTTTTGCAACTCATAAATAGTTCTTCTAATAATTACAGTTTTTCTATGATTTAAGAATAAATTTAAAAGTTCAATTAAAGAAAAAACTTTTGGTTCTTTATTGTGTATAGCAAGCATAATCACACCAAAAGTGCTTTCCATAGTGGTAGATTTAAAAAGATTATTTAACACAATCTCACTCATAGCATCGCGCTTTAGCTCAATCACCACGCGAATTCCTTCTCTATCACTCTCATCTCTAACTTCAGCAATACCTTCGATTTGTTTTTCTTTAGCAAGTTCAGCAATTTGCTCTATCAATCTTGCTTTATTAGTTTGATAAGGAAGTTCATCTATTACAATAATATCTTTATTAGCTCTTTTTTCAATATGGGTTTTTGCTCTTACTTTTACCCTACCACGACCTGTGCGGTAAGCTTCTATAATACCCTTTTTACCAAAGATAATACCACCGGTTGGAAAATCAGGGCCTTTGATAAATTGCATTATTTCTTCTAAGCTTGCATTTTTATTATCAATTAAATAAAGCAAACCATCAATAAGCTCATTTAAACTATGCGGAGGAATATTAGTAGCCATACCTACTGCAATACCACTTGAACCATTAAGTAATAAATTTGGTACCCTAGCAGGTAAAACATCAGGTTCACTCATAGAATCATCATAATTTGGTATAAAATCAACCGTATCTTTTTCTATATCACGCAAAAGTTCTTCAGCTAAAATCGTCATCCTAGCTTCAGTATAACGCATTGCAGCAGCGCCATCACCATCAATAGAACCAAAGTTTCCTTGTCCATCTACGCTTGGATAACGCATAGAAAAATCTTGCGCCATTCTTACTAAAGCATCATATACAGCTGTATCACCATGTGGATGGTATTTACCGATTACATCACCCACTATACGTGCTGATTTTTTATACGCACTACGACTTCCAACACCTAAATCATTCATAGCATATAAAATTCTTCTATGAACAGGTTTAAGCCCATCTCTAGCATCAGGTAAGGCACGACCTATAATAACACTCATAGAATAATCTAAATAACTACTTTTTATAGAACTTTCTATATCTATATTTTCAATATCTGAATCTTTAGTAAAAATATTTTCCATAAAAATCCTTAAAATTAATGCCTATATTGTATCAAATTTTGCATTAGCTAAAACTAAAGCAAAAAGTACTTCGATATTATTTTTTTCTAAAAACTCTTTTGCTTCAAGCAAACTTAAACCCGTAGTTACCACATCATCTACTAAAATCACAGGGTATTTTGGACGCTTTAAAAGCTTATAAGATCTTTTATTATCTTTACGAAATTGCAAACTTTTTCCACTATATTTAAATTCTGAATTAGCTTGTAAGGTGCAATACATAGGTTTTATAAATTGAGTTTTTAAATGTTTGGTTAAAATAGCAGTATGAGAGTAGTTTTTATATGTTTTATCATCTAAGGCTATGGCGTTAATTTCACAAGAGGGTTGAAAAAAATCTTTAAATTTGGCAAAGCTTAATTTTGCAAGCGCATTTAAAACAAAATATCCTTGAAATTTGTGTTTAAAATAAATTAGATGTTTAATTTGTTCATATTGATAAAAATAATAAACTTTAAAATTTCCCTCAAGTTCTCTTATACCCAAAGAATATTCTAAAAGCTCTTCCTTGCAAGCTGGACAAAAGCTCGCAAAGGAAAATCCATGGCAGTTAAAACACCTCACAAAGAGCTAATGATATCTGCGGATTTATTAGCCACTTGCTTTATAAGAAGCTGAGTGAAGAAAGGTAAATCTTTTATATTATAAAAACCTTTAACTTCTTGTTTAGTTTTAATATTAATAGTTTTATTAGTATTAATATCTTTTAATGTTAGCTGACTAGCAATAATTGAAAATAAAGAATTAGAATCAAATTTAGAATAAAAATCATTAAAACTTAAATCCACTTTTAAAACATAAGGAGAATCTTGTGTATTTTCAACCACCACTATACCTCTATTTTCTAACTCTTCTTTTAAAAACACATAAAAATAGTAGTTAAAATTCTCATTAATATAATAATTATTTCCATTAGAAGAGGAATATTTTAAGTTCTCATTTAAATCATACACTCTATGAATATAAACTTTTTTCAAAGAAACACTTTTATCAAGCGTTCTTTTGTTTGCACAATACTTAAGCCCTACATCACTAATATATACAAGGCCTTTAATTTTTGCTTCATAGGCTTTAGGGCTAGAAGGATTATAACATTGTGCTTGAATTTTTATAACTTCATTAACCTTAGCTACACCTTGATTTTTAGAATTTATGGCACAAGCACTAAAAAATAAAGCTAGAGTCAATATAAATATTTTTTTAAACATGTTCTTTCCTTAGAATCATCTTTATTTATAGATGATTTTTAATTAGCAAAAATTATACCAAAAACAAATAAATTTTACTAAAACTTACTTTTTTTCACACAAGAAAAGTTTTATATAAAAAAATTTATATAAAAATTGACATTTAAAAGAAAATTCATTTAGAATATGTTACAAAACTACAATATTTCAAAGGAGTTATTAAAAATGAGTTCAAATACAAAAACACTCATAGTCATTGCTGATTTGGTGTTATTTATCGCTTTGCTTTATTTCTCCCCTTTTGGCGAAACTAAAGTAAATCAAGGTTTATCATTGTTAGTTTTTATTGCTATTTTATGGCTTAGCGAAGCTTTACATGTTACTATTACAGCTATTTTAGTGCCTGTTTTAGCAGCCATCTTAGGATTATTACCTACTGCTAAAGCTTTAACCGGCTTTGCTGATTCAAATATCTTTTTATTTTTTGGTGGTTTTGCTTTAGCTGCAGCTATGCATCATCAAAAACTAGATAAGCTAATTGCACATAAAATTTTAACCCTAGCAAAAGGACATTTGGGTTTATCAAGTTTGTATATTTTTATTACCACTGCGTTTTTATCTATGTGGATGAGTAATACTGCAACAGCTGCCATGATGCTTCCGCTTGCTATAGGTATGTTAGCTTCACTTGACCCAGAAAAAGATAGAAACACTTATGTTTTTATCCTTTTAGGTATAGCTTTTAGTGCGAGTATAGGTGGTATAGGCACTATAGTAGGAACTCCACCAAATGCTATCGTTGCTACTCAATTACACATTAGCTTTGCACAGTGGTTAAAATATGGTATTCCTATTGTTTTAATCTTCTTACCTGCAATGATTTTAATTTTGTATTTTATGTTTAAACCTAAATTTAATCTACAAGTTGATTTACACACTGAAAATATAGAACTTACAAGACCTAGAATCATCACTTTAATAATCTTTTTAGTGGTTGCTCTATCTTGGATTTTTAGTGGCAATATAGGTCCTATCATCACGAGTGTTTTTGGACATAAAATAGCAAATCTTGATGCAATTATTGCTTTATTAGCTGCTGTTTTAGTATGTGCTTTTAAAGTGATTGATTGGAAAAATATACAAAAAAATACTGATTGGGGTGTATTAATGCTCTTTGGTGGAGGTATTACTCTAAGTGTGGTGCTAAAAGATTCAGGTGCTAGCAAGGTTATGGCTGATACTATTATTTCATTTATAGAAAATGGGCATTTATTTGTTATAGGTTTAATCGTGGCCTTTTTTATAGTATTTTTAACAGAATTTACCTCAAACACTGCTTCAGCAGCCTTACTTGTGCCTTTATTTATCTCTATTGCAGATACTTTGGGTGTTCCTGCTTTAGGACTTGCTTTAATTATTGCTATTGGTGCTTCTTGTGCTTTCATGCTACCAGTTGCTACACCACCAAATGCTATAGTTTTTGGTACCGGTCATATCAAACAACAAGAAATGGTAAGAGTAGGAATTATACTAAATATATTCTGCTCAATTAGTCTTGCAATAATTGCTTATTTCTTCTGGTTATAATCTTTTAGTCTTTTTTGGACTAAAAGATCTTTACATTTTGAAATATATTTTTTTACATTTTCGCTTTTATACAAAGCTTCTCTTATACACACACCTGCTAAATTTAAATCTTTTAAGTGGTTTATAGTTTGAGTATTTATACCACCTATAGCATAAATGGGTATTTTTGAAACTTTTAACAAATCATTTAAATTTTTTATACCTTTTGGAGTCAAATCAGCCTTACAAGAACTTTCAAATACATGCCCAAAAAAAGCATGACTTACTTTAAGCTTATAAGCTAAATCTAATTCTTCTTTAGAATGGATGGAAGTACCCAAAAACTCAATTTTTTTATAGCTTTGTGGGTAATTTTGTAAAACAAATAAAGGAGCATGAAAAAATTGATGATTTAATTTTAAACAAGTTTCATAATAATAATGCAAAAAGCAAATCTTTTGAGTTTTATTAAAAATTTTTAATACTTCTTTGGCTAATTTAGTATATTCTAACTCATCTAAATGTTTTTCTCTAAGCACCAAAGCATTGATACTACTTTGACTTAGTTTTTCAATAAAATTTAAAAAATCTCCTTGAGTATTTTGACTATCACTAATAGCAATGATTTTTTTATCCCACATAAATACTATCGCTCATTATAGCTTGCAAATTTGCATTTTTTAACATAGCTAAAACCTCATCAACACTACGCATATCGCTAATTTGAAACTGATCATCGCCTTTTTTATCACCTTGATGCTCACCTACCCCCACACTCACGCCTGCACTCATTTTAGTAGCTCCAAGTTTAATAACCCCATCTCTAAATCCTGCTCTTTCACGCGTAGAAATAGTAATACTTGCAAAAGGCAAAAACAATCTATAAGCACATAAAACTTGCAAAAGCCTTGTTTCGCTCACATCTTTTGGATGAATTTTTTTATTATTAATAATAGGTCTTAGTCTAGGGATAGATAAAGCTATTTCAGCATGAGGGTATTTTTGCTGTAAAAAATACGCATGTAAAGCCGTAGCAAAAGCATCTTTTCTAAAATCATCCACACCAAGTAAAGCTCCAAAAGCAACCCCTCTCATACCCGCTTTTAACGCTCGCTCTTGCGCATGAAAGCGATACTCAAATACACTTTTTTCACCTTCAATATGAATTTTAGAATAAGTTTTTTGATTATAAGTTTCTTGATAAACACTTACATATTCACAACCCTTTTCATGAAGCAACGCATATTCATCTACATTCATAGGATAAACTTCAATCCCAACGACTTTAAAATACTCTTTTGCTATCTCACAAGCTTTGGCAAGATATTCTACGCTAGCATACTCCCTGCCCTCACCTGTTAAGAGTAAAATTTCTTCCAAGCCACTTTTTTTAATCTCTTGTATTTCTTTGTGAATTTCAGCCTCATTTAGCTTAGCTCTTTTAATATTATTTCCTTTTTGAAACCCACAATAAGTACATTTGCTATTGCAAAAATTAGAAAGATATAAAGGTGTAAAAAGTGAAATGGAATTTCCAAAATATTTTTGAGTAATCTTACTTGATTTTTGTGCTAAATCTTCTATAAAATCTTCTGCTGTACTTGAAAGCAAGGCTTTTAAATCTTCTAAGTTAAGATAATCTTTAACTAAAGCTTGTTTTACATCAAAAGCGCTAAATTTACTTTCATCAAAATTTTCAACTTCTTTTAAAACCTTAGTTAAAATCTCACTTTCAATACTTTGCATATGAGGATATTTTTGCATTTTAATCTCTTAAAAAACCACTCAAAGGCGAGCTTGCACTTGGCATGCTTTCATTTGCTATGCCTGCTAAATACGCATTATGTCCTGCCTCTATAGCTAAAGCAAAAGCCTTTGCCATTTTTGCTACATCTTTAGCTTGAGCTATGGCAGTATTTGCCATCACTGCACTTACTCCCATTTGCATGGCTTCGCAAGCTTGTGCGGGATTTCCTATGCCTGCATCAACTATAATAGGCAAGCTAATTTCATTAAGTAAAATTTGTATAAATTCTTTAGTTTTTAAGCCTTTATTACTTCCTATAGGAGCTCCAAGAGGCATTATAGCAGCAGCTCCCACACTAGCCATAGCACGTGCTGCATATAAATCAGGATACATATAAACTAAAGGTGTAAAACCCTCATTTGCTAAAAGTTCCACTGCTTTTATACTTTCATAATTATCCGGTAATAAATATTTACTATCGCTAATTACTTCAACCTTAATCATATCTCCACAGCCAAGCTCTCTTGCAAGTCTTGCTATACGCAATGCCTCATTGGCATTTCTTGCACCTGAAGTATTTGGTAAAAGCTTAATGTGCTTTGGGATAAAATCAAGTATATTCTCTATGCCTTTATCATTTACCCTACGCAAAGCTAAGGTGATAATCTCAACTTTTGCTTCTTCAATGGCTGATTTTATAAGCTCAAAAGAAAATTTCCCAGAACCTAAAATAAACCTGGAATTAAACTCATATTTTCCTATTTTTAATTTTTCCATTACTCACTCGCTAAAAGTTCTAAAACTAAATTTGCTTGATGTCCTGCGCAAATATTTACACGCGGTGCCATAAGTCCATTGCCTACTTTTGCCTCATTTTTTAAATCACCACAAACATAAAAGTTTTTTGCAATTTTTCTTGTTTGTATGCTGTTGCTATCACCATATCCTGCTAAACCAGAAGCACAAATTAATGTTTTTTGAGGATAGTGTTGGTGAAAATTTTGTGCTAAAAGGGCTTTGTATTTTGCACTATCAAAGGCTTCACAAACTATATCATCATTTGTAAAAAGCTCAGCTATATTTTCTTTTTCTATTTTTAAAACTTGTGCAAATACTTCTATAAAAGGATTAATTTTAGCGATTTGATCTTTTAAAGCTTCAGCCTTAAATTTACCTAAATCTTCCACCATATAAGCTTGGCGGTTAAGATTGCTTGGCTCCACCACATCAAAATCAATCAAATGAAGCCTACCAACCCCACTTCTTGCTAAATTTATAGCTATATGCGAGCCAAGCCCACCAAGCCCACACACTGCTACACTTGCCTTTTTAAGTTTATCATGAAGCTTTGGAGTATGTCTTGCCCTCATCATCGCATCAAGAGCTTCATATGGGGGTAAAGTATTTTTTTCTATACAAAAAAGCTCATCATTTTCTTTTAGTTCCAAACTTTCTTTTGTCGCAAAACCATTGACTATCCATACATCATTTTCATTTTTACTCACATTTTGAAAAAATTCCAAAGTGTTTTTAAAATGCGTGTTTATCATACTACCATTAAATTTAATTTTCATCAACCACCACCTACAAAAGTAACAATCTCTACTTTATCATTTTCTTTTAAAATTAAATTTTCAAATTTATCCCTTGGGATAATTTCTCCGTTTAATTCTAAGGCGATAAATTCTATTTTTAATTGCTTTTCTTTAACATAATCCATAAATCTAAGCTCTTTTAACTTAAGCTTTTGCCCATTGATAATCATGCTTTATCCTAGTTAAAATTCTCTAATAAATCTTTAAAAACTAAATACAATTTTTCAAGCTCTTCTATACTCACTCTCTCATCAATGGCATGAATTCTATCATTGCACACGCCAAATTCTACTACTTTCACACCAAACTCAGCAAAATATCTTGCATCGCTTGTACCACCTTTGGTGTTAAGTTCTGGCACTACTTGAGTGATTTTTTGTACACTCTCATTTAGCTTTTGTACGATTTTAGAATCACTTTGTGTTAAAAAAGGCTTTGAACTTTGATTTATGCTCAACTCATAATCAAGCCCTTCACAAGTCTTTTCTACATAAGCTTTTACATCTTCTAAGCTAGTTTGTGGAGAATTTCTTACATTAAACATCAATTTTAAATCATTTGGGGTTACATTGCACATTTCCATACCACCGCGTATATCAGTAATAACGATTTTAGATGGTGCAAATACCTCATCACCTGGATCAAGATCAAATCCTGCTAAAAATTTCAAAGCCGAAGCAAAATTATGCACAGGATTAATGCATTTTTGCGGGTATGCTACATGGCCTTGCTTACCTTTGATGAGTAATTTTGCATTGATAGAGCCACGACGCCCTATTTTAATACTATCTCCAAATTTTTTATCACAAGTTGGCTCAGCAACCACAGCAAAATCAGGTAACATATCTTTTTCTTGCATAAATTTAAGCACTTCAAGCGTGCCAAATTTAGCCTCGCCTTCTTCATCACTTGTTAAAATTAATGAAATTCTTCCTTTAAAATTTTCTACTTCCTTAACCGCACACATAAAAGCAGCCACACCACTTTTCATATCTTGCGCGCCTCTTACATAGATAAACCCATCTTTTTCTAAAGGCTCAAAAGGATCACTGCTCCAACCCTCTCCCGCAGGTACTACATCTACATGCCCACCAAAAGCTAAATGTTCCCCATCATCACTAAATTTTTTAGTCAGCAAAAGATTTTTCACACCTTCTTTTTCTATAAAAAAAGCTTCAAAATCACTTAACTCCACTGCAATATAATTTAATGCCCCATCATCATCTGGGGTGATGGATTTAAATTTACTTAATTCTTTAAAAATTTCAACTACTTGCATGTTCTATCCTATAAAAGCTTTATACAGCATAGAAAGAGCAAAATACTCTAAAATAAATGCTGAAAAAAGATTAATGTAAAATATATGTTTGTTTTTTACAAGGGCTTTAAATTTAGACACAAAAAACGATAAAGTAAAAATCCAAAACACAATAAAACCCACCAAACCAAAAAGCAAGGCAAAAGAGTTTTTACTCTGCATGCTAAGCCCTGCTACACTCACCCAAAAGCCTATAACATAAGGATTTGTAACATTTAAGAAAAATCCTTTACTAAAACCTTTTAAAGGATGTGTTTTATTTACCTTGTTAAGATCGACTTTTCTCGTTTTTCTTAGCATTAAAAATACCATAAAACTCAAAAAGAAAAAGCCAAAAACAGCTAGTATTTTATAAAAAAATTCATTATTTGCAAAGCTTAAAAGCCCAAGATTAATCAAAATCAAAAAAAGTATATCAGCACTTAAAGCACCAAGCCCAACACAAAAAGCATTTTTAAAAGAAGATAAAGCAGTATTTAAGATTAAAATATTCACAGGCCCAAAAGGCACAGACACACCCATACCTAAAACTATACCTTGTAAGATTACTTCTAGCATTTTGCTTCCAAGAAATTTTCTATATCAGTTTTGATTTTATCGATGGCTGTGCAAACATCTTCTATATAAACTTTAGTAAAATTACTTTCTAAATATTTATCCTCATCAAGATTATTTAATATACTTTGCTTACATACTCTTGCATACTCTCCCACAGGTAAAACCTGCCCACTTGTGCCTATACATACAAATAAATCGCAATTTTGTAATTTTTCATATAAAATCTTATAATTTGGTGCCATTTCTTCAAACATCACGATATTGTGCCTTATACTTTTGCTTTGACATTTAGGACAAATTTTATCATCACTATTTTCATAGCCTATGTTAAAAATATTTTCACACTCTAAACACCTAAGTTCAGGTAAAAAACCATGCAAATGCACCACTTCTTCACAACCTGCTCGCTCTAACAAATCATCTACATTTTGCGTTAAAATGCTAATTTGTTTTGGAAATTTTTGTTTTAATAAAGCGATGATTTTATGTGCGTGATTTGGCTTAACACTAGCTAGTTCTTTTCTTCTTTTATTATAAAATTCCAAAACTTTTTTAGGATTTTTTCTAAAGCCAGTTGCTGAGCAAACTTCCATCACATCATGCTCTTCCCAAAGTCCACCACTAGCTCTAAAAGTTTTTATACCACTTGGAGCGGATAAACCTGCTCCGCTTAAAATCATCACTTGTTTCATTCAATAAACCTCATAAAATTTATAAAGTTTAGCGAAAAATGCTTTAAGAAAATAAATATTTTTGTAAGATTTTTTCTTTTTCTTTTTCCAATCTGTCAAGTTCTATTTTATATTCATTGATTTTTTTCTCAATCTTGTCAGTTATATCTACTATTTGATCTTGAAATTCTAAAGAAGGAAGTTTAATCCTCAATGCTTTTATTCTATCTATTGAAGCTCTAAGTTTTCTTGAAAACCCTTGTTTTTTACCAGCTTCGTTTAAAACAAAACTTATGTATTTAGCATTTATTTTTGTATCATCAACCCTTAACACCCCGCAATGATCAGTTGGATAAAACTTTTTATTTTTTGGCATAAATTCCACCATCCAATCTCCATCTATACCCCATAAAACAGAATCATTATCATAATTTTGTAAAATTTCTTTATTAACAAATCCAAATACTTCTAATACATTTGCACTATAAACAGGAATTTGTCCATTTTCAAGCAGCTCATTATTTAAAACTCTTTTTCCAATACTTAGTTTAAAAATTGGATTTGATAAAGTGTATTCTTTAATTGTTTTATTAAATAATGATAAAGATTTATTATCTAAATTTATTTTACACAAATTATTAATTTTACCTAAAATAGAATTTAGCTCATCCCCCCCCCCATTATCATCTATAATACCACATTTTTGAAGTATTGCTTTGATTAGGTTTTGATACTCATCTATACTCATTCTTATGGTGCTATACTGCTCTTCTACTTTTTCACACTCTGCAACGATTTGTTTTTGAACTTCAAGCGGTGGGAGAGGAATAAAAATTTCTTTTAAAATTTTACTATTTAAACTTTTACCAAAAGCATTATTTCCTCTTATAGAATTTAAATTTAGTATCTTACTTTGAAAAAAATACAACAAATATTTATCAATAATTTGTTCCCTATTCTTTGGAATAAGTCCAGCTATCGCTTCGTTAGTATATAAATCTTTACCGGCAAGTGCAGTTTTACCTATACTCAATTTAAAACTTAATAAAGTTGTTCCTTTGGGTATAAGTTTAACATTAGAATTTTTAATTGCCTCATTTGTAATTTTCTCTTTTGTATCTAAGATTACTTGTCCATTCATCTCTGCAATAGAAACCCAAAGATTATTACCTTGAAAATAACTAGTATTAGCTCTTGACGGGGTTCCGCCTATTAACACCTCACACACCTCCCCCAATTTCACCAACTCATATTTAGAATTTGCAAAAGGATTAGAGCTTTCATTTTGTGTTGAATTACTAGGATTTAAACTTATAGCTTTATTAAATTCCACTTTTTCAAAGTCCATCATATCAACAAGCCTTGCTTTACTAGCATAGCCTTGCAAATCTTTTGGTATATCGCCAAGAGTTTTTAAAAATGCTTTACAAATTAAAGAATTAAGCTTAGTCTCATTTTGCGGATTACCTCTTTCAAAAAGTGGGCTAAAATAAGGCTCGTGCAATTCTTTTAAACCTTCATCGCCTTTTCTATTGCTCCACTCATAGCCTAAAAATTTCTTTTGTTCTTTTATATCACCTGGGGATTTTATGATTAAAACTTCTTGATTAAGACTTAAACAAAAATAAAGCAATTTATCCTTTTCTATTGCTTGAGTATAAGCTAAAAATGTTTTATCTTCTAAATCTTGCTTATTTTTACTCTCTTTATAAATTTTAGATTCTTTAAGTTTTTTATAATCGCTTGTTTGCTCAAATGCATTGCGATAATCTTTAAAGGCTTCTAGCTCTGCAAGTTTAGAATCTAAGCTGCCATTTAAAAAATTTTCATAAAGCTCTTTATCAAATTTTCTAAAGTCACAATACACATTTAGATAATTTTGATAAAAATTTTCATTGTCTTTTAAATTTTCAGCTTCTATGCGTTCTTTAATCAAACTATAATCTTGAGAAATAAGATGATTTTCTTGTTTAAAAGTTTCTTTTTTGCGTAAAAATAAAATAATCGTATTTGTCCCTGTTGCACCAAATGTTTGATTACCAAGCTCCACAATGGCAATAAAATCAAAATTTTGAAATAATATTTCTCTTGTGTTTTTATAAATAGAACCCTTATTTAAAATAGGACTTGGCAAGATAATAGCAGCTTTTGCATTATCTTTTAAAATTTGATTTGCTCGCTCTATAAAAAAGCATTCGATAGCATTATTTGTTTCTATATTTATATCACCATTAAAAAGTTTATAGGTATTTTTAGATTTATTACTTAAAGTTTCTAAAAATCCTTTTACAGCATAAGGCGGATTTGCTATGAGCAAATCAAAACTATTTGATTCTATTTGTGGTTTTGCCTTTTCACCTTCTAGATTGCTTATATTTGCTAGCTCAAAAGAAGCAAGTGCATCTGCATATAAAATATTAATTTCATTTTGCCCATACATTGCACTTGATACCTTAGAAACCTTACTTAAGCGATACTCTTTTTCAATACCATAAATATTTTTATAATGTTCTTTAAGCTCATCTTCTGTTAGATAACGCTTAAGCTCGTTAGCATAGGTGTTTAAAAAATGTCCAGCACCACAAGCATAATCAATCACCCTTAAAGCTTTAGAGTTTTTGCTTAACATTTCTTGAAGCGGTAAAGAATACATAATAAATTCGCAAATTTGAATAGGAGTGAAAAACTGCCCTTCATCTTGCTTCATACCTTTTTGCAAAAAAAGTTCAAAAAGATTGCCTAAAAATTGATTGGTAGAATTTTGAGTAAGTTTATAATTTGCAAAAAGCTCTACTATTTCTTTTAATACAAGTGCATTTTTTAAGAATAATTCTTTATTATGCACTTCTAAAAATGCAAAATCATTATTTGAATAAAATTTTAATTCTTTAATGTAATTTTGCATTACTTCTTTTAATGTTTTTATCTTTAATTGTTTAAAGTCTTTTTCTATATCTTCATTAGATACAAAGGTAATTTTTTCTCCTAAAAATTCCCTCATAGCTTCTTTATAAAGCCACATTAATCTATCTTGCATATTTGCATAAGTATCCGCCATTACGCCAAAATATCCAAATTTGAGATTGTCTTTATTAAAAGTTTCATCATAAATTTTACAAAGAAAAATATTTACAAGCTTATCAAAGGCGTTTTCCTTGCCTGATATATTATGCTTGCGTAAAATTTTTGCAAATTCATGATATTTACCTTCTTCTTTAAGTTCTTTAAGATTATCAAAAGTTGGAGTTATTTCTAAGATTTTATAAGCATTAACATTTACTTCAAAAATGCCTTGCTCAAAATATTGCAATTCATAACTTTCTTTCCAAGTTTTAAAAAGTTCTATATTGTTATTAGCTTTTTTATAAGAATTTTGCAATTCTTTTTCTTTTAGATATTCTTCGTTGTCAAAAGCTTGTATGATGTAGTTTTTGTATTCTAGTTTATCAATAAAATCACTTGTATAAAGACAAAGGTATTTTACGCCTTTTTCTTGCTGAAGATAAGAAAAAAGTTGCCCTCCATCTTCTTGCATTTTATTCCATTCTTTTGCAAACTCACCATTTTTAAAATCCGTCGTTTTACATTCAATCATCAAATAAGGATTGTCTTCATTATCCTTTACTAAAATATCAGCTTTGCCGCTTTTTGCTTCTCTGCCTAATTTCCATTTTGGTTCTAATTCTAAATGTTCAGCCTTATAACCTTTTTCCAAAAGTCTATGTACGCATTCAAAAACTACAAAATTTTCAGGGCGTGAAAAATTAGAAGTAGATGTATCATGAATTTTGATTTCTTTTGGATAATTAATACTTTGATTTTTATAGTCTACTATAAGTGTATAATTATTGATTGTTTTTATATAATTTTCATTTTCATTTTTAAAACCTAAACTTTCTAAAACTTTTTTTAAATTATCTTTTGTAATCATTTATATCCTTATAGCTTAACCACCTTAGCACCAAAACCACCTTGATTAATCGGAGCGTCATTAAAGCTTTTTACACTCTTGTGAGCTTTTAAAAACTCTTTTACCGCAAAAGCTAATTTTCCTGTGCCTATACCATGATAAACTATCACCTCATCAAAACCTACTATCAAGGCATCAGAGATAAATTTATCTAATCTTTCAAGTGCCTCATCACTTCTTAAGCCGTGTAAATCTAAAGTCATATTTAAAGCACTTGGGCGGGTTATATTGACACTTGATTTTACCTTTTGTGTAGGAGTTTGATTGCTTTTTTTAAGAAGCTTTAAAGGCACACGCAAACTTAAACCATCGCTTTGAATCATCGCATCATTTTTTGAAATTGCAGTGATTTTGCCTTTGATTTTTTCATATTTTACAAAATCCCCCACCCTAAGCTCTTCATTTTGTTCCATACTTGGTAAAACAATGCTTTTTTTAAGCTCATTAGCTTTGTTTAAACTTCTTTGTTTTTCTTTAATATCTTTTAGATTTATTGTTTTTTTAGCTTCTTCTATGGCTTTGTGATATTTAAACTCTAAACTAGAAACAAGCTTTTTAAATTCTTGCTCGTTTTTTTCTTTTTGATCTTTGAGTGAAAGTAAAATTTCATCCACTTTGGCTTCTTTTTTCTCAAGTTCTTCATTTTTCTTACGCAAAGAAAGTTCAAGATTGATATTTTTACTTACCATTTCTTCTAAATTTTCTTTATCTTCGCCATATAGCTTTTTAGCATTTTGCACTAAATTTGCACTTATACCATATCTTAAAGCCGTTTCAAATGCATAAGATTTACCTATGGTGCCTTTTAAAAACTCATATTTTGGGCGTGATAGTTCCTCATCATACAAAGCAGCGATGAGTTCTACTTGTGAATTTTTCGCCAAAAGCATAGCAAGGCGTTTGTGGTGGGTTGTAATGATGATTTTATTATCTTGCTCTAAAAGCTTAGAAATAAGCTCAGTATATAAACACGCAGCTTCTTCAAAATCTGTCCCAAGCTCTATCTCATCAACTCCTAATAAAACATTTTTCTTACCTAAAAGCTTAGAAAAATGCAACATTCTTCCTGCAAAAGTAGAAATATCATTTTTTACATTTTGCGGATCTTCTAAAATCGCATCAAATTCTTTGAAATTTCCTATTTGGCTTTTTTGTGCGTTAATTTTCATAGGAAGCAAATGCTTTGCAAGTAAAGCTGCACTTAAAATTCCTTTTAAAAGCATAGATTTACCACCTGCATTTACACCTGTGATGATTAAAACTTTTTTATTAAACTCTATATTAACGCTTTTTGCATTTTTTAAAGCCGGATGTGCGAAGTTATATAAGCTTAAATTATTAGAACTATCAGCTAAAACAAACTCATAATCATGTTTTTTAGCCATCAAAACTCTAGCACTATAATGATCAAATAAATCAAAAGCATTATTAATAAATTTCAAAAACATCAAATTTTTATAAAAAACCAAGCTGATTTTTTTAGCATACTCATAAAAAATTTCTTCTTTGGCATCTTTGATTTCATCTATTTGACTTTGGATTTTTTCTACACTCAAAGGCACCGCATAAAATCCACCACCACTACTTCTACCTATGATTTTTGCTTTTAAGACATGATTAAACCCACCACGTAAAAGCAAAGCTTCCATACCATTGATAAGATGAATTTGCGTATCAATTAAATAAGCACTAAGATTTTTAGTATAAGTGAGTTTTTTAAACTCAGCTACCAAGCTTTCTTTTTTTATTTTTAAAGCTAAATTTAAATTAATAAGTCTTTCATCGACACTTTCTTTAATCTCACCCTTTTCATCAAAATATTCAAAAAGCTCTAAAATAGCCTGTGGAATTTCTATTTTTAAAAGCCACTCTTT
Organism: Campylobacter sp. IFREMER_LSEM_CL2151; assembly: GCF_025771725.1. Lineage (NCBI taxonomy): Bacteria > Pseudomonadati > Campylobacterota > Epsilonproteobacteria > Campylobacterales > Campylobacteraceae > Campylobacter > Campylobacter sp. IFREMER_LSEM_CL2151. The sequence goes on along the minus strand of NZ_JAKMQT010000002.1, from coordinate 168,672 downwards.
TAAACTTTCTTCAAATTTTAAGCCCTTTAAGTATCTAAAATACATACAGATTTTAATAAATTCAAAGCTTTGACTTAAATGTAAAATTCCTTGCTTGCTAAGATGAGTTAAAGCACTATTTAGCCCTTCTATCATAGGTGGAGGATTAAAATCAATCAGCGAAAGCTCATTGATCCTTTTATAATGAAGCTTGCTATCACCTTGTAAAAAAATTTCTTTATCTCTTGCAAAAAGTCCTCTAAAGTCTTCTATATAGCCATCTAAATCTAGCTTTTTAAAAAATTGCCCTTGCATTATTTATCTACCTTGCAATCTTTTATATCAAAAACATAGGCTTTAAATTGTTTATTTTTGCCATTTGAAATAAAACTTTGTGTTCCATGCTCGAAGTTAAAATACTCTTTGGTGACATTAATATCTTTACAAATTAGACTTTGTCCTTGTAAAAACGCATTGAGTGTTTCTTTTTTTAAAACACCACTTCTTGTAGCACTTAGCTCAAATTTAATCGCAAAAGCAATCATTAAAATCAACACTAAAATCAAAAGATAATTACTAATCTTGCCTATTTTTTTACGCAAAAAAATGAAAAAAAGCAAAATCGCAAAAAAAGCTAAGATATATAAAAAAATCTTAAACATACTTTCCCCTGAGCTTTGTGCTGATATCTCCCGCACCAAAGCCAATTACCAAACCATTTTCAATCAACTCATCATCAAGATAAATAGCATTTTCTTCTCTTTTAATTTCTTTTATAAATTTAGCTTTTGGAAAGTATTTTTGCATATTAATTTCTATTTTAGCTTCCCCTGCTGCATACACAGGTAAAATATAAAGCTCATCAACATTTGCTAAAACCTCGCTAAAATACTCTATATTTGCACTTAAACGTGTATAACGATGAGGCTCAAAAATAGCTATGATTTTTTCATATCCAGCTAGCCTTGCATACTCACTTGCTGCTTTAAGTGTTGTTTTGATTTCTGTTGGATGGTGTCCATAATCATCAATCAAAGCCATATTTTCATTTGCAAACAAAATATCAAATCTTTTTTTAATCCCTTGATATTTTAAAAGCTTAGTTTTTAGCTCTTCTATATTTATAAATTCACTCGTAGCCAAAATAGCCAAAGCAGCGTCCATCGCCACATGCTCACCCATACCAAAAACGCTAAATTCGCCTAAATCTTTAAGTGTAAAATAGGTTTTTGGCTTGAAATTTTCTACTTTCATATAAATATTTGTGATATCTTTGCTTGGGTAAAGCTTTTTTGCATTATTTAAATTTAAGCTTGACAAAAATTCATCTTCAGCATTAATCACTTGAATTTTAGACAAATGCAAAAAGTCTTCATAAGCTTTGTGTAATCTTGCAAGATCGTTTCCATAATGATCTAAATGTTCTGCTTCAACATTAGTCACTATAGCTAAATAAGGATTTGAGTTTAAAAAAGAACTATCACTCTCATCAGCTTCAAAGATGAGATTTTCGCTTTCTTTATAAAGCATATTAGTGCCACTTTCTTTTAACACTGCACCAATAATCACAGAAGCTTCTATCAAGCTTGCTAAAATGCTTGAAGTTGTGCTTTTGCCATGAGCTCCCGCAACTGCAAAAACTCTCTTGTCTTTTAAAATCATAGGCAAGGCTTCTTTTCTTGAAAGTGTTGTGATGTTTTGTTTTTTTGCGCTAATTAATTCTTCATTGTCTTCTTTGATAGCAGCTGAATACACCACTAAATCCACATCTTTGACATTGTCTTTGTGATGAGGAATTTTTATATCTATACCTTCTTTTTCTAATTCTTTTGTGATTTTACTTTCTTTGATATCAGAACCACTAATCTTAAAGCCTTGTTCTTTTAAAAATCTCGCCAAAGCTGAAATTCCAATACCACCTATACCTATAAAATGAATTTTTTGCATTCTTGCCTCAAATTTTTTTAAAATTTAAGGCAAAATTCTATCATTTATTTACTAAAAATAAAATATAAACTTTTTAATGAGTATTTGTTTTATCCTGATATAAATCACATAGCACATCAAAATATTTACATAATCTTATATAAATTATTAATACTAAAATTCCTATATATTTAATTTAGTATCAATGCAACAATATTAAAATAAAAATATTAAGTTGAAATTAATTTAAAAAAAAAATAAAATTGCAAAACATTTTATAAATAAACAAGGAGTAAATTTTGATCAATCCACTAAAAGTTTTTAGCACTATAAATCTAGTATGGCTTATAAGACATTATGCGTTTGCAGCATGTATTTTTTTGTTTTTTTATTTAACCACTCCACCGTCTAGCGACATCTCTTTTTTCATTATGTTAGGAATTAATTTTTTATTATTTCCTTTTGCATGTTTTGTATGGGAAGAGCTAAAAAACATACTGCTTGGAGATAATGTATTTTTTATTAATGCTCTTTTTTTAATCATTACAAAAATCGTTATAAAATTTTTATTATTTATGCTTGCCTTGCCAATTGGAATAATAGGATTTTTAATTCTTTGGTTTATAGTTAATAAACAAAAATAATTAAATCCAAATTTACTATATTAAATTGTTAATTCTAGCAAATTATACTTTATATTAAAAGTATAATTTGTGTTTTAAAATATAAATTATTCTTCATAATTTTTCACAAGCTTATCAAAGCCCCATAAATTTCTAGCTTCATTTGCCTTACTAACTTCTACTACAAGCATTTCTTCTTGATCGCCAAGTTGCTCTTGCACTTCGCCAAAAGCATTAATAAAAAAGCTATCTCCATAAAATTTCCACTCATTTTCTTGCTTTAAATTACCTATGCGATTAACCCTTAAAATGCTTGTTGAGTTTAAAAAGGCTCTTGTTTTTAAAAGTTCTAGCCATCTTTGATTGCTTTCAAAAGTACTAGCTGTGGGAATGATGACTAAATCTATCTTTTTTTTCATGATCATTTGCCAAAAGATATCAAAATGTGCCTCAAAGCCAAAAAGCAAAGCACATTTTAAGCCCTCATGTGTGAAAGTAAAAAGTTTAAGCTTATCAGTTTTTTTATTGTTAAAAAATTTTTCTTCATTCCAGTGTGCATAAGGCATTAAAATTTGTTGTTCGTATACTTTTACATTTTGTGGGCCTACTTTTAAGCATAGTTTTTTTAAGCCATCATTTTCAACACTTATGAAAGGTGCAATAATGTTTAATTCATACTTTTTAGTAAGTTTTATCAAGCTTGCTTTTTTGCTTTGACTTTGCTCTTTGATCATACTTTTTGGCATAGTTTTTAGCTCACTAAAAAAGCTATTTAAAACATACTCACCTAAAACCACCAAATTCGCACCACTTTCCTTAGCAGCTTTTAGATAATAATCAAGTCTTGATTCACTCAAAGCCAAAGTGGGAAATTGCAAAGCTACAACACTACTCATCTACTTGCTCGATTTCTAATTTAGCATTCTCAAGCATAGTTCTTGCTTGTTTGATACTTTTTAAACCTTCTTTATAAATTTCCACACAAGTTTTAAGATCTAAATCTTTATCGTTAAGTTTTTCCAAAGAAAGTTCGGCTTGTTTGATATGATCTTCAAATTCCATTAATTACTTACCTTATAATTTGGTGCTTCAGCAGTGATAGTTACATCATGCACATGGCTTTCTTTTAATCCTGCTGCGGTGATTTCTACAAATTCAGCTCTTTCTTGGAAAGCTTTGATATCTACTGCACCTACATAACCCATAGAAGATCTAAGTCCACCTAAAAGTTGATGAACTACACTTTTTATACTTCCTACATAAGGTACCCTACCTTCAATTCCCTCAGGTACAAGTTTATCTTGAGCTGTACCTTCTTGGAAATATCTATCTGAACTTCCTTTTTGCATAGCACCTAAGCTTCCCATACCACGATAACTCTTATATTGTCTTCCTTGGTAAGTAAATAACTCACCTGGACTCTCATCAGTTCCTGCTAAAAGTGAACCTATCATCACACTACTTGCACCTGCTGCAATAGCTTTTGCAATATCACCTGAGTATTTTATACCCCCATCAGCGATTACTGGCACGCCGTATTTACTTGCTTCTATCGCACATTCATCTATGGCTGAAATTTGAGGCACACCCACACCCGAAACAATGCGTGTAGTACAAATACTTCCAGGCCCTATACCTATCTTAACAGCGTCCGCGCCTGCTTCACATAAATCTTTAACCGCTTTAGCACTTGCAACATTTCCTACTATCACATCTACATTAAACTCAGCCTTAATTGCTTTTAATGTATCAATAATACCTTTAGAATGTCCATGCGCACTATCCATTACTATAACATCAACTTCAGCTTCCACTAAAGCCTTTACGCGATCAAGCTGACCTACACCCACGGCTGCAGCTACTCTTAATCTTCCATAGGCATCTTTATTTGAATTTGGATATTCTTTACGTTTTTTTAAATCTTTTATAGTAATCAAACCTTCTAAACGATTATTTTCATCTACGATTGGAAGTTTTTCTACTTTATTAGTAGAGAAAATCCTTTCTGCATCATCTAAAGTAGAGCCTTTTTTAGCAGTGATTAAAGGCATTTTTGTCATTACATTTTCTACTAAATTATCAAAATTAGTTTCAAATCTCAAATCACGATTAGTTAAAATTCCTATTAGGGTTTTATTTTCATCTACCACAGGAACTCCTGAAATTCTATATTCAGCCATGAGTTCTAGCGCTTCTTTAACGCTTGCTTTAGCCCCTATGTAAATAGGATCCATAATCACGCCACTTTCGCTTTTTTTAACTCTTTTTATCTCTCTAACTTGTGAAGCTATATCCATATTTTTATGGATCACCCCTATACCACCAAGTCTTGCCATCATAATAGCTGCTCTATGCTCAGTAACCGTATCCATAGCAGCTGAAATTAAAGGCATATTTAAGGTAATATTTTTTGTAAGTTTTGTTTTGATATCTACTTCTTTAGGCAAAACCTCAGAATATTGAGGAACTAGTAAAACATCTTCAAAAGTCAAAGCGCGTTTGATGATTTTCATAATTTTTCCTTTATTTATTTTTAATAATTTCTTCTAAGCTTAAAGCGCCATCTAGTAAAGTTTGTTCATCGTAAGCTTTACAGATAAGCTGCGCAGAGATATTAAGTCCATTTTCATTTTTTCCTACTGGCACGCTAATGCCACCAAGTCCTGCTAAATTCACTGAAATAGTAAATACATCTTCTAAATACATTTGAATAGGGGTTTTAACATCATTAAAGCCAAAAGCAACGCTTGGAGCAACTGGCATAAAAATCAAATCACAATCATTTAAAATTTCTTCATATTTTTGCTTGATAAATCTTCTAGCCTTTTGTGCTTTGATATAGTATGCATCATAATACCCACTACTTAAAACAAAGGTTCCTAGTAAAATTCTTCTTTTTACTTCCTCGCCAAAGCCTTCACTTCTGCTATTTACATACATTTGGCTAAGATTATCACATTTTTCGCTTCTTCTACCATATCTTACACCATCATAACGACTCAAATTTGCACTTGCTTCAGCTGCTGCTATGATATAATAAGCTGCAACATCAAATGTAGAATCCATTAAGTCTTTATAAACAATCTCATGTCCATTTGCTTTTAACATATCTATGGTTTTTAATAAGGCTTGTTTTACATCATCATTGGTTTGTTCTACATAGTTTTTAATCACAGCTATTTTTAGCTTTTTATTTGCATTTAGTTTTGGCGCAGTTGGTTCAAAAGCTATGTTTGCACTTGTGCTATCTTTTTCATCATAACCTGCAATAGCATCATATAAAATCGCAGCATCTTCAACATTTTGCGTTAAAACTCCGATTTGATCAAGGCTTGAAGAATACGCTGCTAAACCATACCTGCTAACTCTTCCATAACTTGGCTTAAACCCAACACAACCACAAAAAGCAGCAGGCTGTCTTACTGAACCACCCGTATCTGAGCCCAAACTTGCCAAAGCTATCCCCGCAGCAACTGCAGCAGCACTCCCTCCACTACTTCCACCTGGGACTTTGGTATTATCAAGTGGGTTTAAAGTCTTACCATAAAAAGAAGTCGCACTCGTACTTCCCATAGCAAACTCATCCATATTGCATCTTCCAAATGGAGCAAAATTATTTTTACGTAAATTCACAATAGCACTTGCATCATAAGGAGCCACATAGCCTTGTAAAATTTTAGAACCGCAAGTTAACTCCCAATCTTTTACACTAATATTATCTTTTATAGCTACTGGCACACCAGCACCTGAAGTGCTTAAGTCTTTATTTAAAAACTGCTCTACATAAGCACCTAAATGCTTTTGCTGATGTGCTTTTTCATTTAATTCTTTTTTTAGATTTTCTAATTCTTCATTTGAAAATTTCAAAGCTTCTTTTAAAGTTACCATTATTTATCCTTAAATTTTTTAACCAAATAAAATAAAAAAAGCGTGATCAATAAAAAGCTCAATAAAGTAATCACTACCACGCTAAAAGGTAAAGCTTGCTCAAACATTTTTTGCTTTTTCCACGCTATTACATCTTGGACATAAGCATTCTTCTTCTTTTGCTAAAAATTTCCAACATCTTGGACACTTGTGCAATGAAGAACGCACTATTTTAAAACTATGATCATCTATTTTAAACTCACTCAAAGCTTCTTTATCATCTAAGCTTTCTACCGAGCTTACCATAAACCAATCAGCTACTTCTTCAATATCTTCACTTAAAAGCTCATTTGCACTTGTTTGCAAGCTTAACTCTAGAGTTGATTTGATGATTTTATCTTTTTTTAACATATCAACAAGCTCAAAGAATTTTTCTCTTGATTTTATAAATAATTCATCTTCGATTTTATACTCATAATCAAAGCCATTTTTTAATACCAAATCAAACACATCTTTAGCATTTTCTTTAATAGCCACATTTGCATGCTCTAAAGCTTCATCTATGGTGTAAGTTAAACTTGGAGCTAAAAGCGCAAAAAGTTTTCTAGCTATTAACACCATGGCACTTTGTGCACTTACTCTCTTTGTATTATCTTTTGCATTACAATATAATCTATCTTTACACACATCTAAATATATTCCACTTAAATCCGCACTTAAGAAATTTAAAAGCACACTAAAGCCTTTTGCAAATTCATATTTTTCAAAAGCAGCTTCACATGCTTCAAAAGCAACTTTTGCACGCATTAAAATCCATTTATCTAAAAGTGTGAAATTTTTTGTTTCTAAAAATTCCATATCATTAGTATTTGCAAGTAAAAATCTTATAGTATTTCTTATCTTTCTATACTGCTCGCTTACTTGTTTTAAGATATTGTCTGAAATTTTTAAGTCCGTTGAATAATCACTAAGCATTATCCAAAGTCTTAAAATTTCTACCCCATAATTTTTAGCTACATTTTGAGGTAAAATCACATTACCCTTAGATTTACTCATTTTTTGACCCTTTTCATCTACGGTAAAGCCATGAGTAAGTATGTTTTTATATGGGGTTTTGTGATTGATAGCAGTGGAAATTAAAAGTGAGCTTTGAAACCACCCACGGTGCTGGTCACTTCCTTCAAGATACATTGAAGCTTGATATTCTCCTGCGTCGTATCTAGCTGAGTTTAACACTGCTTCCCAAGTACTACCGCTATCAAACCAAACATCTAAAATATCATAAACTTTTTCTAAATTATTTGGATCATATTTGCTATTTGGCGGTAATAAATCTTTTATTTCTAAATCCCACCACGCATCAGCTCCATTTGCTTCAAAAATTCCCACTAAATGATCTAAAATATCATCATCAAAAATTACTTCTTTGGTGTTTTTATCTCTAAAAAACGCTATAGGCACGCCCCAATCTCTTTGTCTTGATATACACCAATCAGGGCGATTTTCTATCATAGAACTAAGTCTTTTTACCCCGCTTTCTGGGTAAAATTTCACATTATTTAATTGCTCTAGTGCTAGTTCTCTTAAAGATTTTCCATCTAGTTTTTTCTCATCCATTAAGATAAACCATTGTTTTGTAGCTCTATAAATAACCGGTTTATGCGTTCTCCAGCAAAATGGATAAGAATGTGTAAATTTAGAACTTTCAAGCAAAGCTTCGCCAAGCAATTCTAAAATACGCTCATTTGCTTTAAAAATATGAAGTCCTATAAACTCATTTAGCAAATGTTCTGGTAAAAGTCCTTTAGCTCTTAGTGTTTCATCATAACACCCACCATCATCTACTGGCATAATCACTTCAATGCCATATTTTAAGCACACATAGTAATCATCCTCACCATGTCCTGGTGCAGTATGCACAAGCCCTGTTCCACCTTCCATTAAAACATGATCGCCTAAAATAAGAGTGGATTTTCTTTGATTGAGTGGATTCATAGCACTTAAATTTTCAAATTCAGAACCCAAAAGTTCTTTTTGAATTTTTCCTTGAGTGAAGTTTTTATTGATCATATTTTCAAGTAAGGCTTTAGCAAAAATATAACCTTCTTCAGTAATAACATATTTTTCATTTGGATTTAAAGATATAGCTTGATTTGCTGGTAAGGTCCAAGGTGTGGTAGTCCAAATTACCGCTTTTGCTTTTTCTACTCCTAATTTTTCAACCGAAGTTTTATCAAGCTCAAATGCTACAAAAATAGAATAATCTTCTTTATCTTCATACTCTACTTCAGCTTCTGCTAGCGCACTCTTAGCAGCCCAGCTCCAAAAAACAGGCTTGCTTCTTTCTAACAAAAGTCCTTTTTTAGCGATTTTACATAAAGCTTTGTAAATATCTGCTTCAAAAGCATTTTTCATAGTCAAGTATGGCTCATCCCAATCAGCAATCACACCCAAAGACTTAAATTCATCTCTTTGGATATTTACAAATTCTCTCGCATGCTCTCTACAAAACTCACGAATTTCTTTTTTGCTTAAACTTTGCTTTTTATCTTTAAGTTTAACTTCAACTTGCTGTTCTATCGGCAAACCATGACAATCCCAACCCGGAGTAAAACGCACTTTTTTACCTTGAAAATAATGCATTTTGATGATGATATCTTTTAAAATTTTATTTAAAGCATGGCCAATATGCAAATGTCCATTAGCATAAGGAGGTCCATCATGCAGAGTAAAACTCTCACTTACCCCTTGTCTTTTTTGTTTCATTTTTTCATAAGCATAGTTGTTTTCAAACCACTTGCTAAAACGCTTAGGCTCAAGCTCTGCTAAATTTGCACGCATTGCAAAAGTCGTGTTTGGAAGCAATAGCGTATCTTTATAATCCATATAATCCACCTTGAAAAATTTAAAAATAGTAAATTCTACTTAAAATACTTTTAATTTGCACTTATTTTTTTGTTATAATCGCAAGAAAAAAAGGAAAATCATGAAACATCTTATCATCATTATAGGTAGTGAAATTATTATTAATGAAAATTATATGCATTATATACAAGAAGAATACAAAAAGCAGTTTTTAGAGCTTCATGAGTTAAAATTTATAAACAAACCTGATAAAGAACTTCCTTTTTTACTTGAAAAACTTTCTAAAGAATATAGCTATATAACCATTTTTAGCATTAGTGAATACTATGCAACCATAGCTAAAATCATAGCAACCTTAAATGATGATGTTTTAATCTTAGAAAATGATACTTTAGTACCTTCAAAAGCTTTACGTGAAAAAAATTCCTTTTTAAGTTCTTTTGAAAAATGCTATATTAATTTATTAAACATAAATATAGAGCAAAAATTGCCTATGATTTTACAAAATCCTGAACTTGATTATGCGTATTTTTGTCTTTTAGATATAGATGAAATGAGTGCAAATATCTTACTTAGCACACTTACTACTTCTTTTGAAATTCAAACTAGCTCAAGTGCATTGTTAGATAATCTCATTTGTATTAGAGCAAGCGCTAGTCAGTATGGAAAACTAGAAGGCTTTTTAAAGGGAGTTTTTAAACTTTTTACGGGCAAAGTATTTTTAGGGAATGATCCTATTAAATTTATAGCTAAAAAACTTTTAGAAAAAAACTTAAAAATTTCCTTTGCAGAAAGTTGCACCGCAGGACTTTGTGCTTCAAAATTTGCTGAAAATTCAGGAATTTCTAGTGTATTTGAAGGTTCTTTGGTGACTTATTCTAACCGTTTGAAAAATTCTTGGCTTGGGGTGAGCAATGATACCTTAGAAAATGTTGGAGAATACTCTGATCGTTGTATTTATTTTATGCTAAAAGGGGTTTTTAAAACTACAAATTGTGATTTTGCTTTAGCGCTTAGTGGGGTAGCTGGAGAAGAAAATGATAAAAATACCAAAGCAGGCACCATCTACATAGGAGCTATGTATAAAGATGGAACCTTTTTACAAGAATGCATTCACATACAAGGCAATAGAAACTACACAAGAGAGCAAGCTAGTTTGGCTGCATATTGTTTAATGCTTAGATTAAAACCTGAAATTTTCTTTGGTGTTTAAACAAAAATGGTGTATTTCAAAAATACACCCCACCACTTAAATACAATTTCATTCTATGATCATCATCGTATTTATACTGATGAACTGCTCTTGCTGCATCAAGCTTTATATAATACTCATTAGTTTTATTATAAAGTACTTGTAAGCCTACTGCATCTAAAAAATGCTCATCTGCTAATCTACTTCCTGAATCTTTTTCATACCAAGCATAACCTATATCATAAAAAGGAGTAAAATAAAAATTAGTATTTGGTATATTTATTCTTATACCAAAGTTAGCTATTATGGTATTATCTCCATCACCTTCTCCATTATCATAAGCTCTTACTCCATAAGCTCCACCTAAAGAGGAACTCTCAGAAGAATCTAATTCAAAATTCCCTAATACCTTTTGATAGTTTATATTTAAAGTATGAGTAATGTATTCATTAATACTATAATAATTATTCACACTAGCATTGAGTTTTCTAAACCAACCAAAAGTTTTGCTACCAAATTTAAAATCACTATCATCATATACCTTACCTACACTTACCTTAGCACTATAACTTAAAGTATTATTTTCAAATCCTCTAAACAAACCTTCTAAACCCATACTACCTACATTAGAATGTTTATCGGTAGTAAAAACACCAAACAAACTAGTATCACTAAGTATCTTATGATAAATACTTGAAGTAAGATATAAAGAGGAATTAGTATTAATCCATACAGGATAAGAAAAATCTATACCAAAATTTCTAGAAGTACCATAAAATCCTGCATCTTCATATTCCTCACCTAAAGAATAAGATCCTTGAGATATGCTTGGAGTGATTTTTAAATTTCCCAAAAAGAAAGTATAACTAGCTCCATAGTTAATTTGATTTTCATTACTTGATTGTAAGTAAAAATTATAATAATCTCCCATATTAAGTATGGAATTAAATCCCATACTAATACCAGCTCTAATATCCCCTGCACTTTCAATACCATAATTATCAGCATATAATAATACATTAGCCTTAGTATCAGGAACTACTTCTATAACTACATCAGTTTCACCTACATTCTCTCCTGCTTGTAAACCTGCTAGGGTTTGTACTCCATACATTTCATTGACTTTATATACACTATCTTCTATTAACTTAGTAGAGATGATTTTACCTTTGATTCTTTCATTAAGCTTACTTTCTATAAAATAATCTTTTATAGTAGTTTTATTCTTTACTATATACTTACCTAATGTTCCTAAGGCTATGTTTATTTGTACACTATCTTCAAATTCTTGTTGGGGTACATAAGCTGTTGCTGCAGGATAACCATTGACTTGAAAATAATAAGCAATGATATTAGATATATCTTGTAAATCTTGCAAGCTAAATTTTCTAGCACTAAACTCACTAATAAGTAATTGTAAATCTTCTTCTTTAATACCTAGTTTTTCAAAGCTAGTGTTTTCATTAGTGATAACAAATTTATATTTGGTTATTACTTTTTTAGTGGTAGTGTTAGTTTGATCACTTGAGTTAGTAGAGTTAGTGTTAGAATTATTATTGGTTTGATTGTTAGTTTCCCCATTAGCTTCCTCTTCTTGATTTAGTTTTTCTTTTAATTCTTTCTTTTTTTCTTCAAAGTCTTTTTTAGCTTCTTGGCTTTTTTTATAATCATCTTTGGTTTTTAGATTTTCTTTAATGGCTTTGTTTTGAGGGAGGTTTCTATCAGGGGATAATTCTATAACCTTTTCTATATCATTTTTAGCTATGGTAATACTTCCATTATTAGCATAGACTAAAGAGCTAAGTGCTATGGTGCTAAATAAGAGTTGTTTCATGGTTGTTTGTTCCTTTTGATTTGTTTTTTTAAAATTAAGAGTTTTTATTTTTTAATATTTATTATTGATTTATCAAAATATTATTTAATACGAGTATTCATTAATATACTCATTATTATTGCTAGGATATAGCTATCCTAGCAAAGTATTTTATAATCCTCCAACCACGCATGGATTCATAGTTTTATAATTATCACTAACTATGCAGGTTTTACTTTTTTGAAGTAAAGAGGTTTCATCTACTTCTTCAGTTTCTTCTTCTTCATTTAAAGTTTCATCACCTATTAGATTAAGAGAAGCAGTTTGTTCAAAGTCAGGTAAATCTCCACCTTGAGAATTATCTATATCAGGAAATTCAGGTTTATCTACATCAGGATTTAAACTTAGCAAAAAAGGATTAAAATTAAAATTGTCATATCCTAATGTTTCGTTAATATATTTAGTATAAGTGGATTTTATATTATCATTGATATTCTTAGCATCAACATATGCATTGGAATAACTATTATAAGCATTAAGCCAATTATTAAAAGCTTGAGTGAATTTAGGATCGTTGTAGCTTAGCTTACCTTTATTGACTAAATCTAATAATCTATTAAATTCAGCTTGGGCTTTAAAATAGTCTTGCTCTCTGTCTTTAAAGATTTGCTCTAGCTCTTTGTATTTGTTATATTCAGTTATTAATTTATCCTTATTATTATTTAAATAGCTAAATAAAGCTTTATTGTTAGCTAGAGTTGTTTCACTTTGATTTTGTAAAGATATAAATAAATCTTTTGCTTCATTTGATATTCTATTTTTATCAAATGTTTCATTCTTAGTATAATAAGTCAGAAAATCTAAACTTTGCAAAATACCTCTAGCTTCATTTTCATCTTTTATATTAAAATATGTTTGAATAAAAGCTATTTTTTCACTTTCTGTGGTATTTAGATTAAATTTGCTATAAACTTCTAATAATTTTTCTAACATAGCAATATCTACCACATATCCTTTTTGAGTGATATCTTCTATGATTTGACCAATAACTTCTTTATTGAGGTCGTCTTCTTCTAAAGATACGTCAGAATGATTAGGTTTTTCTATAATATTAGCTTTAGATAAAAAATCCTTATAAACACTTTCTTGATTATTATCATTATAAGTGTGGATTTGAATTTTATCGTTAGTATTACCCCAATAGCTTTGATCAGCCGTAGCATTAGCTAAATCGTTTTTGTGATGATAGATGTGGATGTTGTTAAAAGATGCATATCTATCATCTGTCAAGTTGCCGAAAAATTTACCTATTTCATTGTCACTATTTATCATTATATCTTTATTAAAATATATGTAAATATTTTCAAATTTTGCATTAAATCGATTATCACCCTCAATAAGCCCAACAAAACCTCCAGAATAAGCTTTATGATTTGCATAATTAGTATTTACAGCGCTAATTGTTCCTATATTTTCTAAATAAATATTGGAAAATATACCTCCACCGATGTTATATGAGCTATGAATACCTATAAAGCCACCTGCAGATATATGTCCATCGGAAGGAATATATAAAGATCCATCATTTACAACTTTAATACTCTCTATATTTTTTAAAGATATATTAAAAATATGACTTGGCCCATCTACACTAGAAGCAAAACCTCCTGCTGATATTTTACCTTCAATATTTCCAATGTCATTTATTGAAACATTACTTATTAAAATTCCTGAATGCATATAATTTTCAGTTAAAATAGAACCGGCAAATCCACCAACCGAACCTTCAGATTTAATACTTCCAATATCATTTAACGAGACATCATAAACTATGGAATCACGTAATATGCCAGCAAATCCACCAGATGTTGCGGAAAAATGTCCAGTATTTGAATTGTTTATCTCATTTATTTTTTTTATGGAAATATTATAAAAATTTCCCCATCGAGAAGACCCAATAAAACCACCAACTTCGCCATTTTCTGTTGTAGCTATAATACTTCCATCCATATAATCTACATTGATATTTTTAAAAGTAGCATTTTCCGCTGAACCAAAAATGCCTACATACATTGGCTTATTATCTAATCTTGTGGTATCTATATTAATATTTTTAAGTGTAAATCCTTGCCCATCGAAAGTCTTTGTAAAAGAATTATTGTGGCCTACTATCATATTAGTAAATTCGTTAGCATCTTTTTTACCATCACCGTTTAAGTCTACCCAATAATTTGCATAGTTTTGACCACTACATACTCCATTTTTACAATTAGCCCCAAAATCTATATCATCTACCAATCTAAACTCATCAATTTCTCTAATATTATCTAAACCTTCATTCCAACCTTTAGCAAAGTGCCACCACTCTATAGCATTATCTTTTTCATTTCCCATATTACCTATAGTTAAAGCTTTTTTGAAATTAGAGTTTCCTTTATGATTTTGATAGTTTGTTATATTTATTTTATCTTTTATCTCACTGCCAAATTTATAGCCATCATTTGCAAAATTTATCATTTGTCTTTGAGTATAAATAGCATTGGCTGTTACATCTACTTTACCACTTGTAGAGTTAAATTTTGCCATATCCTTGTCTATATAAACTTCATTCCCTACTAAATGAATTTTTTCAGCTGTATTACCACTTGGATTTTTTAAAGCATCACCACTAACATTATCATTATGTTTGCCATTGATATGGCCACCATCTATACTTACCTTATTCCCTATAAGTAATACATTATTAGCATTAATATTACCCATATTTACTACATTGCCTGCTTTTTGTGGTTTAAATACCGGAGAAAAAGAAGCACCTTGTTCTTTAGTTAACTTTGCAAATTTCCACATATCATCATTACTCATCGACGAAGTCGAAGCCACAAAGCGATTAGCATTGATATTTCCTGTTTTAGTAATGATTACTCCATTAGGATTAATTAAAAAGACATTATTACCACCTGCATTTAATATACCTTCTATCATAGATTTACTAGTACCATGAGCAATGTTTAGGTAGTTTTTATCTTTACCTCCAAAGTTTACACTTTCACCTTGACCTATACTAAAACCACCACCCCATTGTATGACTGAGTTTGTTCCATTACCATTAATTTGCATATGACCATTGCCAGAAGTTATAGTCCCACTAGTCCCATGAGTAAATTTACCTCCACTAGGTAAAGCCATTAGTGGAGAAAATAACATTGATACCGTTACACCTGAAAGTATGATGTGATTTGCTAGCTTTTTCATAATTAATCCTTTTGGTATATTACTTTAGTTTAAATTCACTACTATGCTTTTTGCATCTTTACTTACACTTAGAGTGTATTTAGCTTTTTGAACTTTTGCTTTGATGTTTTTATGTAAGCTTTGATTATTTTTAGTAATAGTTTCTAATAAGCTTTGTAAGTCTTTTTGATTTAAGTGTTTATTGTTTGCATCTACAAAGCCTTTTTCACTTTGCATTAAAATAAAGCTTTTATTTTTTACATTATTGTTAGTATATACATTAATAGAACTATCTTTAGAAAGATTAATAGCTTCTTTAGCACTTAAATAAGCCTTAGTATCATCTTTTAAGATAAAGCTATAATGATCAAAGTTATTAATAGTATTTGCTTTGATACTTGTATTTAATACTAAATGATTATTAGTACCATTTTTATGCATTAGTGCTTTTGAGCTAAAATCATTTTCCATTCTAGTTTGTAAAAAGCTACCTGCTAATACTTTTATATTAGTATTATTAAAAATATTAGTATTACCACTTAAATATAAGGTATTATTATAGCTTTTATCATTTTCACTATATACACCAGAAGCACTTATAAATATAGCTTTGTTGTTTTTATACTCATCTATATTTAAATTATTTATATGAGTATAATTATCATGAGTATTCTTAGCTATACCTGCACTAATAATAGCTATACCTTCTCTTTTATCAGAAGCTGTACCTAGAGCAAATTCATCAAAGATAAAAGTATTATTAGCACTTTCAGTTTTAGCATTAATAACATAAACATTAGAACTAGCTGCACTTGAATAATCTTTAATGTTTAAAGTATTATTATTAGCATTTTCATTGGCTCTTAAAATGATTTTAGAACCTTTATCTATATTAGAAGCATTCGATAAAGATTGTACAAGATTATATTTTATAGTGTTTTTTTCTAAATTATCAGCTTCTATAATAGTAGTGAGGTTTCTACCTGATTTTACATTATCTAAAACTATACTATTAGCATTAGCACTACTTGCATAATAATCTTTATTATCCAAACTAACCTTACTTACTCCATATAAGTATAAAGGTATAGCTATGTTTGAGTTTTTAATAACAATGCTATTATTATTTGCTTTAGAGCTTAGAGTTTGTGCTGCTGTGATTTGAATTTTATCTTGATGGTTTTCAACAGTAAGTCCTTGGGTTAAATCCCCATTGATATTAATACTATTATTATTAGCTCCTTTAGTAGCTACCCCACCATAAAGATTAAACTCATTTTTACCTGTAAAATTAGAATTAATCTCAAATGGTTTTTTAAGATTAATATTAATGCTATTATCATTAGCTATACCATTATTAGTCATACCTGCATAAAAGTCTAAGAGTGCTTTTACTTCTACATTAGTATTTAATGCTAATAAGGTTTGTAAGTCTTTTATATCTATGGTGTTTTTATAAGCATTACCTTGTATGATTTTACCCCCATAGATTTCTCCTACTAAGACAGCATTATAAGCTAATGGGGTATTTTTAGTATCTACTCTTAAATCTAGTTTTAAATCATTGATTAATACACTATTATTACTTACTTCATAGCTTTGATTATTATTAACATCCACAAAAGCTCCTCCTAAGTGAGTAGCAGCTGATGTTGAATATGCTCCACTTGGACCATGTACTAATAAAGAAGCTCCATCTATAATAACCTTATTATTTTTAGCATTGCCATTATAAGTAATAGCTCCTGTTACATGAGTCATTCTCTCATCAAAGATATTATCTCCTAGCATGCTTTGTCTATAAGGGGTAGTATGAAAGTCTATCTTTACGCCTTTATTTAATATAACTGTATTATTATTAGCATTAGCATCTACACCAAAAGCACCTAAGATATAAGGAGCACCATTTAAAGGTAAGGTATAGGTGTTTTCAACACCCATATTTACATAGGCATCTTTTAAGAAGTTTAAAGTATTATTACTTACTTCACCTTTTCTAGCTATGGCTGGAGTGATTAGAAAATTATATTTATTATCTAAACCCGTAGCTTTAGGATTAATTACTTCTTTATCAGTAGGTTTTAAATAATATACTGAAGATAATTCTCCTGCTTTTAATACTAAGGTATTATTATTAGCTTTTGCATTAAAGGTATAAGCAGAAACTAAAAAAGGTATATAGCTGATTTGATTTAGGGTAGTATTAGCTGAGTTAGAACTATGAAAGCCATTAACTACAAAAATATCTTCTTTAATACTTGGAGTGAGTATGTCTTGTTTAAAATATAAATCATTCATTTTAGAATGAGTTTTATCTTTAGGATTATCATAGATTAAAGTGACATTTGAAAGGTTTTTATTAGTAGCCATTTGGCCATAGAAGTTTTTACCACTTAAGAGTTTATAGGTATCAAGATTATAATCATATACATCATTATTATTAAATTTGTGCTCTTTAATAACATAAGCATTAGAAGCTTTATCATAATTTGCTTGGGTGGCTGCCTCTAAAGAACTTAGGGAAAAAATAGTAAATAAAGAAAGTTTTAAAAGATTAGAGTTTTTATAGTTTTTTAAAGAGTTTAAAGTGTTTGAGTTAAAACGAAAATTATCGTTCCCCCCCCCCCGTGAGGTGTTTTTTGGATAAATTTATATTCATTGAGAAGTCCTTTCAAAAAATAGTTAATGTGTTATTTAATTATTATCTATTTTGTATATATTTGTAACATTTGTTACTAATATTTTAATAATATAGTCGGAATATTAATATTTTATTTATAAATTTTTCCTTAAAAATAATTTAAGATAAAAGTTATCTTAAATACTCTAAACATAACAATATTAATACTTTCAATAAAAATTATTGCAAAAATTTAATCTTATTTTCTAAAACACTTTTTGGGGTAAGTCCGATGAATTTTTCATTTATTTTACCTTTTTCATCATAAAAAACTATCACAGGCACACCATAAATTCCACCCACAGCTTTAGATAAAAATGAGCTTGCTTTGGCTTCATATAAAAGTGGCAAATCTAGCTTTTTTTCCAAAAGAATTTTTTGAGCTTCTTCTTTTGAATTAACTCCATTTAGCACCGCTAAAATAGGAAAATTTCTTTCTTTATAAAGCTCGTTTAACATAGGAATTTGTGCATTACATGCGCCACAATCTTGCGTGAAAAAAAATAAAGCATACGCTTGATTTGTATTTTGTGTTTTTAAGGTTTTTTCAAAACCATCATATTTAAAAGTATAGTTTTGATTTGAATTTAGGGTTTGAAATTCATTGTTTGAGCATGCACTAAAGAAAAAAATGCTTATTAAAGCCAAGAAGCAATAGAAGCTTTTAGTTGCGACCATGGTTTTTCTCCTATAATTTTATCTTGCACAACTCCATCTTTAATGACAAAAGTAGTTGGTACTGCAAAAACACTAAATCTTTGCCATGAGATATCTAAATCATCTTGTAAAAATATGATATTTTTATAATCATATTTTGTAGCAAATTCTTCAAAATCCTTACCCTTATCTATAGAATCAAGCGCTAGAATAGTCATTTTTTTAGGGTATTCGTTAGCTAGTTTTTCCAAAAGTGGTAAATCTTTTAAACAAGATGCACAACCTTGCTCCACAAAAGTTAAAACGATAAGATTATCAAAATCAGCTAGTTTGATTTTCTCACCTTCTAAATTTTTTGCTGCGATTTCTGGTGCTTTTAAGCCTATTTTACCACCATTTTTATTGTTGTTTTCAAAACACGCACTTAAAAAAACTAAACATAAACAAGCTAAAATTATACTTTTAATTTTCACTTTTCATCACTCCATGACTTAAAATGATAGTTCTATCAGCAAAGGTAGCTAAGTCTGGATTATGAGTGATTAAAACTATGGTTTTGCCATCTTGTTTTAATTTACAAAAAAGTTCTAGAATATTTTTTTCATTTGCCTCATCTAAATTTCCAGTTGGCTCATCTGCTAATAAAATTTCAGGATCATTTACTAAAGCTCTTGCTATGCATAGTCTTTGTTGTTCCCCGCCACTTAGTTGGCTTGGTAAATGCGTAAGTCTATGTGAAAGCCCTACTTTTTCTAGCGCCATTATAGCGTCTTTTTGCTCTATACTTGAGTGATAAAACTGAGCTAGCATAACATTTTCTAAAGCATTTAAATAAGGTATTAAATGAAATTGTTGAAAGATTAAGCCTATTTTTTCTCTTCTGATTACGCTTTTTTCTTCTTCACTTAAATTTCCAACTTCTTTATCATCTAAAAAATACTCCCCGCTACTTTGAGTATCCATCAAAGAAAGTATATTTAAAAGCGTTGATTTACCTGAACCTGATGGACCCATGATAGCTAGCCATTCACCTTGCTTTACTTCTAGGTTGATATTTTGCAAAGCTTTAACTTCATTAAAATTACGATTTAAATTTGAAATTTTTATAATATTTTTCATCACTCACCCTTTAAATTTTCACAAACATTGATTTTTAAAGCTTTTTTTAGCGGCAAAATACTTGCAAAAAATGCAAATACCAAAGAAACAAGCACCGCAAAAAATACCGAAAGCAACCTAAAATCTATACTTGCATTAAAAATCAAATACCCAAAAATATTTGCCAAAAAATATCCACAAAAAGCACCAAGCAAACTCGCACTTAAACTTAAAATAAATACTTCAGCTCCAAAGAGCTTGATGATTTCTTTATGCTTAGCTCCTAGTGCAAGGTGCAAGGCTATTTCTTTTTTTCTTGAAAAAATCACCGCACTAAGAGTGGTATTTACACTCAAAGAACTAATGAGTAAAATCGTTAAGCTAATCAAAGCCATTAAAGCTTTGATCTTTTCTAAAATCACTCCTTCGCTAATGGACACTGAAGCTATGACTTTAGCTTCTACATTGCCCTTGCTAAGCTCTTTTGCTTTTTGATCTAAACTTTCATAATCACCTAGCAAAATAGCTTGAGCATAATTTATCACTTCTTTAGCTGCTAACTCTTGAGCTTTTTTTAAAGAAATGATTAAAACCCCATCTTGCTCATCGTTACTTCTTAAAATAGCTTTGATTTTTACTTTGACTATTTTAGATATATTTGGATTATAAATTTGTAATTCTTGTCCTATTTTAAGCTCAAGTTGTTTAGCTAAATCAGCTCCCACAAAGGCACTATCTTCGCTAAAATCGCTCAAAGAAAAACTTCCTTTTAAAACCTCCATAAAAGGCTTGGTAAGCTTTAAATTTGCAAAATCAACCCCAACAACTACCGCACTTGAGCTTTCAAGATTATAAAAACCATATAAAAATGGGGTTAAAGCTTTTGCCTTCAAGCTTTCTTTGGCTTGATTAAATTCATCCATACTTAAAAACTCATCATCTTTTGGCGTGATGATAAAATTAGCTCCATAAGCTTTTAATTCTTTAGATAATTTTGTGTCAATATCAAAATAAATATTAAAAAATGAAGCACTAACCATAGCACCCATAAACACAGCTATAAAAATAATACAAACTCTTTTATAAGAAAAAATAAGAGATTTAAAAACCTCTTGTATAAAAAAATTATTTGCCATATAAAACCTCTGAAGTAGAAAGTTTAGAAATTCCTTTGATAGAAAACAAACATCCTAAAAATACTATAAGCACTGCAAAAAATAAACAAATTGGTAGGATAATCCAAGAAATTTCAATGGTATGTTCAAATATACTCAAGGCGATAATCTCTGACATACCTATACCAAAAGCAAAGCCCAAAACAGCCCCAACTAAAGCTACCACAACCCCTTCTAACGCAAAAATCATATAAATTTGCAAAGTGCTAGCGCCTAAAGCTTTTAAAAGCCCTATTTCACTTTTTCTTCTAAAAATATCCGCACTCATTAAAGATGATATAGCTATGGAAGCTACGATTAAACATATAATACTAACTACTGCCATTAAAGATTGAATTTTAGACACTATCAAACTTTCTGCATCTGAAATCGCACTCACTACTTTTGTGCTAGCACCTTTAAAATCTTCTGCGATTTGATAAGCAATAGAACTTACATAAGCAGTACAATACCACTGATCATACTCAAGCTGATCAAGACTATCTACATCGCGTCTTGCTTTTTGTGCTAAATCATTTTCAGGTATAGTCAAAGCCGAAACTTCTGCTTTAGCAAATAAACCTTCTTTTTTAGAAAGTTTTTGTGCTAAAAGTAAAGAAGTAATGATTTTATTTGAAAAGGCTTGAGTTAAGTCTATAATACCAACAATTTTTACTTTAAAAATTTGATCATTTTGCACAAGGATGATTTCATCATCTATTTTTAAATCATATTTTTGTGCTAAGTCTTTTCCTAGCATTATTTCATCTAAACTATCATCTTTTGGATAATTTCCTTTAATTTGACTATATTTGTATAATTCTTTAATACCTGCATAAAAATCATCATCATCTTGAACCTTTATAGCCTTATCAAAATAAGTTCCCACTAAAGAGATATTTTCATAATTTGCATTTGGAGTTTGAATTTTTACCTGGGTATCTAAAAATGGCGCAAAGGCATTGATATTATTTCTCCAAAAAATTTCTTTTATAGTATGAAGCTTATTTTCTTCTAAAAAATTTTGATTTTTCAAAGGCTCATAGATTTTATTACCCACTTCTACACTTAAACTTGTACCTTTAGGTAAAACTAAAATGTTTGACCCATAACTTCTTAATTCTTTTGTAATTTCATTACCTATACCCAAAGTAAGATTTAACATAGTAGCCATAAGTAAAGTAGCTAAAAAAATGGTTAGTAAAGCTAGAGATTTTTGAATTTTATTTTGAAAAATGGAATTTTTTACAATCTTAACTTGCATAGTCATTTCCTAATAAATTATGAATTCTATATTTTGAAGTCTTATTCATATCGATGTATTCTAAAGGATCGTTTTTAAACTCTTCATAATTTTTTTCATTAGCAAAAAAATATGTTCTACCTTTATAAACGTAAGATCTTGGCGCTTTTAAATTAATAAGCTCAGTATTATCAATAGGATCATAAACTTTCTTTTCTACTACTTGAGTGAAAAAATTCACCCCATCTAAAATTTCTGAAAAAGGTATAATAACCTTACCATTTTCAAATTTATACTTCATAGGGATAGGATTACACCCACCTGCCTTACCTACACTTGGTAAGAAAATTCTAACATTACATGAGATACAAATTAATTCTCCACCTTTTTTAACATACCCCATATCCCCACATATACTACAAGCATCAAAAACAGCTACTGGCGAGTCTTTATCTTCTCTTTTGTTAATTAAAAAAAATCTCACCACTTTACCCTCATCACTAATATAAGCAAAGCGATGTAAGTTATTATCTCTTAAAATCGCTACATCAAAGACAAATTCATCATTTTCATTTGGCTCTACATAGGTTGGCTCGTCTATGGTTACCGGTCTTGAAGCATGCAAGTCATAAAAAAGAAAAATACAAAGACTTAAAATCATAGCACTAAAAATACTTGCACTAAAACTAGTTATAGTTGAATTTTTTGCTTGATTTTTTCTAAATTCTATATCAAAATCTTTTTTCTTGCTGTTTTCACTCACTCTTTGCTTTAGAGCTAAAACTATACAAATTCCTAGCAATAAAAACCATACATAAGTATAAAATTTAGCATAATACACACTTTTTGCCACATAGCTTAAATACAAGCTTTCTGTTTCTACCACGCCTTCTCTCATAAGGTGTAATAAAATTTGCGCTAAAGCTTCATTTAGATAAAAAATCACGATAATAAATAAAAATAAATTTAAAAACTTAAATTTAAATTTCCTTAACCATCTTGTAAAAAGATAAACCCCAAAACACATAATAAAAGCAAGTAAAATAAACCCAAAAGAGCTAATCGCTAAAGAATCTAAAAAATTAGTGCTTAATATAGGAAAATCAATAGAAATATGTAAGTATTTTATACCAAAAGCAAAAGATAATAAAAAAAGCAATATTGCTTGAATTTTTTCTTTTAAAAAATTATTTTTCATAAAAGAAAAAATGATAACATCCAAAAACAATAAAACAAATAAAATATCATTAGAAAAATACAACAAATCATAATTTAGTGTTTTAGCGCTAATAAAAAAAGCAAAATAAGAAAAAACAAAACCCACAAAAGCAAGTTTAAACACTAAAGAATTTTTTAGATTATAAAAAAATAAAGCACTCAAAAGCGCATAAGAAAAAAATGCTCCAAAAAAATGTACAAAATAAATCGACATAGGCTCTTCTTTAATAGAATTTATTTATAAAATCAATAATTTCATAAATAAACCCTAGCAAAAGCTAGGGAAAAAATCACTTAGGTTTTCCTGTGTATTTGAAGTTATATTTAACTGAAAATGGCTCAAACCACTTACCAACACCTGTTTCTTTATCAACATGGCGTCCAAAACCTTGTTTTTCTGGACTTTCTATTAAAAATACTAACTCGTAATTTCCAATGCCTGTATCCATTTTTAAATTTGCACCATAGTGAGGGCCATCATCTGCTACCATAGGCATAAGAGTTCCTGTTTTTACTTTACCATTATCAAGATTAGTTAGCTTATAAGCTATAGTTAAATAAGGGATCCAAAAGCCTTCTGGAAAGCCGTTTTTATTGCCCTTTAATGCATGAATATCTGCTTCAAGGTGAATATCTGCTAAACTAGCTGCAAGATCAATCCCTCTTGGCTCCATTTCGATTGGCTGTAAATAAACCGCTGCTATTTCCATACCATTTAATTCATAAGGATCGCCAATTGGCACCTCTGCTGCAAAAACTGAACTAGCTAAAATACTAGCTGCTGCGCCTAAACTTAATAAAGTTTTTTTCATATTTTTTCCCTTTTATTTGAAATTTGCTTTGTTATAAAAATACCCATAATGAGTAAGATTAAAACCATAAACTGAGGTATGATGCTCTCATAGTAAGGATAAATTCCAAGCCATAAAATTCCTTCAAAATCAAAAGGAAGTAAGCTTGGGGTGATAACCTTAGCTTCTATGAGCTCACCAATGCCTTTGCCTGTAAAGACAAAGACCATGTAAAAAATAATGTATGAAGTTATATAGAAAAATTGTTTTACTGGTATTTTTAAAGCACCAGCTTTTAATAAATAATAAAGTATGATAAGTATAATTAATCCACTAGCTAATCCTATAAATATAAAACTATAATCTGTGCTTGTTTTTGCATCAAATAATAAAGCCTGATAAAAAAGAATAGTTTCAGCACCTTCTCTATATACAGCTAAAAACACACTAAACCATAAGGTTTTTGCTGAATTATTTGATATAGCTTCAACTGCTTGGGTTTTTATGTGATTTGCCCATTTTTTATTTTGTGCATTTGATAAAAGCCAAAAACCTACATAAAATAATAATGCAACAGCCACAAGCATAGTAATGCCTTCTAGCAACTCTCTGCTTTGCCCTGCTTGTTCTTTAAAAATCCATGAAATAAAAAATGCTGTTACAAAACTTAAAAATACCCCACTCCAAAGTGCTGAATATACTATATTTAAACGCTTTTTATTGCCACTTTGAACTAGGTATGAAACTATAGCTACAATGATAATTAAAGCTTCCAAACCCTCTCTTAAAATAATACCTAAAGCCCATATAAATAAAGACATAGGTGAGGATTCTTGAATTTTATCCAAAGAGCCTTCCACTAAGGCACTAAGCTCGTCAAAATTTTGTTTTAATTCTTCTTTAGAAGCACTTGCTTTAATAAGCGCAACACCTTTTGAAAAATAACTTTCTATTTTTAATTTTAAAGCACTATCAATAGCGCCAATTTTACTTTCCATACCACTTGCTTCAAAAATATCCAAATACACATTTTGTAAAGCATCTATACTATTTAAACTAAATCCCTCATAATTTTGCAAAATATCATTAAGAGCAATTTTCATATCATCATATACTTTAGTATAGTTTTTAGTACTCATAGTACTTTCATCAAAACCTTTAACCTGAAGTAAAGCCAATTCTTCTTTAGGCAAAGCTAAAAACGCTTCATATAATAAATCTGATATGTTTGAAATTTCATCTCTAATAGTTTTTTCATCTAAAGTATTAGCATTGATTTTTCTTATAATAGTTCTAAGTTTAGTTTGAATTTTTTTATCCACCCCTGCTTTAGTATATCTTGCTACTAAAACTTCTACTTTTGAGTTTCTATAATCTTCAAACAATGCTGATTGAATCAAATCTTTAGCTTTTTGATAGTCTTTATTTACAAAAGCTAATGCAGCTTGATCAAGCTTTGAAATCATAGAATCCATTAAAAATTGCAACCTTGCATCCAAAGCTGAAGCTTCTTGCAAAGCTAACAATGTTTCATCTTTTTGAGTGTCTTGCTCTTGAGTAATCAAACTTTGAGTTGAATTTTGTGAAGTTTGCTCTTTAACATTCTCTCCAAGCAAAGCCGCAAACATCGCTTCAGCTTGTGCTTGGCGTTCTTTTTCTGCTTTTAAAGATGAGTTTTCAGCTGCTTTTTTATCATAATTTACATCACTAGCTTCAGCTTTAAGCTGGAAGCCTTTTTCTAAAATAGGAACTATTTCATCTAAATCAAAATACAAACTACTAATCAAAGCTTCTATTTTAGAAAAATCTTCTTTATCTTTATATAACTTTCTTAAATTAACAAATTTACGCTCCATAACAATGGCTTTTCTACCAACATTACGCCCAATAGATCCTTCCATGGTTTCAAAATGCTGAAAATATGCATCTTCTGCTTTTTTCTTTGCTTCTAAATTTTTATTTTCTTTATATAAGAGCATACTTTCATTTAAAATTTGTTTGATTGCTTGGGCTTCTTTTTGATAATCAATCTCTCTAGCATAAACAATAGAACAAAATAAAAAAATCATTAACAAACTTATTTTTTTAAACACTATTTTACTCCGAAATGATATTCATTTTTAAAATCATAGTCGCAAGTATAGTACTAGCTTTCTTAAATTTAGATAAACATTATCATTATTTATTTCATAATAAATAATACAAAAATACTACAAAATGCTACTTTTAGCTACAAAATAAGCTAAAAAATTCTTATTTTTAAGAATATTGTTTATTTTTTATTTATTTTAATCATAAAAATAAGTTTTTATTTGCTAATATGTGTTGTTTTTAAAATTACAAGGAGTTTTTGTGCTAGTAATCACTCATGAAAAACCAAGCAAGCTCAAAAAAATGTTAAAAAATTTAGGTTTTTGGGTGATTATAGGAATTATAGCTGGCATTAGCCTTGGTTTATTAGACAAAGAACTTGCACTAGCTAGTAAAATCGGGGTAGATTATTTTATACAAGCTTTAAAAATTCTCATAGGACCTATTATATTTTTAACTATTGTTTTAGGGGTTGTTAGTCTTGAAAGCTTAAAACAAGTTGGAAGTATAGGCGCTAAAGCCTTACTATACTTTGAAGTAGTGAGTACTTTTGCTTTAGCTATTGGTATTTTTATGGCAAATATTATGGGACCTGGAAAAGGAATGAACCTTGATCCAAGTACCTTAGATAAAGATAGTGTAGCTCAATTTGTCAATAACAATATAGAAATAAGCGCGCAAAATGAGATTTTGCATATTTTAAAAGACGCTATACCTACTGACATCATCGCTGCTTTTAGCGAGGGAAAAACTTTGCAAATCTTAGTTATAGCCCTAGCTTGTGCTTTTATTATTTCGCTTATGAGAATTGATGAGAGAAAAGCTATACAAAAAACCTTAGAAATAATGCAAAGTTTTGTTTTTAAAATTCTAGAAATCATTATGTATTTTTCTCCTATTGCCGCTTTTTCTGCGATGGCTTTTTTAGTGGCAAAATATGGGCTTGATTCTTTATTAAATTTAGGATATTTGCTTATTGTTATGTTACTTGCTTCTTTGCTCTTTATCTTTGGGGTTTTAGGAATTATTTGTTTTATTGCTAAAGTTAATATTTTTAAATTTATGCGTTTTATTTCAAGAGAAGTTTTGATAGTTTTTGCTACAAGTTCTAGCGAATCAGCATTAGCTCCACTTATGAGAAAGCTTGAAAAAGCAGGAATTTCAAAAGCTACTGTGGGTTTGGTATTGCCAACTGGATATAGTTTTAATCTTGATTGTACTAATATTTATTTGGCTATGAGTTTGATTTTCCTTGCACAAGCTTTTAATGTAGAGCTTTCTTTAACACATGAAATTAGCATTTTAATCGTACTAATGATAGCCTCAAAAGGTGCTGTTGGTGTAACTGGTTCAGGTTTTATCATACTAGGAAGCACACTTGCAGCTTTATCTAATATGCATATAGCAGAAGCTAATAATGGCTTAGGTGCAAGCTTAGGAGAGGTTTTACCTGTGGCTGCTATTTCTATACTTTTGGGTGTAGATAAGTTTATGTCTGAAATTCGTGCAGTAGGAAATTTATGTGGAAATAGCGTAGCAGCTTTAATCGTAGCTATTTGGGATAAACAAATAGACTGGGAAAAATTCCGCTACGCTCTTGATAATCCTAAAGAATTTACAAACGCAGGTTTTGATTAAAAAACCTCTTTTTGTATTTTTTCTACATATTTTTCTCTTAGCTTTTGGGTATAAAAGCCTACTTTACCATCATTAATCACCTTGCTATCTGCTTTTATAACACCCAAAATCAAAAAAGTAGCTGCGGAAATAAACACCTCATCAGCTTCATACACTTCTTTCATACTAAAAGCTCTTTGATCTACTTTAAGATCAAGTTCTTTGGCAAATTTCAAGATATTTTTACGGCGAATTCCTGGTAAGATTTCATTAGAAAATGGCTTAGTGATTAAAGTTTTATCTTTTATAATAAAAGCTGAACTACTAGAAGCTTCCGTTACTAAAGCATTTTCTACCATAAAAGCTTCAAAAACCTTAGCTTTTACAGCTTCTTCTTTTGCAAGACATTGAGCTAATAAAGAAATTGATTTTATATCCCTTCTTTTCCACCTTAAATCAGCTGTTGAAATAACACTCACCCCATTTTTAGCACACTCATGCTCAATCACCTTGCATTCAAAAGCAAAAGCCATAATAGTAGGTTTTAATCCCTTTAAAAGAGCAAAATTTCTACTAGCAACCCCTCTAGTAACTTGCATATAAAGCCCGCCTTCTTTAAGAGAGTTTTTAATGATTAATTGCTCTAAAATATTTTCAAATTCTTCTTTTGTATAAGGAATTTTTAATTCAATTTGAGCCAAACTGCGCTCAAAACGCTCCCAAAATTCTTCTTTGTCAGCTATTTTTGCATTTACCACAGGAACTACTTCATAAATTCCATCTCCAAAGATAAAACCTCTATCAAAAACACTCACTTTAGCTTCACTAGCTTTTACAAACTCATCATTTAAAAACACCATTTCCATTTCTTGCACAAATCCTCCTTTTAATCAAATAAATCAACAATATCTTTTGGTAAATCAAGCTGATTAGAATAATAAAAATACTTAGCTAAAACTAAAATTCCTATATAAAATTCTATCTTTTCATCTAAAAATTGCTCTATGTAAGCATGGGCATTTTGAATAATTTCTTTTGCTCTATGCGGATTAGCTAAATAATAATCAAGCAAAGCTTCTACATTTTCATAATCATCATCAATCAAAGCAAAATGTTCATTTGGAACTAACTTTCCTTCCATAAACCAAGTTTCATAACGCATTTTGGGGGCTAAAACTAAGGAATTAGAACTTAACGACCAAATCAAATTACTAGCAAAAGTGTTGCCTTCAAGTGATATTAAAAATTTATACTGTAGTTGATCTTGCTTGTTTAAAAATGTTTTTTTCCACTCATTATAACCTTTTCCTGTATGACCAATATCACATTTTTTGTTTGAAATATTTTTTTCAAAAAATTTCACTCTATTATTTTGGTAGACAGCACCTCTAAAAACAGCAATGTTTTTTTTATCTTCAAAAACATACTTATCCTTTAAAAAAACAAAATGTCTATTTTTATCTAACCTCATAATTACATTATTATAATTATCATTGCAAATAGGTCTATCTTTGCAAATTGAAGCTTCTTTTAAAATATAAGAAATATCACCAAAAGCTTTAATCCATAAAAAATCATCATTAAAATATTTACTAATCGCATAAGCATCATAAGCCAATGAAGTTTTTTTAAAAGGGGGTTTTCCTATTTTTTCAGCAGTTTGTGATAATGCAATATGCTTTGCTCTATCAAAATTCAGTTTATTGTAATAATTTATTCTCTTTTTTATATATTCCTTTTTTTCTGTGTTCAATAATAAGATATCAGAAAAAATATCTTTTAACTTACTCTGAAATAAAACTCTTGGGATAAAAGCCCCACATATGCCTTTTACATTCATCATAAATCTAGAATCTGCCATTTTTTTTCTTTCTTTTGATATTAAAATAATATAAATTTTAACACAAGATTTCATTTACAAGACTTAAAATTTAGTTTATTTAAAAACAAAAATGTTAAAATCACAAAAATCACATACTAATTTTGGGTAAAACAATGAAAATACAAGAATTTATTTTAAACTTTATTTTTAAAGTTTCAAACCAACCTGTTAATTTAAAAGATTTACTAGAAGCAAACGCCTTGCTTAATGAAGGTATGATGGTAGATCCTGCGAAATTAAATTTTAAATTTAAGGTGTTTAATTCTTATCTTATTTATGCATTTTTTTGTGCTTTAATTATCATTCCTCTAATTTTAATTACACATTATTTTTTGACAATTATTGATTTTCATATTAGTATTTTAAGTGCTATTTTTGTCACCGCTTGTGTTTTTATTGGCTATGATATTTTTAAAATTTACACTAGAAAAGTAATAAGCAAAAGATTATTAAAAAAAGCTTGGGCTTTGCATTTTCCATATTTTGCTTATGAAAAATACTCAAAAATAGCAGAAAATATTTACAACCAAGCCATTAAAGAAGAAATTCCAAAAAATCAACTCGAGCAATATGTTTTAGAAAAAATCATTCAAACACAAGGTTAATCTAAAAAGTCTAAAACTTGATTTTGAAAATACAGTGCTTCAAGCTGTCTTTGAAGCTCTTTGTTTTCTTCATCTAAAACAAGTTCTTGCGATCTTAAATCCGCTATATCTCTACTAACATAATAAATTTGATTTCTAATATAAATTTGTGGGAAAAATATCAACAAAGCAAATGCTATCATTAAACCTGCATATAATAAATTTTTAGGACTTAAATTTTTATTCTCCTCATTTACTATACTATCTAAAAGCTCATATTTATCTTCTTGATTATACTCTTGATTTTCTTCAAGTCTTACTTTTTCTTCTAAAATTTTTTGTTCTTGTTTGGCTAATTTTTCTTTTTCTTTTAATGCTTCTTGAGCTTTTTTTATTTTTTCTTGTTCGATTTTTTTTTGCTCTTTTAATTCTTGTTTGAGTTTAGCTTTTTCTTTTCTTTTTTCTTTTAAATCTTGAAATTTTGAAGTGACGAAAACATTACTTTGAGTAAGAATTTTAGATATCTGAATAGGATCTTTATTTTCTTGCTTTTTTTCTGTTTTTTTTACTTCTTGTGGCAATTTGCCACTTTTAAGCGTTTTAGAATTTGCAATATTTTTTTTATCGAATTTTTCTTTTTGTTTTTTGAAAAAATTAAGTTGAAGTTTAAAAGGTTTTTTTTCTTCTAATTTAACATTAATCAAATCTTCTTTTAAATAAATAGCAGATTGTTTTTTAGGTTTTTCTTCATATTCTTCATCAAAATCTGTAAATTTGGGTCTTTTTTTACGTTGTATTCTATTTTTTAATATACGATCACTTTCATTAAAATTTTGCTCATATTCTTCATAAGGCCTACCTTCTTTAATAGCCCTAGAATATTTCAACATTTTTTCACGTATATTTTGTTTTTCTTTTAAAAAATCATCTTCAACCATTATTTACCTAAAATAAAAAATTCTCATTTTTGCACAACTTGATCTGCTATTATAGCTTATTTCTTCTTTGGAGGCACTTATAGCTTTTTTACTTAAAATTTTCCCAAGACTATGATTTTTACCACATTCACATTTTATGGCTCTTTCATCACAAATACAGTCTTTTTCCCATCTTTTAAAAGTATTTTTTACTATTCTATCTTCTAAAGAATGAAAGCTAATAATAGCTAATTTACAATCTCTTAATTTTGCTTTTTCTATATTTTCAAGTAAGGATTTTAACTCACCAAGTTCATTATTTACTTCTATACGTAAAGCTTGAAATACAAGCAAAGCTAGAGATACATTGCGTCCTTTTAACTTAGCATTTCCTATAATTTGACTTAATTCTTTTGCACTTGTAATCTCTTTTTGACTTCTTGCATTGATAATTTTTTGAGCAAGCATTGAAGCAACCGGCGCTAGATCTCCATAGTCTTTAAAAATTCGTTCCAAAGCTTCTTTGCTATAAGAATTAACTATTTCTTTAGCACTTAAAGGATTGTTTTGATCCATTCTCATATCTAAAAAATCAGAATTTAGCGAAAAACCCCTATCATTTTTATCAAGCTGCAAAGAAGATACACCAATATCAGCTAAAATTCCTCTTATGTTTTGCGTTGAAATTTGAGTTAAAATATCTTTAAAACCTATATGATTAAAACTTATTCTATCTTGAAAATTTTTTAAAAACTCTTTGGAAAAATTTAAAGCCTCTAAATCTTTATCGCAAGCAATTAATCTTAATTTTTCATGAGCTTGCAATAATGCTTTAGAATGCCCTCCATAACCCAAAGTACAATCTAAAAAATCTCCACTATCAAAATCATCAAAAGCATTTAAAACTTCTTGTAATAAAACAGGAATATGTGGACTTTGCAAAATAAACCTTTTAATTTTTTTAGTATAATATCTTAGCAAAGTTTAAAACAAGGTTTTTAATGAATAAAGAAAATATTATTTCTCAAATTAAAATGCTTTCTACTTCAATGTTTAAAAAAAATTTTTTTGGGATTTGCCATGGTTCGGTTTCAGCAAAACTATCTCAAAGCTCTTTTATTATAAATAAAAATGACACTTTTTTAAATCAGCTAGATGAAAAAAATCTAAGCATTTTAAAATTTGCAAAAGATTATAGTTGGAGTGAAGCTAGCAATGACTCTGAAATCCATAAAAGTATATATGAGAATATACCTGAAGCCAAATTTGTATGTTTTGCTTGCCCAGCTTATACCTTATCCATGAGTTTAAATCATGATTTTATAGCACCTCAGGATTATTTTGGTGAAATTTTTCTAGAAGAAATTCGAGTTTATAATCCTAAAAGTTATGAGGATTGGGAGGATAGATCACAAACTGAAATTTATCGTTATATGCTAGAACAAAAGCAAAATTTTGTCGTTGTAAAAGGTTATGGCATATTTGCTTATGGTAGAACAAGTTATGAATTGGGTAAAATTATAGATTTAATTGAAAATTCTTGCAAAATTATCCATTTAGCTGAAACAAATTTATCATAATCTATGTAAAATTAATTTTGTATTAATCACAAATTATCTATAATGTATAGTTTAATTTATTTAATTATGGATTGGGGTAAAAATGCTCACTTGGATGCAGCATCATAAAAAATATTTAGTTGTTACTATTTGGATTAGTGTTATTGCTTTTGTTGGAGCAGGTTTTGTTGGCTGGGGAAGTTATGATTTTAACACCGATAGATCTAATTCTGTTGCAAAAGTAGGCGATGAAAAAATAAGCTATGATGAGTTTAATCTCAAATATTCTCAATTATTTAGCTATTACTCTCAACTAAACAATGGCAATTACACACAAGAACAAGCACAAAAAGATGGCTTAGATACTCAAGCTATCAATGAACTTATACAAGAAAAATTACTACTTTCTTATGCTAAAACTTTGGGTTTAAATGTGAGCGAGGAAGAAATTGCTTATGATTTAGCACATCAAAAAATCTTTCATAATGCTTCAGGTGTTTTTGATAAAAATTTATATTATAATCTTCTTGCAAGAAATAACTATACACCAAAAACTTATGAAAAAATCATTCATGATGAGTTGTTACTTAAAAAAATCAATGCTATTTTAAATTTACAAATCAAACCAAATGAGCTTGATATGTTTGGTGCAAGTTTTTTAATGCAAGATAGTTTAAAAGTCCAAGCTATAAAACTTGATAATAAAAATATAACAATTGATGAAAAAGAGTTAAAACAAACTTGGGAAAAAAATAAAGAACTCTATAAAACACAAAAAAGCTACGAACTTGCAACTTATTTTTTAAACCCTGATATAATCAAAGTTGATGATAAAGAGATCCAAGCTTACTATGAAGAAAATAAAAATGATTATAAAGATTTTGCAGGGAAAATTCTAAGTCTAGAACAAAGCAAAGATAAAGCGATAAAAGATTTAAAACTTCCTAAACTTAAACTTAAAGCCAATGAAAGCTATGTAGCTTTAAGAAAAAATGAGCTTAGTTTTGATAAAAATATCACAATCGGCGATGCTGATATTTATTATCCTTTGGAAAATATACAAAAAGCTAAAGAAAATGATTTTATTAAGCCTTTTAAATTTGAAAATGGTTATATGGTTGCAAAAGTTATAAAAATAAATCCTATACAAACTATGACTTTTGAGCAAGCTAAAAACGAAGTAAGTAAACTTTACATTAAAGAAAAAACTAAAGCCTTATTAGAAGAAAAAGCAAAACTTGCCCTAGATAATTTCCAAGGCATAGACATAGGAACTTATAGTCGCGACTCAGCTAAAAATGCAAAAGTAGGTGATATGATGAATGATACTGAATTTAGCGAGTTTTTAATGCATGTATTTGACTCAAACAAAGCTAAATCTTATGTATTGTTTGATGATAAAGCAATTGTTTATGAAATCACAAAACAAACTTTAGAAAATAAAAATAAAGAAGAAATTTATAAATTTATCATAGAGCAAAGTGCTAAACAAACTAAACAAGCTTTACTTAAGGAAGAATTATTAAAAAAACTTATAGAATTATATCCAATTCAACGCTATTATAAAGGAAATACAAATTGAATATTTTAGGAATTGATTTAGGCTCAATACAAACTTGCGCCATATTAGCACAAAAAAGCGAAGAAGGACTTAAAATCATTGGTTTTGGAAAGTCAAAATCAAATGGTATAAAAAAAGGAGCAATTACTAATATAGAACTTGCTTCAAAATCTATAGAAGAGGCAGTAGCTGATGCACAAATGATGTCAGGTGTGCATTATGATAAGGTAATTGTATCTATTTCAGGTGCTTATGCAAAAAGCGTAGATAGCATAGGTGTGGTTAATATACCAAATCATGAAATAGGTATTAAAGAAATTCACAGAGCAGTAAGCACAGCAAAACATACTGCAAATATACCTAGTGGATATGAAATCATTCACGTATTGCCTTATAATTTCAAAGTAAATGATCTTGAACATGTAGAAGATCCTTTAGGAATGAGCGGAAATCGCCTTGAAGTTTCTACACATATTGTAATCTCACAAGAAGTGCATATTAAAAATCTAAAAAAAGCCGTGGAGCTTGCTGATCTTAGAGTAGATAACATCGTTCTTTCAGGATATGCTTCTTCTATTGCATGTTTTGATGATAGTGAAAAAGAATTAGGTGCTATTTTAATCGATATGGGTGGAGCAGTTTGTGATATGGTCATTCATGCGGGTAATTCTATACGCTATAATGAATGCTTACAAATTGGTTCAGTAAATATCACTAATGATTTATCCATAGCTTTACATACCCCACCAAAAGAAGCGGAAAAACTAAAATTAAATTACGCATCTTTAGCACAAAATGAAAACTCGATCATACAAATTCCATACATGGGTGATGAAAAAAGAAAAAATGAAGTTTCAGTAGAAGTAATATCTAATGTAATTTATGCAAGAATTGAAGAAACTATTATTATTTTAGCTAAAATGCTAAGCGATAATGCTTGTGCAAATCAAGCAGGAGCAGGCATAGTATTAACAGGTGGAATGACAAAATTTGCAGGACTTGACAAACTTGCTTCAGCTTATTTTGATAATAAAGCTGTTAGAATAGCGACCGCAAAAAAAGATACTATGGATGGCTTTAAAGAAATTTTTGAAGATGCAGAAAATAGCTGCGCTATAGGTCTTTGTTTATATGGTGGTGGACATTTTACTCCTTATGAGTTAGACTCTAATGAGAAACTAAGATATAAAGGAGAACCTGAATTTATCAATAAACAGATTAAACAAAATCTCACCATAGAAGAGCATGAAGAAGAAAATAAAGATTTTGAAGAAATTTTTCAAGATCAAAAAGACTTTGAAGAGGAAAAAGCAGAATTAACAAAAGTTGAAACCAAAAAAGATAAAAAATCAGGTTTTATGCATAAATTTTGGAATAAACTAATAAACCAGTTCTAATAGGAGATACAATGAGCGAATATCTAGTAGAAGAAATGCAACACGCAAAAGGTGCAAAAATAAAAGTCATAGGCTGCGGTGGCGGTGGCGGTAATATGATAGATCATATGGTAAATATGGGCTTGCATGATCTTGATCTTATTTCAGCCAATACTGATGCACAAGCCATAGCTAAATCTTTAGCAAAAACTAGAATTCAACTAGGCGAGAAAAAAACTAAAGGTTTAGGTGCTGGAATGCAACCAGAAATTGGAGCAGAAAGCGCAAGAGAAAGTTTCGAAGAAGTAAAAGCTGCTTTAAGTCAAAGCGATATAGTGTTTATTTCAGCAGGACTTGGTGGTGGAACTGGTACAGGCGCAGCTCCTGTTGTAGCACAAGCTGCTAAAGAAGTAGGTGCATTAACCGTTTCAGTTGTAACTATGCCTTTTGCATTTGAAGGAAAACAAAGAAAAAAATTAGCAGAAGCTGGTTTAGCTGAATTAAAAAAAGAAAGTGATTCTATCATTGTAATCCAAAATGAAAAACTTCTTAGCATACTCCCAAAAAAAGCAGGTATAAAAGAAGCATTTAAACTAGTTGATGATATTTTAGCTAGAGCTGTTAGGGGTATGGTGTCTATCCTTTTAGAAGATGGCGATATTAATGTTGACTTTGCTGATGTTAGAACTGTTATGAGCCACAGAGGTTTAGCACTAATGGGCGTGGGTCATGGAGAAGGTGAAAATGCTATCATGGACGCATTATCAAGTGCTATAGAATCTCCATTATTAGATGGTATGACTATGAAAGGCGTTAAAGGTGTAATTATCCATTATAAAATTGGTCCTGAATGCTCATTGATAGAAATTTCACAAGCTACTCAAAGCATTAGCGATATAGCAGATGAAAATGCAAAAGTAATCTTTGGTGCAACTACTGATGAGAGTATGGGTGATCGTGTTGAAGTAACTATCATTGCTACAGGTTTTGAAGATAAAGCTGAAATAGAAAGTGCTAAAGAACAAGAAGAAAGTAAAAAAAATAGCTATATGAATTTGCGCAAAGCTAGCGGTGGATTTGATGAAGAAGTAATTTCTCAACTTGACGTTCCTGCTTTCTTGCGTCGCCAAATGGATTAATTTTTTAGTAAAAATCCTTATATGAATTCTTCATTATTATGTGATTTTTACGAACTAAGTATGGCTTATGCTTATTTTAAACAAAATATGCATAAGCAGATTGTTTATTTTGAAGTTTTTTTTAGAAAAGCTCCTGATAGTGCTTCTTATGCCGTTTTTTGCGGATTAGAACAAATCATAAATCATATTAATCATTTTTCTTTCTCTCAAAGCGATATAGAATTTTTAAAAAATACTCACAAATTTGATGATGATTTTTTAAACTATCTTTTAACCTTAAATTTTAGCGGGGATATACTAAGTGTTAAAGAAGGTGAATGTGTTTTTGCTAATACACCTTTAATGATCATCAAAGCGCCTATAATAGAGGCTTTATTATTAGAAACTTTCATACTTTTAACCCTAAATCATCAATGTCTAATTGCCACTAAAGCTAGCAGAATTGCTCAAATTGCAAAGGAAAAATTGCTTTTAGAATTTGGCTCTCGCAGAGCCCATGGAGAAAGTGCGGCTT
This sequence comes from Campylobacter sp. IFREMER_LSEM_CL2151, assembly GCF_025771725.1. Lineage (NCBI taxonomy): Bacteria > Pseudomonadati > Campylobacterota > Epsilonproteobacteria > Campylobacterales > Campylobacteraceae > Campylobacter > Campylobacter sp. IFREMER_LSEM_CL2151. The sequence goes on along the minus strand of NZ_JAKMQT010000002.1, from coordinate 131,092 downwards.
TAAATGGAGCTAGAGCTGCTTTTATAGGTGGTTTTCATGCAAGTGCTTGTACTTTAGCTGGGAAAAAATTTAACATTCCTATTAGCGGAACCATGTCTCATGCTTGGGTGCAAATGTTTGATGATGAGCTAAGCGCTTTTAGAGCATATTGTCAAATTTATAAAGATAATATAAGTCTTTTGATTGACACTTATGATTATAAAAAAGGTATTGAAAATGCTATTTTAATTTTTAATGAGTTAAATGCGCAAAATTCTATGCAAAATTATTCTATCCGTATTGACTCAGGAAATTTGCTTAAAATCTCTAAATACATTAGAAAAAAATTAGATCTTGCTAGCTTAACAAAATGCAAAATCATAGCTAGTAATGCCTTAGATGAGTTTACCATAGAAAAATTGCTAAAAAACAAAGCTCCAATCGATGCTTTTGGCATCGGTGAAAAACTTATTACTTCGGCAAGTTCGCCTATTTTTGGAGCTGTTTATAAGCTTGTTGCATTAGAAAAAAACAATCAAATCATCCCTAAAATAAAAATCAGTGCAAGCTCAAGCAAAACAACCTTGCCACATTTTAAAAAACTTATAAGGTATTATAAAAACAATAAAGCAAAATTTGATATTTTATATACACATGATGAGAGTATCAAAAATTATCAAGGTTATACATATAAAAATTTACATGAGCTTATTTTTAAAGATGGAAAATTAATCTATGAGCTTCCTAACTTAAAAAATATTCAAGAGTACCATAAAAAAAGTGTTGATGGTTTGGATTTTAAACTAAAAAAACTTCAAAATCCAAGTATTTATAAAGTAAAAATTTCTAAAAAATTACAAAATATGCAAAAAACTTACTTAGAAAAAAATTAATCTTTTTCTCTAAGTTTTACCTCATCTTCTACTTCAAGTAAAAATCTATCCACAAGCTCATCTTCTTTTAATTTTGCCACCACTTCACCATGTCTTATAACTAAGCCTTGATTTTTTCCAAAAGCAATAGCCACATCAGCACCCTTAGCCTCACCCAAGGCATTTACAACACAACCCATAACACTTATATTTAATGGTTCTTTTATATGTTTAGTTTTTTCTTCTACTATTTTAATCGCTTTAATCAAATCACTTTGAATTCTTCCACAAGTTGGGCATGAGATGATATTTACTCCACTCTTTTGCACTCCACTATCTTGCAAAATCGCTCTTGCTACTTTGATCTCTTCTTCAAGTTCCCCTGTCATAGAAACTCTCATTGTATCGCCTATACCTTTTAAAAGCAAATTTCCTAAGGCAATCGAGCTTTTAACCGTACTATGAAATTTAGTTCCTGCTTCAGTAACTCCTAAATGAAACGGATAATCACAAAGTGGTCTTAGAGCTTCATAAGCTTTTATGGTATTTTGCACATCTGAAGTTTTCATAGAAATTTTAATATCAAAAAAGTCTAAATCTTCTAGTAATTTTATATTATACAAAGCACTCTCGAGCATAGCTTCTATATTATAACCATATTTATCGCTAAATTGTTTTTCTATAGAACCATGATTTACCCCTATTCTAATAGGAATTTTTCTTTGCTTACAAGCTTGCACCACTTCTTTGATATTTTCTTTTGAGCCTATATTTCCTGGATTAATTCTCACCCCATCGATAAATTCAGCGCAAAAGACTGCTAGCTTGTGATTAAAATGTACATCCACTATTAAAGGCAAGGGGCTTTTTGCTTTAATTTCTTTTAAAGCTCTTGCATCTGCCATATCCAAACAGGCTAAACGCACTATATTCGCGCCAGCAAAATAAAGTCTGTTAAGTTGCTCTAAACAACCTTCAATATCTCTTGTTTTAGTAAAAAGCATAGATTGCACTGAAATAGGAGCATCACCACCTATTAAAACATCACCTACTTTTATTTGTCTTGTTTTATATCTTGTCATTAAAATCACTCTAAAATTATTTTAGAGTATTATAGCCCAAAAATGGGCTATATCATTAATCTTTTTTATTTTTATTAAGAGATTTGTATTTTATATCTGTATCTCTTGTTAAAAGAGTAAAAATTTGATTTGTTAAATCTTGAGTAAGTTTTTTAGCTTCCTTTTGATTTTGTAATGAAAAATCAACTAAAATTTGCTTTGCTTTATTCTTGTCTTTTTTATAAAGACTTAAATATTCTTTTTCCATAGCTTCTTGTTTTAAAGATGTATCTTTTTCAAATTTAGCATAAGCATTTTTTACAATAGGAGCATACTTATTATAATCACTCATTACAAGAGTTTGCAACTTTCGATAAATCCAATAAATTGATTCATCATCAGCTTCATTTGTTCCCTGTTGATATCCTGCAATAAACTCATCATTACCAAAATAATAAGGCAAATACACACTCAAATCAGCCATTCCTATTGCGACATAATTTAACCTGCCTATTTCTTTAGGAAGCCACGGCCTAACTTGCATAATGTGAGATTCATAAGTTCTAAACACACTCACAACACGGTAAATGTTTTCATTTTCATTGAAATTTGTATATGGATCATATTTTGTTCCATCATAGTGCGATCTTAAAGCTTTTTTTAAATCATCCACGCTAAGTTTTTGCTCAGGTTGTAAAAACACATTAAAATTAGCACCATTTTTTACATCTTGATTTAAAGATGGATTAAACATTTTTTGTATCCACCAAACTCTAGGATAATTATAAGTTAAATCTCTATCATCATTTCTTGTATAAACTTTAAAAAAATCAAAATCCTTATCTACTTTAGGATTATACGCTTTATGAACGACGGCAAAATTTATTAAATTTTTAGAATGCAAGGTATTTTCATCGTTAAATTTTAATTGCTTCAACCTACCCTGGTTTGCGCTAACAAAATACGAATTATTAGGAATTTTTACAGCCATCCACTGATGTGCTGTAGCACTTTCTAAATACCAAATTTCTTTAGAATCCACAAAAGCTACTCCAAAGCCCTCAGCAGCTCCTTGCTTTTCTATAATATCACCCAATAATAAAACACCTTCTTTTGCGCTTTTAATTCTTGGAAGCAAAACATCTAAAATATCATCTTCACTAATACCATTTTTCTCATTATAAGGATCAAATTTTAAAAGTTCATCTTTTGCATAAATTGATTCAGTAGCACTTATCCCAACACCCTTTTCATTAAAACCAGTGGCACCATGTAATTTACTTTGCCAATTAGCTATAGTGCTATATTGAAAAGATTTAGCAGGCAAAGGGTAGGTAAAATTATTCATTCCTTGATGTGCTTTAGTGCTATAAATACCTTTTTGATTTTCAACTCTTGGATGGATTAGAAAAACCTGTGCTTTATCTGCTTTACTATCAGCACTTCTTGCAACTAGCATAGAGCCATCTTTACTTGCTTCATTTGGCACTAAAATAGTAGTGCAAGCCAAAGCATTATTAAGCAAAGCTCCAAAAAGTACACAACTTGTAAGAAAACTAAACTTTTTCATTTTCTCTCCTTTAAATTTAAGAAATTAAAAAAGTATATTCTTATCAAAATAAATTTAAAATTAAAAATAAAATATTGTTTTTATTATAAAATAATAATTATTTATAAATAAATATATTTTTTAAGAAAAATCAACCGGATCTATATCACAAGTAATATTTTTAAAATTTAAAGCAAAATGCTCAAATTTTACAAATTCTTGATGAGTATTAGCACGCAACAATACATAAAAACGCCATTTCTTATTTAGCATTTCAATGCCACAAGCACCATGTCCTACTAATTGCACTTGTTTTAATTCTTGAACTTTATTAGCTATAAATTCACACAAATTTAAAGCTTTGTTTTTATCCTCATCTTCAATAATTAGCCTTAAAAGTCTTTTAAATGGAGGATAAAGCCCGCTCCTAGCATTTAATTCATCTTTTAAAAAACTATCATAATCTTGTATATATTTTTCAAAAAAAGATCTATTTTTAGTTTGTAAAAGCACCCTACCCTCACCCTTTCGACCTGCACGACCTGCTACTTGCATAGCAAGAGCCAAAGTCTCTTCCAAAGCTTTAAAATTAGGTCTAAATAAGTACTCATCAAGCCCCAAAATCACACTTAAATCCACGTTGTGATAATCATGTCCTTTAGCAAGCATGGAAGTGCCTACTAAAATATCAATTTTTTCTTGGTTAAAATCTTTTAAAATCATATCAAGCTTTTTTACACTGCTAATCTCATCACTATCAAATCTTTTTATGATAGGATTAAACTCAGCTAATTCTTTTTCTAAAAGCTCACAAAGCTCTGCTGTACCCATTTTTTTAGCTTCAAGCATAACTCCATTGCAAGTTGGGCAGGTTTGATCGATTTCTTTAGTGAAATTACAATAATGGCATTTTAATGCATTTTTATTTTTATGCAAACTCAAAGCAATAGAACAAAAAGGGCATTTAATAGTATTAGCACATTCTTTGCATAAAATTTGTCTAAAATTTGCCCTTGTAGGTAAAAATACCACGGCTTGCTTTTTATTTCTTAAGCTAATTTTTAATTCTAAAAGCAATTTTGATGAAACACTAAGCTCACTCTCATCGTATAAAAACTGCTTTTTACTTTCAAAGAAAGTTCCTTTAAGTCTAAAACAAGGATGTTTATAAAAACTTACAACACTTGGAGTAGCAGAACCTAAAAGAACTTTTATATGCATTTTTTTTGCTATAAATAAAGCCAAATCTCTTGCATTGATTTTTGGATTATTAGAAGCTTTATAAGAATTATCATGCTCCTCATCAATAATAATCAAACCTAAATTCTCAAAAGGCAAAAACAAAGCCGACCTAGCTCCCACCACTAAAAGAGCTTTTGAATTTGCCAAATCTTGCAAACATTCTTGCTTTTTTTTCTTAGTAATTTTAGAATGCCACAAGAAAAAATGCTCGCCAAAATACACTTTTAATCTTTTTTGCATTTGTGGAGTTAGAGCGATTTCTGGCATTAAAAGCAAAACCTGCTTTCCTTGCTCTAAATATTCTTTTATCAAGCTAATATAAATTTCAGTTTTACCACTTCCTGTATCACCAAATAGCAAACTAGTTTGTTTGGTTTTTATAAATTCCAAAGCCTCTTGTTGGTTTTTACTTAAACTAGGTACTTTTTCTATATGAATTTTTTCATTTTTATACTCTTCAATGCTTTCAAACATACCTAAAACAAAAGCTATTTTACTAGCATAATAATAAGCAATAAACTGAGCAAGTTCGTATTGGTATTGCGTTAGTTTAAAACCTGTTTTTTCTTTTATAGCTTGGGTTTTAAAATCAGGCTTTGAACATTTTTGTAAAATTATAGCTTTGAGATTTTTTTTCCTTGCAAGATCAACTACCACTTCATCTAAAATTTCAAATTCTTCCTCACTTTCATAAGTTAAGGTATCTAAATAATATCCTTTAATAGCAAGTTGATAAAAATTCAAAACCCATAATCCTTGCAGTTTAAACTTACACATTCTAAAAAAACCTTTTCGCTATTATAAGAAAAATCTATGTAACTTTTAGTATTGATGAAAAATCTATATTGAGTATTTGCTGTTTTCATCCACGATTTTTTAGATGAAATGATTGGTTTTTCTAAAACGCTGTAAGTGCATTGTTTTGTATTTTTATGATTTTGAGAATGAGAACATATAAATAATTTTTGATTTTCACTATTTATCAAAGCTTCATCTAAAATTGCTGGAAAATACTTACTTTCTTTAAATAAAAACTGATTTCTAAGTAAAGACAAAGAAGCATTGATAAGCTCTACCTCACTTTTTACTTGAATGAGTTTAGCATCGTTTTTTCCAAAAGAAAAATACGGATAAGCAATTACACTAAGAATAGCAATAATCATCATACAAAAAACAAGCTCTATCAAAGTAAAAGCTTTTTTTATTTGCATTTATTTTATTTCTTCATCGATAGTATTGATAAGTTTATTGAGTTCTTTTTTTAAGATATAGTTTTCGTAGCTAAGTTTTACAAAAGCATTAATGAAATTTGCAAGCTCTATCTTGCCTGTACCTCCAGAAATTAAAGCAATTTCATCTTCAAGATGATTTGCAAATTCATTGCTGCATGTTACAACAAAGTCTTTTGCATAGACATTAATTGTAACTTTTCTTTGGTTATTGTTTGCCAAGAACTGCCTCTATTTTTTTGATCACATCTTCACTTTCAATATTTTTATTTTTAAGCTCTTCTTCTAAACGCGCGATTTGATTATTTTTAGCTTCATTTTGTGCTTTTACACTTACTAATTCATTTCTTAAATTTTCATTTATTTCACATACTTCATTATATTTAGCCAAAAGCTCATTTACTTTATCTGTCATTGTGTTGATTATTCTTTCATCATACATATTTTCTTGCCTTTATTGATTTTATATTTAGAGTATTTTAAACACATAATTGTAACAAAAAAAAATTTAATTTTGCATAGCTTTTTGTTTTAAAATTTAAATTTTTACAAAAAATTTTGTGTAAAATTAGCAAAAATACAAGTTAGGAAAATTTATGTTTGAACTTACTAGTGATTTTAAGCCAAGTCCTGATCAAAAACAAGCCATTGATGGTATAGTAAAAAGCATTAAAGCGGGTAATAAATACCAAACCTTACTAGGTGTTACAGGTAGTGGAAAAACTTTCACTATGGCAAATATCATTAAAAACTTAAACATGCCTACTCTTATCATGAGTCACAATAAAAGTTTATGCGCGCAACTTTATAGTGAATTTAAAGGCTTTTTTGCAAATAATCATGTGGAGTATTTTATAAGCTATTATGATTATTATCAGCCAGAAGCTTATATACCAAGAACAGATGTTTTTATAGAAAAAGATAGTTCCACTAATGAAGACTTAGAAAGATTAAGACTAAGCGCAAGTGCTTCGCTTTTAAGTTATGATGATGTTATTTGTATAGCTAGTGTTTCGGCAAATTATGGTTTGGGAAATCCAAGTGAGTATGTAGGTATGGTTTTAATTTTAGAACTAAATATGCAAATTTCACAAAAAGAACTTTTAAAAAAACTTGTAGATATGGGCTATAAACGCAATGATAATTTCTTTGATAGGGCTGATTTTAGAGTTAATGGAGATATAGTAGATATATATCCAGCTTATTATGAAGATGAAGCTATTAGACTTGAGTTTTTTGGCGATGAGCTTGAGGCGATGTATCATTATAATGTCTTAGAAAATAAAAAAGGTAAAGATTTAAAAAAATTCATACTTTACCCAACTAGTCAATTTAGCGTAGGTGAAGTTAGGCTTAAAGAGGCTATAAAAGGTATAAAAGCTGAATTAAATGAACGCCTTGCTTATTTTGAAAATGAAAATAAACTCGTAGAAGCACAAAGGTTAAAACAAAGAGTAGAATTTGACCTTGAAATGCTTCAAAGCACTGGAATGTGCAAAGGAGTTGAAAATTATGCTTTGCATTTAACAGGGCTTAAAAGCGGTGATACACCTTATACGCTTTTTGATTATTTTGCTATTAAAAACCAAGACTTTTTAGTCATTGTAGATGAATCTCATGTATCTTTACCACAATTTCGTGGGATGTTTGCAGGGGATAGAAGTAGAAAGCAAACTTTGGTTGATTATGGTTTTCGCTTGCCAAGCGCCTTAGATAATAGACCTTTGATGTTTGATGAATTTATTAATAAAAATTGTAAATTTTTATTTGTTTCAGCCACACCTGCACCTTTAGAGTTAGAATTAAGCAAAGAAAATATTTTTTATCAAATCATGCGTCCAACAGGGCTTTTAGATCCTAAAATAGAAATCAAAGATAGTGAAAATCAAGTAGAAATTTTATACGATGAAGCTAAAAAAGTTATAGAGCGTAATGAAAGAGTTTTAATAACTGTTTTAACTAAAAAAATGGCCGAAGAGCTTAGTAAATACTACTTAGAACTTGGCTTAAAAGTAAAATACATGCATTCAGAAATTGACGCAATAGAGCGTAATGAAATCATCCGTGGTTTAAGAAGTGGTGCTTTTGATATTTTAATCGGGATTAATCTTTTAAGAGAAGGACTTGATTTGCCTGAAGTTTCTCTTATAGCGATTATGGATGCAGATAAAGAAGGCTTTTTAAGAAGTACCACTGCACTCATTCAAACGATGGGGCGTGCTGCTAGAAATGTCAATGGAAAAGTTTTACTTTTTGCCAAAAAAATCACAAAATCTATGCAAGAAGCTATCGATACTACTAATGAAAGAAGGGCTTTACAAGAAGCTTATAATAAAAAGCACAACATCACACCAACCTCAGTAAAAAGAAATATAGAAGAAAGTTTAAAACATGAACTTGAGCAAGGAGAAATTTATCGTAAAGGCAAAGAACTTGAAAAAATGCCTGCAAAAGAACGCGCCAAAATAGTAAAAGAATTAAGAAAACAAATGTTAGAAGCTGCTAAAAATCTTGAATTTGAAAAAGCGGCAATGCTTAGAGATGAGATTAATAAATTAAGAACTTTATAATCCCTTAAAACAAGGGATTATTTATTTGCTCTTTCTATATACTCTCCACGCACAGTATCAACACGGATTACTTCTCCTTCTAGCACATGGAAAGGAATTTGCACCACTGCACCTGTTTCTAAAGTAGCTGGTTTTTTGTTTGAACCTTGAGTATCACCTTTGAAATTTGGTGCTGTTTCGATAATTTTAAGCTCCATTACTTGAGGCACTTCCACACCAATTGCTTTTCCATTGTGGAATAAAACATCCACCATGGTTCCATCAAGCATCCATTTTTTAGCTTCACCCACATCTTCATCACTAATTGCAACTTGCTCATAAGTTTGAGTATCCATAAATTGACAATTTTCACCATCATCGTATAGATATTGCATTTGTTTTTCTTCTAAATTTGGAGATTCACATTTATCTCCTGCATGGAAAGTTTTTTCTAAAACCTTACCATCGATAAAAGATTTAATTTTAATACGTACAAAAGCAGGACCTTTTCCTGGTTTTACATGTTGATATTCTACGATTTTAAAAGGAATACCATCAATTTCTATTTTCAAACCTTTTTTTAAATCTCCCATTCCATAAGAAGCCATATATTTTCCTTAATTTTAAAATTAAAAAATAATTGTAACAATTAAGGCTTATAAAAAGCCTTAAATTTCTGCATATTCTGCAAAAATACAAGCATCAACTGCTCTTAATTCTTCAAGCAAAGCTTTTGAAATTTTTGCATCAAGCAAAATCACAGCTAAAGCTTTTCCAAAGCCATTTCTACCAAGTCTAAAATCAGCTATATTGACATTATTTTTAGCTAAAATTCCGCTAACATTAGCAATAACTCCTGGTATGTCATTGTTATTTAAAATTATCATTTTCCCTTTTGGTTTAAAGTCTACATCAAAACCATTTAACTCTACTATCCTTTGTTCATTTTCACCAAAAATAGTTCCTGAAATAGAAAGGTTAGAATTATCTGTGATTACCTTTATGGTGATTTTATTACTATAACCACTACTTGGTAAAATACAAGAAGAAAGTTCTACGCCTTTATCTTTAGCTACAAAATGTGCGTTAATATAATTAATATTCTCACCTAAAATTCCTCTTAAAACACTCACTGTTGCAAAAGTTAGCAAAGACTCATTATACTCGCTAATTTGTCCTTCACTTTCAAGCTTAATAGCCTTAATAGGAGTTTTATCAAGCTGAGCAGCCAAAAAGCCCATTTTTGAAATAAGCTCAATATAAGGTGCTACAAAACTTGGCAAATCTTCAGTTTTAATTGGTAAATTTAAAGCATTAGGATAAGAAATTCCTCTTGCGGCATTTAAAGCTTGCTCGCATGCTTGGATAGCTATATTTTCTTGACTTTCTAAGGTATTTGCACCAAGATGAGAAGTAACAGAAACATTTTCAAAGTCTAAGAATGGATGATTAGTTGCAGGTTCTTTATTAAACACATCGATACCAAGCCAAGCTATTTTACCACTTTTTAACCCCTCGCACAATGCATCTTCATTATAAAGACCACCTCTGGCACAATTTATCAATCTTACGCCATCTTTCATTTTAGAAATTTCTTCAAAAGAAATCATATCTGTTGTTTCTTTTGTTTTTGGTGTATGTATGGTAATAAAATCACTTTGAGTTAAAATTGTATCTAAAGAATTCACGCACTCAATACCCAAATCAGTCATTTTAGAAGCTACCACATAAGGATCATAAGCTATAACTTTCATACCAAAAGCTTTTGCGCGTACAGCTACTCTTGAACCTATATTGCCAAAACCTATAACCCCTAAAGTTTTGTTCATAAGTTCAACACCATACCACTTTTCTCTTTCCCATCTTCTTTGTATTTTTAAAAAATTATGAGCATTTACAAAAGATCTTGCAGAGCATAATAGATGATTCATAGTAAGTTCGACTGCTGCTATAGTATTAGCCGTTGGTACATTCATAACTATAATGCCTTTTTTAGAGCATTCATCTATATCAACATTATCAACCCCAACACCTGCTCTAACTAAAGCTTTTAAATTAGAACATGCATTGATAAATTTCAAATCCACATCTGTTGAACTTCTAGTAATAGCCACATCTACATCACTTAATTTTGTTAAAAGCTCATCTTTAGGTAAATGCGCTGCTTCAATAAGTTCTACATCATCAGCTTTTCTTAAAAGCTCCACACCTTTGTCTAATATTGCATCACATACAATAATTTTTTTCATAACCAAACCTCCTTTAATTTTGCATTTATGTTGTAAATTTTTAATTTGTCGATCAGTGCGTTTAAAACTTTTTCATTATTTGTATCTAAATAAATTGCCACTTCATCTTTGCTTTGTGTTAAAGTGTATTTGATAAAAAAAGAATGCAAAGTTTGCTTTAAACAAAACATAGAATAAACATCGTTTTTATTTACATCGAGCATATAAAATTTTTGTTTTGGTTTTACTACAGAATCATCCATATTAAAACTCATATAAAATTCATTCGCTGCTGGAGAAAAATCATTAATTTTAAGATTTGAAAGCTTATCTTGCCAAGTTTGTGGCAATTCTTTTTTTATCTCATCAAAAGAATATTTAACATTTTGTGAGATAGGTAAATTTCCAACATTTACATATCTCACCATAAAAACAAAAGCAACAATCAAAGCTAGGCTTAAAAAGCCTAAAATACCATAAAGGGTATATTTTTTCATTTGTTATTATGAAAGTTGATCTTTGATAATATCACCTAAAGTTACTTTATCATTATCATTGATTTCATTTAACGCTTCTCTTTCTTTCATTCTTGCAAGACTTTTTACGCTTAAACGAATTCTATTTTTCTTTTCATCAATGAAAACAATTAAAGCTTCTATTGTATCGCCTACTTTTAAACTTGAAAAATCAATATTACCTAAATCTTCTTTGTGGATTAGCGCATCAACACCCTCTTCAAGCTCTACAAAAACTCCAAAATCTTTAATATCTCTAATTTTTCCTGAGATAATATCATTCACTTGGTGTTTTTGTGCATAAACTTGCACAGGACTTTTTTGCAATTCTTTAGTGCTTAAAGAAATTTTTTGATTTTCTTTGTCAAGCTTGATGATTTTAACTTCTATAACATCACCAACTTTATACATATCTTTGCATTTATCGTTTCTATTCCATGAAGCGTCTTCATTATGTAATAAACCTTCTAAGTTTGCAATTTTTACAAAGGCGCCAAAATTAGTCACAGAAGTAACACTACCTTTTACCACATCACCTACTTTATGTGATTTTAAAAACTCATCAAAAGGTTTTGCTAATAAATTTTTTAAAGAAACTCTAAGTCTTCTTTCTTTAGCATTAATCTCAATTACTTCTACATCAAGCTCTTGACCTTCGCTAATATAATCTTTTGGATTTTTAGCATTTTTATCCCAAGAAATTTCACTTATATGTAAAAATCCTTCTATATCATTTCCCAAATCAACAAAAGCACCATATGGCTCTATATTTGAAACTGTAACCTTAATAGTGTCACCAACCTCTAAACCATCTTTAATTTCATCCCAAGGATCAGGCATAGCAAGTTTGATAGATAAAGAAAGATGTTTTTTATCTTTATCATATTTAATCACTTTTACAGGAACCTTATCACCTTCATTATATAATGAACTAGGATTTACTGGCCCCTTGTAAGAAATTTCACTATAGTGAACCAAACCATCAACACCGCCTACATCAACAAACATACCATAGGTAGTGATTTTTTTAACAATACCTTCTATAATTTCTTCTTGGTTTAACACATTTGAGATAATCTCTTTGCGTTTTTTTCTTTCTTCATCTACTATTTTTTTTCTAGAAACTACTATGCTTTGAGCTTCTTTATCTATTTTGATGATTTTAACTTTGAAAGTTTTATTGATGATGTTATTTGAATCTTTAAAGCTACTTTGTGATTTTGGCAAGAAAAATTCTACTCCATTTTCATCCACAGCCACAAAACCGCCTCTATTTTTACCAATGATTTTCACATCAAACATACTTTCATCATCTTTATAATTATCAATAAATTCTTTAACTTTTTGCTTTCTTAAAGCTTTTTTATGAGAAAGTAAAGATCTGCCACCGCGAGAACCCACTATAGCAACTTCTAATGTATCGCCTTCTTTGAAGATAAATTCGCCTTTGTCATTTTGAATTTCTTCTATTGCTAAAATACCTTCTGATTTTTGCCCTACATTTACAAATACTTCATCGCCTTTAATCGCGACAATTATACCCTGTGTAGTTGCCTCCTCATCAGACTTAAAAGATTCTTCAAGCATTTGCTCAAAATCTTCTTCTATGATAATATCCTCTAGTCTGTTTTGAACTTTTTTGTTCACCTCGCTCATCGTGGTCCTTTGTTTTAAATTTTAATTCTTGATTATAGTATTGTTTTCTTTAAACTTAGTTAATTTTGGTGTATTCTTTGATTTTTTCCAAAACCAAATCAATCACCCAATCCGGTGTAGAAGCACCTGCACTAATACCGCATTTTTCTTTTCCACTAAACCATTCTTTTTGAATCTCTTTTTCATTTTCGATTAAGTAGCTATCCTTGCAGTAGTTTTTTGCTATCAAAAAAAGCTGCTTAGTATTAGCTGAATTTTTTCCTCCAACTATTATCATTACATCACTTTTTTTAGCAAGCTCATTGATTGCTTCTTGGTTTTTAAAAGTCGCATCACATATGGTATTAAAAACACGCACTTCCTTAACTCTAAGCATTAAAAAATTCACAATCTCCATAAATTTTTCTATCTTTTTTGTAGTTTGTGATACCACTGCAATTTTAGAAGGCAATTTAATATCAAGCAATTCTTTTTCATCAAGCACTACATAAGCCTTAGTACTTACATAACTTCTTACCCCTTTTACTTCAGGATGATTTTCATCTCCAAAAATCACAACTTCATAGCCTTCATTGCTCATTTGCTCACAAATTTTTTGAGGTTTAGTCACAAAAGGACAAGTTGCATCAAAAATTTCTATATCTTTTTGTTTTAATTTTTCTAAATCTTGCTTTGTAATACCATGGGTTCTAATGATAGCTTTTTTTTCTGTGCTTAATTCATTGATATCATTTAATGTTTTAACATTATAATTTTTCCAAAGTCTTGTGATTTCTTCATTGTTATGAATTAAAGGACCTATGGTAGCTGCATCTTTAATCTGTTCAGCCTTTTTAATAGCTCTTTTTACCCCAAAACAAAATCCATAGCTTTTTGCTAGTTCAATCTCCAATTTTAGCTCCTATTTGCTTTAAAATCTCAATAAAATTCGGAAAAGAAGTTTTAATACATTCACTATCATCTACTTCCATTCCACATCTTAAACCTAAAATTAAAAAACTCATCGCAATTCTATGATCTCCAAAGCTTTCTATTTTAGCACTTTTAGCTTCGCCGCCTTCTACTTCGAAACCATCTTCAAATTCTTTTACCTTTATGCCACATTTTTGCAAATTTAATACAATTGATTTGATTCTATCGCTTTCTTTTACGCGCAATTCTTTAGCATTTTTTATAATGCTTTTTCCTTTTGCACAAGCAAAAGCTATAGCCAAAGCTGGAATTTCATCAATCAACCATGCGATATTTTCACTCACATTTACCGCCTTTAAAGGCGTACCTTCAACACAAATTTCTCCAATACTTTCAAAATCTTCATTGGTAACATTGTAAGTGATTTTTGCACCCATTTTTTCTAAAATTTTAAAGGCCTCAATGCGTGTTTTATTTAACAAAACATTTTTTAAAACTACTTTTGAATGAGGTAAAATACAAGCAGCTAAGGCAAAATAAAAGGCCGATGATGGATCATTTGGCACACATACTTCAAATGCTTTTAATTTTTCTTTTAAAGGATTTATTTTGATAAAAGTTTTTTCCTCATTTAAATATTCAATACAAGCTCCCATTTTATTAAGCATAATCTCACTATGATCTCTTGAAAGCTCAATTTCTTTAAAATAACTTTCTTTTTTGGCAAATAAAGCTGCTAAGATTAAAGCTGATTTTACCTGAGCTGAAGCAATATTACTACTAAAATCAAAACCATCCAACTTAGCTCCTTGTATACAAATAGGTGCTAAATTTGCATTAGCTCTTCCATAAATTTTAGTCCCTAAACTCATCAAAGGCTCACTTACACGTCTCATCGGCCTAGCATTTAAATAACAATCCCCACTAAGTACAAAAAATTCATCTTCAATAGCACTTAAAAGACCTATTAAAAGTCTCATAGCTGTACCTGAATTTCCACAATCTAAAACACAATTTGGAGATTTTATATATTTTGGAGCTTTAATATAAATTAATCCATCAATTTCTTCAACCTCAGCTCCTAAAGCTTGAATAATTGCTAAAGTATGTAAAGTATCTTGGGCTTTTAAATAATTTTTAATTTTGCAAGTTCCTTGAGTGAGTAAAGAAAAAATAGCAAAGCGATGAGATATAGACTTATCAGAAGCTATATCTTCAAGCTCTGCTCTAAAAGAGCCAATAGGACTGATTTTCATCGAAGTTTTAAACCATGCTCATCATCTAAAGCTTTGATGATTTTATCAATATATTCAAGGATAATATTATCTTCTAAGGTTTTTTCAAAATCTCTAAACACTAAATTAATAGTCAAGCTATAAAAATCGCCTAAATTCTCATCTGTATATAAATCTACCACTCTAAAACTTTCTAATCTTTCAATATCTAATTTAGTAATAGTGTGTTTGATTTTTTCATATTCAAAACCCTTAGGTATAACTATACTTAAATCCCTGCTCATAGATGGAAATTTAGAATAAGCTTTAGCGGTTTTAAAGTCTTGTTTTAAGCCCTCTAAATCAAGCTCGCAAATATAAGTTTTAGTCAAATCTCTTTTATTTTCTATACTTAAATGCACTCTACCTATAAACCCTATACGCTTACCATTTTTATATATATTTGCTTGCTCATATGGGCTTAAAAATGCATATTCTGATTTTTGCAAACTAAACTCACCTATAATGCTCTTTAATTCTGCTAAAAAAGTATAAAAATCTACCAAAATAGGCTTGGCCTTATTTGTGATTTTAGCTTCTTCTTTGTAGCCACTAAAGATCATCGCAAATTTAGCATGCTCATTTGAAAACTCATCAAAAACACTACCACATTCAAAAAGTTTGATTTTCTTTTTTGAATTTCTTAGATTAAAGCTTGCTGCATTTAAAAGGTGATTTATCAAAGTGCTTCTTAAAGTATTAAGTTCATTGGTGATAGGATTAATAAGCTTATTTTTAATGCATTTAAATCCTAATTGACTTAATTCTTCTTCATTACCTAAAACATAATGCACACTTTCAAAATATCCATTACTACTTGCTTTTAATCTTAAATTTTTAAGCTCTTGATAATCAAAATATACTTGATTTAGGCGATTTTTTTCTTTAAATTCTAAAGCTTTTGATGGGATATTATCAATGCCAACAATTCTTACTATCTCTTCACTAATATCAGCTATATTTGCTATATCACTGCGATGAAGTGGGATTTTGATATTAAATTGTTCATCATTTACTACACTTATTTCAAAGCCTAGTTTTTTAAGAATTTTTACTAAATTATTTTTATCTATAGGCATACCAATGATTTTATCAATCTCTGCACCAAAAATACCAATAATATTTGCTTCATTTTCTTTAAAAACTTGTTGGCTTCCTGAAAAAACGCTCATCGCACTAATTTTTAAACACTCATTAAATAAATACTCCATTCCCAAAGAAAGCTTAGGCTCACTACCTCTTAAAGAACGATATATAGTGTCATTTTTCTTTTTATAAAAGGCTATTGCATTTGCTATAGTTTGAGGATGAGTATAACTTGCTTCTATAATGATGATTTTACTTTCATCATTGATTTTAAATTTATCTTCTTGCTCTATACCTGCTAAAGCAATCAATTCATCTTTATAATAAACTCCATATTCTCCATGTTCTTGAGTTTTAATTTCTAAGATAATCTTTTCATCGATTTGACATTCTTTACAAAGCTTATGAAAATCATAAGCACAAAAAATCACCCCACTTGCATGAGTTGCATAAGTTAAAAGATTTTCTATGTTGTTGTTTTTATATAATTCAATCAAAGCAAGACGAATTTGTATCGTAATATTTAGCTTAAATTCTTCTTTAATCTCTAATGCTTTATAAGCAAAAAAGCCTTCAACATCGCTTTGATTTTTAACACTTAGTATTCTTCCTATACCTACGCTATTTTCACTTTCTTTTAAAGGGTTTAATTCTTTTAAATTTAAATCAAGTGCTGCACTTAAATCTCTAGCAACACCATATAAACTCAAGCAATCTCCGCGATTTGGGGTAAGTTCTATTTCAATTAATTCATCATTAAAAAGTTCATAATCATTTAAAGCTTTTCCTAGAACCAATTCCCCCATGCTTTCATCTAAAACCATAATACCTTCATTGCTTTTTCCAAAACCAAGCTCACTAGAAGAGCAAATCATACCCATAGATTCAACTCCTCTAAGTTTGGCAGGTTTTATCTCAAGTCCATTTGGAAGCACTGCACCCACTAAAGATACGGCTACAAATTGATCTTTATCAACATTTTTTGCCCCACAAACAATTTGTAAAATTTCATTCCCAACATCTACTCTACAAATATTCAATTTATCTGAATTTTCATGTTTAACTTTTTCTAAAACCTTACCTACTACAACTTTTTGGGGAGCTTTAACACTTTTGAAACTATCAACTTCTAATCCTATAGAATTTAAAGTATTTACTATAGTTTGTGTTGATATTTCACTTAAGTCAATCCATTCATTTAACCAATTTCTACTAATAATCATCTAAATTGCTCCAATAATCTTAAATCACCTTCAAACATAGAACGCAAATCAGGAATTTTATGTAAAAGCATAGCAAAACGCTCCACACCCAAACCAAAAGCATAGCCACTTACATTTTTATAACCAACAAATTTATAAACATTAGGATCAACAACACCACATCCTAAAACTTCAAGCCATCCTGTTTGCTTACAAACTCTACATCCACAACCTTTACAAAACACGCAAGAAATATCTACCTCAGCAGATGGCTCTGTAAAAGGAAAAAAGCTAGGTCTAAAACGCACTTTTACATCACCAAACATATGTTTTAAAAAATGTTCTAGCATATCTTTTAAATTTGCAAAATTTACCTTATCACCCTCTTCTACCACAAGTCCTTCTACTTGATGAAACATAGGCGTATGGGTAATATCAAAATCTCTTCTAAAAACTGCACCTGGTGCTATCATTCTAATAGGTGGTTTTTGAGATAGCATAGTTCTAATTTGCACTGGAGAAGTTTGAGATCTAAGCAAGGTTTTATCTTCAAAATAAAAAGTATCTTGCATATCTCTTGCGGGGTGATTTTGTGGTAAATTTAATGCTTCAAAATTATGAAAATCATCCTCGATCAAAGGCCCTTTTTCTATGCTGAAATTTAAAGCTGTAAAATATTCTATGATTTTATCCATAGTTTGCATGATTGGGTGCAAAGCACCTGCATTTGAAGTTTCATCAAAAAAGCTAAAATCTTGCACATCTTGCTTCATTTTTTCATTTAAAGCTTTTTCTTCTAATTCTTTTAATTTTATTTGATAAGCTTCATTAAATTCATCTCTTGCTTTATTTAAACCATTAGCAAATTCTTTTTTTTCTTCACCTTGCAAATCTTTTAACTTTGCAAATTCCAAAGTCAAAATACCTTTTTTTCCTAAAACACTTACTTTTATATTTTCAAGTTCTGCTAAAGTATTTGCAGAAGCAATTTTTTCTATCATATCTTGCAATTTTAGCTCCAACTAAATTTTTTTTAAACATTCTAATGTAAAATTATTTAAAATTAGCAAAAATAACAAAAAAAGGACTACTAAATGAGAGAAAAAACCGTATTTGAACTAATCGTAGAAGGAAAAATCCCTGCTAATAAAGTTTTAGAAAGTGAAAAATTTTTAGCTTTTCATGATATCAATCCTAAAGCACCTATTCATATTTTAATCATTCCAAAAGAGCATTTTGAAAACTTTCAAGAATTAAGACCTGAATTAATGGGAGAAATGACACAATTTATCCAAGAATTAGCTACTCTTTTAGGACTTGATAAAAGTGGGTATAGATTAATCACAAATTGTGGAAAAAATAGCGGACAAGAAGTTTTTCATTTGCATTTTCATATGTTAGGTGGATTTGAGCTTCCAAAAAATAAAGAAACCCAAATCAATCCTGAATCACTATTCTAAAAAGAGCTCAACTCTTTTTAGATAGCAGGACCAGCTAATTTAAATTCTGCTCCTTCTTTTACATCTTCATAGCGTTTGAAATTTTCTATAAACATTTTCGCAAGCTTTAATTTAGTTTCTTCATAAGCTTTTTTATCCTCCCAAGTATTAATAGGATTTAATAGCTTACTTTCTACACCTACTAATTCTTTTGGAACTGCAAGATTAAATAAATCATAGTTTTCAAACTCACAATTTTGTATGCTACCATCTAAAATCGCATTAATGCAAGCTCTAGTAGCTTTAATACTCATTCTTTTGCCTACACCATAAGCTCCACCGCTCCAACCGGTATTTACCAAATAAACATTCACATTATGCTTGCTGATTTTTTCGCCCAAAAGTTTTGCATAAACAGTTGGGTGTAATGGTAAAAATACTTCCCCAAAACAAGCCGAAAAAGTCGCAACAGGCTCAGTAATACCTCTTTCAGTTCCTGCTACTTTAGCAGTATAACCACTTAGAAAATAATACATTGCTTGTTCTTTACTAAGTTTACTAACCGGAGGTAAAACGCCAAAGGCATCCGCTGAAAGGAAAATGATATTACTAGGATGACCTGCGCTAAGACTTGGCTCGTGATTTAAAATATGTTCTATCGGATAAGAAACTCTAGTATTTTCAGTTTTAGAACCATCATTAAAATCAACACTTAAATCATCTTTTAAAACTACATTTTCTAAAAGTGCATTTTGCTTTATAGCTCCATAAATTTCTGGCTCACTTTGAGGGTCAAGGTTAATGCATTTTGCATAACAACCTCCTTCAAAATTAAATACACCCTCATCATCCCAACCATGCTCATCATCGCCTATTAATTTTCTTTTTGGATCGGTTGAAAGAGTGGTTTTACCTGTGCCACTAAGTCCAAAGAAAAGCGCCACATCACCTTTTTCTCCAACATTAGCACTACAATGCATAGAAAGTTTATTTTCTAGTGGAAGCCAGTAATTCATCATAGAGAAAATTCCTTTTTTCATCTCTCCACCATACCAAGTTCCACCAATTACTGCTATATTTTTTTCTATGTTAAAAATAACAAAAACCTCTGAATTTAAACCATCTTTTTTATAGTCTTCATTCACACATTTACAAGCATTATATACCACAAAATCAGGCTTAAACTCTTTAAGATCTTCTTCTTTTGGACGAATAAACATATTTTTTACAAAATGTGCTTGCCAAGCAATTTGTGTTACAAAACGCACAGCTTTACGACTTTTTAATGAAGCTCCACAATATGCATCTTGAATATAAATATCACTATTACTAAGTTGCTTTTTAGCTTTTGCTAAAAGTTTTTCAAATAATTCTTCACTAATAGGTTGATTAATCTTACCCCAAGCAATATATTTTTGCGAAGGATCTTGTTTTACAAAATATTTATCCTTAGGACTTCTTCCGGTAAAAATTCCCGTATCCACACTAAAGGTACCATTTTTAGTACATACACCTTCATTGTTGTTTTTTTCATGTTTTAAAAGCTCATCATAACTAAGATTATGAAAAACTTGTCCTATATTTTCTAAACCTAAATTTTCTAAACCTATCATTTTTGCCTCCTTATTTATAAGTCATTAAAGCTTGGCCTTCACTTACACTCTCACCAGCATTTACTAAAAGTTCTGCAATTTCTCCATCTTTACTTGCGCTAACTTCAATCTCCATTTTCATAGCTTCAAGTACAGCTACAACTTGTCCTGCTTTTACACTATCATTTTCTTTGACTAAAATTTTAAATACATTTGCATTCATACTTGCAACAATAGCATTATCGCCTGTTTGGGCTTTTTTAGCTTCTGCGTTGTTACTACTTACTTTTACAGCACTTTTAACATTAACATCTCTATCAAAACCTGCACTTACTTCCACATGGTATTTATTACCATTAACCGAAACAGTAAATTGATTTTCATTAACAAGACTTGGTTTTAATTTGCTATTTTTTCTAACATTAACCTTAGCTTCGCCTTTTAAGAAAGCTATGCCTTTTTCTTTACAAGCTGCAACGATAAAAATATTTTCTTCGCTTGTTTCTAAATTTTCTTTTTCTAATAAGTTTTTAATATAAGCTATACTTTTACTCTCATCTGCATCGGCAATATCTGTGGCTAATTTTGTAGTTGGCTCTAATTTTAATTGCTCGCTTGCAAGCTTAACTACTTCAGAATCTGGAGCAACGGGAGTTTTTCCAAAATATCCTAAAACCATCTTACCATATCCATCTGCGATTTTTTTCCAAGGACCAAACATTACATTATTAAAAGCTTGTTGGAAATAAAACTGTGATACAGGAGTAACCGAAGTACCATAGCCACCTTTTTCTACCACTTCTTGCATAGCTTTTATAACTTGAGGAAATTTATCTAAAATATTATTATCTCTCATCATTTGTGTATTAGCAGTTAATGCTCCACCTGGCATAGGCGAAAAAGGTATTAAAGGATTTACCGCTGTTGCTTCAGGTGGTAGAAAATAATCTTTTAAACAATCTTTTAATACTTCTTCATATTTTAAAATTTTCTCTTCATCTAAACCAAGATCAAAATTGCTTCCCTTTAGAGCATGAAGCATGGTTAAAATATCAGGTTGAGAAGTACCGCCACTAACAGGAGCAGCAGCTAAATCTATACCATCAACACCTGCCTCTAAAGCTGCTAAATAGCATGCTATACTCACCCCTGCAGTTTCATGCGTATGTAATCTTATATGCATATTTTCAGGCAAGTTTTTTCTAGCCATTTTAATAACTTCATAAATTTTATTTGGATTTGAAGTTCCACTTGCGTCTTTAAAACAAATACTATCAAAAGGAATTTGTGTTTGTAGGATTTCTTTTAAAATTCTTTCATAAAAAGGCACATCATGCGCACCTTTACATTTTGGAGGTAAATCCATTAAAGTAATAGTAATTTCATGTTTTAAGCCATGCTTAACTATACATTCTCCACTAAATTTTAAATTGTTTACATCATTTAATGCATCAAAATTTCTTATGGTGGTTGTGCCATGTTTTGCAAACATTTTTGCATGCAAGTTAATAATTTCTTTACTACCTGTATCAAGTGCTACGGTATTAACCCCTCTTGCTAGGGTTTGTAAATTTGCTTCTTTTCCAACAATGGCTCTAAATTTATCCATCATTTCAAAGGCATTTTCATTTAAATAAAAAAATAAGCTTTGAAACCTAGCTCCACCGCCAAATTCAAAATGTTTAATGTCTGCTTCTTTAGCTGCTTCTAGGGCAGGAAAAAAGTCACTCATTAAAACTCTAGCACCATAAACAGATTGAAAACCATCTCTAAATGTGGTATCCATTACATCAATTAACTTTTTAGCCATAATTTTTCCTTATTTTTACATCTTTGCAATTATAACTCTACTTTCTTAAAAAATAAATTTATAAAATTTGATTTAACATAATGATAATAATCGCAATAGGTGCAACAAATCTAAGTAAAAAATACCATACTTCAAAAACAGCTTTACTCATAAATTTAGAAAATAAATTATAGATTTTCAATTTATCTACAAAAAATCCCACAAAAATAGCACTTGCAATAGCTCCAAATGGGAGCATAAAATTAGAAGTTAATTTATCCAAAATATCAAAAAAACTTAAACCAAAAAAGCTAAAGCTAGCTCCATAACTAGCACTAAAAGATAAAATACAACTCATTCCTAAAAGAAAAACCACAAAGCCTATAAAAACCAAAGCTTTTTTTCTTGAAATTTTATATTCATTCACAAGATAAAAAGTAAAAGGTTCTATCATAGAAACTGCTGAAGTAATCCCTGCGAAAAATAAAGCCAAGAAAAAATAAAAGGCTAAAAAATGCCCAAAAATAGTGCCTAAATTAGAAAATAAAGTCGTTAAAGATATAAATACAAGTCCAGCACCTTCTGCAGGATTGGCATTAAATTTAAATATAAAAGTAAAAACAATAAGTCCCATCATTAAGCCTATGCTGATATTTAAAAGCACAATTACAATTGAACTTGTAATTAAATTTGTATCATCTTTTAATGAAGCTGCATAAGTAGTAATACAACCTATGCCCAAACATAAAGTAAAAAAAGCAAGACCTAAGGCTGTTAAAACCGAGTTTAAACTAAGCTTAGTAAAATCAGGATAAAACAAATAAACAAAAGCTTCCTTGAAACCATCTTGAAAAAAGCAATACACTAGCATTAAAACAAGCATGATAAACAAACTTGGCATAATCCAAACATTCAGTTTTTCTATACCACTTTTAACCCCTCTTGAGACAACAAATAAGGTAAGAAAAAAAGCAATTAAAAAATACAAACTACTTTCTAAAATACTATTTTGTATTAAATTTCCAAATAAAACTCCTGCTTCTTGGGTATTGCCAGGCAAATAATAAATCGAAGTTATCATGTATTTTAAAACCCAACCCATAATAACAAGATAAAAAGATAATACAAAAATTCCACCAAGCATAAAAAATCCAGCAAATTTCCATTTTTGAGCATATTTAGTTGCTAAGCTTTTATAAGCATTTACAGGATCACTTTGACTTAATCTTCCCATAGCAATTTCAGCCAAAAATACACAAAATCCCACACTAATAGTCAAAAGCAAATACAAAAGCACAAAAGCAAAACCACCATTTTGCCCTACTAAGGTTGGAAATTTCCAAGCATTTCCAAGTCCTATAGCCCCACCTGCAACGGCTAATACAAAACCTATTTTAGAAAATTTATCATTCATTTTAATGCCTTAGAAAAAAAGCTGTCTGGCCATGATTAAAATCACTGCCAATGGAGAAATATATCTTAAAAAGATATACCAAATTTCAAAATATATCCCACGCATAAATGGCTGAAATAAAATTTGCAAAGCTTCTTTTTTAAGCACAAAACCCACAAAAAATGCTGTAATTAAAGCAGAAATTGGCATTAATAAATTTTGTATGAAAAAGTCTAAAATATCAAAAAAACTTTTTCCAAAGAAATTTAAACTTGGTGCGCTTACATGATAAAAAGAAAGTATAGATAAACTTCCAAGAAAATAAACAATCATACCCACAAAAACCAAAGCTTTTTTTCTTGAAATTTGATAACGATTTATAAGATAAAAAGTAAAAGGTTCTATCATAGAAATAGCCGAAGTAATCCCTGCAAAAAATAAAGCTATAAAAAAAGCTATAGCTAAAACATTTCCCAAAAATCCTAATTTTGCAAAAAGTGTTGTTAATGATATAAATATAAGCCCTGGACCTTGTTGAGTAGGATCAGCTCCAAATTCAAATATGAAAGTAAATACAATAAGTCCCATCATTAAGCCAATGATAGTATTAATAATAATAATATTTAAAGCACTACTTATAAAATTTGTTTTATCAGGCAAGCTTGCTGCATAAGTTAAAATCACACAAACACCCAAAGACATACTAAAAAATGCAAGCCCTAGCGCATCTAATATAGAATTAACACTTAATTTTGAAAAATCAGGCACAAACAAAAACTCACTCGCTTTAGAAAAACCATCCATACTAAAAGAATATCCAAGCATTAAAATAAGTAGTATAAATAAACTTGGCATCATCCAAACATTGAGTTTTTCTATACCACTTTTAACACCTTTTGATACTACATAAAAAATCACTATAAATACAAAAGTAAAACATATAAATTGAGATAAAACATCATTAGAAAGTAAATTTCCAAAAATAGCACCTGCTTCATTTGTATCTTTAGGTAGTTCAAAAAACCCAAAATAAGCATATTTTGCTATCCAACCTATAACAACACTATAAAAAGACACTAAAATAATAGCACCAAGCATAAAAAATCCCGCAAGCGACCAAGCTTTTTTGTTCTTTGGTGCTAAAGTATAATAAGCATTTACAGGGTCTTTTTCACTAAGTTTTCCTATGCTAAGTTCGGCTAAAAATATCACAAAAGCCACACCTAAGGTTAAAAGCAAATACACCACTACAAAAGCTGAACCGCCATTATTACCCACTAAAGTTGGAAATTTCCAAGCATTTCCAAGCCCAACAGCTGAGCCTGCTACTGCTAATACAAAACCTATTTTAGAAAATTTTTCATTCATCTTTTAACCTTAAAAAAATAATTGTTTTACCATGATTAAAATCACCGCTAAAGGCGAGATATACCTTACAAAAAAATACCAGCACTCAAAGTATTTACCCCTCATATAAGGATAAAATAAAGTTTGCAAAGCTTCTTTTTTAAGCACAAAGCCTACGAAAATTGCACCAAATAATCCACCCAAAGGCATCATTAAATTTGAAGCTATAAAATCTAATATATCAAAAAAACTTTTTCCAAAAAATTCTAAAGAATCTTTACTCCACTCAATTCCTGATAAAATGCACAAACTTCCCAAAAAATATACAATGAAAGCTATAAAAATCAAAGCTTTTTTTCTTGTAAAATTATAAGAATTAATTAAGTAAAAAGTTAAAGGCTCTATCATGGAAACTGCTGAAGTAATCCCTGCAAAAAACAATGCAATAAAAAAAGCCACAGCTAAAATATTTCCTAAAGGTAAAAAACCGATTGGATCAATATTTGAGAACAAACTCATTAAAGATACAAAAATCAAACCTGGACCTTGCTGAGCTGGATCTCCATTAAATTCAAATATAAAAGTAAATACAATAAGTCCCATCATAATGCCAATAATAATATTAATAATAATAATATTAATAGTACTTGTAATAAAATTTGTTTTATCTGATAAACTCGCTGAATAAGTTATAATCGAGCCCACTCCAATAGATAAAGAAAAACAAGCAAGTCCTAAAGCACTCAAAAACGCTCCTACCCCAAGCTTGGAAAAGTCCGGAGAAAATAAAAACTCACTTGCTTTAGAAAAACCATCCATACTAAAAGAATATCCAAGCATTAAAATAAGCAATATAAATAAACTTGGCATCATCCAAACATTGAGTTTTTCTATACCACTTTTAACACCTTTTGATACTACATAAAAAATCACTATAAATACAAAAGTAAAACATACAAATTGAGATAAAACATCATTAGAAAGTAAATTTCCAAAAATAGCGCCACTTTCTTCTATGCTTTTTGGTAAAGGAAAAAACCCAAAATAAGCATACTTTACAATCCATCCTATAATCACACTATAAAAAGAAACAATTAAAATAGCACCTATTAAAGAAAAGCCAACTATAGACCAAGCTCTTTTGTGTTTTGGTGCTAAAGTATAATAAGCATTTACAGGATCTTTTTCACTAAGTTTTCCTATGCTAAGTTCGGCTAAAAATATCACAAAACCTACTCCCAAAGTCAAAAGTAAATACAAAAGCACAAAGGCTGAGCCTCCATTTTGTCCTACTAAGGTTGGGAATTTCCAAGCATTTCCAAGCCCAACAGCTGAACCTGCCACTGCTAATACAAAACCTATTTTAGAAAATTTTTCATTCATAAAAATAACCTTAAATTTATAAAACTATAAAAAACTTTTAATGTAGCTAAAAAAAACTTTAATTTGTTTTAAAATAGATATATTAATTTAAATTTCAATAATTTTAAAGCTATATTGATATATAATTTCGCTTTTATAAATCACGAGTAGGGATACGCAAGCCGAAAGGATTTAAATTTTTATAAGGAAAAACTATGAAAAAAATCGTATTTTTAATGCTAGCTTTAAGTGGTTTTGCATTTGCAGCTGAAGGTTCTATGAATCAATGGTTAGCTTCTTTTTCTATCTTAGCAGCAGGTTTAGGACTTGGTGTTGCAGCTTTAGGTGGAGCTATCGGTATGGGTAACACTGCAGCAGCAACTATAGCAGGTACTGCTAGAAACCCTGGTCTTGGTGGTAAATTAATGACTACTATGTTTATTGCTTTAGCGATGATTGAAGCTCAAGTTATTTACGCACTTGTTATTGCTCTTATCGCTCTTTATGCTAATCCATTCCAAGCATTAGTAGCAGCTTAATTTAAAGCCCTATTTAGGGCTTTATGCGGTTATGGTGGAATTGGTAGACACGCCATCTTGAGGGGGTGGTGCGCTCAGCGTGTGCGAGTTCAAATCTCGCTAACCGCACCATTTAAGGAAATTTAAAAAATGGCTTTTTATCTCTTAATTAGCGCGATAGCTTTTTTAATTCTTTTCTTTGCTATTAAAAAATATACATTAAAATTAGATGAGCAAGCTTTACTTGAGCCTATAAAAAATGATATTTATCCTGAGTTTTGTGATCTAATCAATGAAGAAATAAGAAATATCAAAAACAATCTTTTACAAAACACTTTTACGCTTCAAAATGAAAATCATAAAGATGAATTTTTAGAAAATTTAAGTAATATGAGTAGAAAACTTAATCATATTCAAACCATGAATTTAAGTAAAAAAAATAGTGCTTTATGGGAGGAAACTCTTTTTGAGTTTTTAAAAGAGTTTGAAAAACTTAACGAGCAATATCTAAATGATAGTGAAAAAATCAATGATTCAATAAGAACTTCTTTGCAAGAAAAATTTTCTAATTTAACAAAAAACTAATATAAACAAATTATTTATTTTAAAAAACACTATATAATTCCAAATTATTTTATAAAGGGGTTTTATGTTTATCAACAAGAAAAAAATTAATGAACAAATTACTCAATTAGAGCAATCTAATCAAGCCTTTCAAGATATACTTAATGCTATAAGTAAAACTATGGCAATGATAGAATTCCAAACAGACGGAACCATCATTAGCGCCAATGAAAATTTTCTAAAAACCATGAATTACTCCCTAGAAGAGATCAAAGGAAAGCACCATAGTATGTTTTGCCTACCTGAGGTAGTAAAATCACAGCGCTATGTTGATTTTTGGAGAGATTTAAAAAGTGGTAAATCAAGAAATGGTCTTTTTAGACGTATTGCAAAAGGCGGAAAAGACATCTATCTTGAAGCAAATTATCTCCCTATTTTAAACCAAAATAACGAAGTATATAAGGTTATTAAATTTGCTAATGATATCACTCAAAGACACTATGAAATGCTTGATCTAAAAAATACCATAGATGCAGCTAATCGTTCTATGGCTATTATTGAATTTAATCCTTATGGAGAGATTTTAAATGCTAATGAAAACTTCACTCAAACTATGGGTTATTCATTAAGTGAAATCAAAGGAAAACACCATAGTATGTTCTGTGAAGAAAAATTTAGAAATTCCAAAGAATATACAATTTTTTGGGAAGAACTAAGAAGTGGTAAATTTCAATCAGGAAAATTCATACGCTTTGGTAAAAATAACAAGCTAATCCATTTAGAAGCAAGTTATAATCCTATCAAAAATGATGATGGAGAAATTTACAAAGTTATTAAATTTGCAACAGATATTACCGAACAAGTTGTAAGAGATGAGGAAAAATTAAAACTTATCAGCGAATTAGCTGAGCAAAATGATAATTTAACCCAAGAAGGTGATAGCGTTATAGAAAATACAGTTCAAAATATTCAGGGCATTGCTGATATGATGAATAATAGTAGTAATTTGGTTTCATCATTAAATGAGCAATCTGAAGAAATCAAAAATATTATCCAAACTATTAGCGATATAGCTGATCAAACTAATCTTTTAGCACTAAATGCGGCTATTGAAGCAGCGCGTGCAGGTGAGCATGGTAGAGGTTTTGCTGTTGTTGCTGATGAGGTTAGAAATCTAGCTGAAAGAACCGGACATTCAGTAAATGAAATTACTACTACCATTAATTCTATTAGAAATGTAACAGCTGAAGTAGTACAAAGTATAAAAGATGGTTTAAGTGGCGTAAATCAAAGTGTGGACTTAGCTAAAGAGGCTAGAGAGTGTATGGAAAAAATTAGAAATAGCTCAGCTCAAGTAGCACAAGCTATGCAAAATAAATAAAAGTTTTTAGCTTAAATGCTAAAAACTTTTCCTGTTATAAAGCTTTTCTCTACCTTACCTTGCAAGATATCATTTACATATAAACCTTCTCCACTAAAAGAAAGTTTTTCATCAAATACAACTAAATCAGCATCAAAGCCAATTTCTATTTTACCTTTGTTTAATCCTAAAAATTGCGCTTGATTATAACTTGTAAAATCACATAATTCTTTCCAAGTTAAGATACCTTCTTTTACTAAATATGTAAAACATAAACTCATATACATAGCTATAGCATTAACTCCAAAATCTGCTTCATCAAAAGCTAAATCTTTTTTAGTGCTAGGAGTATGCAAAGAGCTTAAGAAAGTAATTTTTTTATTCTGAAGTAATTTTTTAAGGCTTATTAATTCATCTTTTGCTCTTAAAGGAGGTAAGATTTTTGCTTGAGTGTTGAAATTTTCACATATACTTTCATCTTTAATTAAATGATGGATTGAAATTTCACTATATTGATCATGCAATAACTCAAATGATCTTGCAATTGCTAAAGAGCTAAAACAAGCTTTGTTTTTATAAAATTCCACTAGTTCTTTCATTTTTGCCACTTCACTAGTTTCAGCTATATCGCTAATTCCTATTAGTCCTAATTCAAAGCTTGTTTGTCCATCATTCATCACTCCATGATCATCAAAACTCTCATCAAAACACTTTAAAAACACCGGAGTTGATTTCATATTAGCATATTGCATGCATTGTCTTAAATAATTTGCACCTAAAGTACTTGAAAGCTCTAAGCCTTTTGCGCCCATATCAATTAAGGTAGCAATATTTTTTAATTTTTCTGTTTTATCTAATACATTAATAGTAGGTAAAACATTAATATCTAAAGATTTTAATTTATCAAAATAAAGCGCATAGCCTTGAGTGTTAGCTTCTAAACTATCTTTTAAAACAATAGTCCCCACCCCACCTTTTAAGCATGCTTTTTCAAGATCATATAATTTATCTATACTAAATTCATTATCAAGCAAACTAACATTTAAATCAATAAACGAAGGAAGTAAAGTCTTACCTTCTATATCAACAATATGCTCATCATCATTTAAATCATTAGCAATTTGAGTGATTTTTCCATCTTCTATTTTAAGATCAAGCTTTTGCTCACCATAAATTTTTGCATTTTTGATAATCATGATATTTCCTCCTTTGATGACATCAAATCTTTCAAAGATTCCCAAGCATTCTTACCCTCTAGCATTAAGACTACTTCATTAACAATCGGGGTATAAATTTGAAATTGCTTCGATAAAGAATGTATAGCATAAGCAGTTTGTACTCCTTCGGCTACCTCTCCAAGCTCCATTAAAATATCTTTTATATTTTTGCCACTAGCCAAACTTAAACCTACTCTATAATTTCTTGATAGATTACTAGAAGCTGTTAAAAATAAATCTCCAGCCCCACTAAGTCCTAAAAATGTTTCTTCTTTAGCGTTAAAAAACTGCCCAAAACGGTGCATTTCCACCAAGCCTCTTGAAACCAAAGAAGCTCTTGCATTATTACCTAAATTTAAACCATCGCAAACCCCGCTTGCAATTGCTAAAACATTCTTATATGCACCACAAATTTCAGCACCTTTAACATCAGAACTTGTATAGGTTTTAATATAATTTGGAAAAAAACTTGCAAATTGATTACAAAGATCTTGATTTTTACCGCTAACAACCAAAGCACAAGGTTTTTTTTCTAAAACTTCACTTGCAAAAGAGGGACCACTTAAAAAACAAAGTCTATCGCTACTTATGAACTCACCAAAAACCTCATCCATAAATTTTAAACTTTTACAATCAATACCCTTAGAAGCTACAAGAATTTTTTGATTTAAATCTTTAAAATTATTTGCAAGCCACTCATGTATTCCTTGAGCATATAAAGCAAAAACTAAATATTCATATTCTAAAGCTTCTTTGGTGCTAACAAAATAAGAAAGATCTTTTTTGTGAAAAGAAGTTATTACGCATTCATTTTTAACACTCAATGCATCATATAAAGCGCTTCCCCATTTTCCTGCACCAACAACTGCTATTTTCATATTTAACCAAGTTTTGCTTTTAAAATTTCATTCACTTTAGCAGGATTAAATGCACCCTTGCCTGCTTTCATTGCCTGACCAACAAAGAAACCAAAAAGTTTGTCTTTACCGCTTTTATATTCAGCTACTTTATCTTCATTATTTGCTAAAATTTCATCAATAATCTTTTCAATAGCACCATCATCACTAACCTGTTTTAAACCAAGTTTTTCAATAGCATCATCAATTTCAACTTCTATATTTTCAAACACATAAGCTAAAATATCCTTACCTGCTTTAGCGCTAATAACACCTTCTTCTATACGTTTGATCAAAATAGCTAATTTTTCTTGTTTTATAGGTGAGTTTTCTATAGTTAACTCACCTTTTAAAAGTCCCATTAATTCTGTCGTAAGCCAAGTAACACAAAGTTTTGGGTTTAATTTTTGATCAATTAAATACTCAAAATACCTACAAAGATCTAATGAAGATACAATCACTTCACTATCACTTTCTTTAATACCTAATTCACTAACAAATCTAGCTTTTTTCTCATCAGGAAGTTCAGGTATATCTTGATTTAACATTTCATCATCTAAAATTACAGGTAAAAGATCAGGATCAGGAAAATATCTATATTCAGCAGAATCTTCCTTACCTCTCATGCTTCTAGTAACTAAATTAACTGTATCAAATAATCTTGTTTCTTGTACAACTTCTTGATCGTATTTTCCATCTTCCCAAGCTTCACTTTGGCGTTTTACTTCATACTCAATCGCCTTTTGGATAAAACGAAATGAATTTAAGTTTTTAATCTCTACTCTAGTATAAAGTTTATCATCACCTTTAGGACGAATACTAACATTAGCATCACATCTAAAACTACCTTCTTGCATATTTGCATCCGAAATATCTAAAAATCTTATAATAGAATGAAGCTTTTTCAAATAAGCCACTGCCTCATCAGAACTTCTAAGTTCAGGCTCGCTAACGATTTCAAGCAAAGGTGTACCTGCTCTATTTAAATCTACTTTTGAAAAATTACTCTCATGTATATTTTTCCCTGCATCTTCTTCTAAATGAGCTCTAGTGATACCTATGCGTTTATTTTCTCCATTTACATTGATAAACAACTCGCCATTTTCCACTATAGGAATGTCAAATTGCGAAATTTGATAAGCTTTTGGTAAATCAGGATAAAAATAATTTTTTCTATTAAAAATACTTTTTTTATTTATAGTTGCATTAACTGCTTTTCCAAATGCTATAGCTTTTTTCACTGCTTCTTGATTTAATACAGGCAAAGCACCTGGCAAAGCTAAACATGTTGGGCATACATTAGTATTTGATTTTTCTCCAAAAGAAGTTGCACACGAACAAAAGATTTTTGTTTTTGTATTTAATTGTGCATGAACTTCAAGTCCTATAACAACTTCAAACATTAAAATTTTCCTTAGAATTTTTTGTTTATTCTAGCGTTTTTTATTTCAAAAAGAGTTTAAAAAAGAATAAAAGAAGAAGATTAAAAAAGGAAAAAAGCAAAAAATATTTTTGCTTTTTAAAAATTAATGATGTTCATCAACTACAGTTGCACCTGCTAAATAAACATAAGTTAAAATCATAAAAATAAAAGATTGTAAAAATGCCATAAAAGTTAAAAGCATATAAGCAGGTAGTGGTGCAACCCAAGGCACAAGAGCTAAAATAACTGCTAAGAATAAATCATCTCCTTTAATATTACCAAACAAACGGAAAGATAAAGAAATAACTCTTGAAAAATGAGAAACCACTTCTATAGGAAACATTAAAGGCGCTAGAATTTTCACTGGTCCCATGAAATGTGCAAAATACTTAAAAAATCCTTGAGTTCTAATACCTTCAAAATGATAATACACAAATACTATAATAGCCAAAGAAGCACTAAAATTTAAACTAGCACTTGGAGCTTCAAAACCTGGGATGATTCCTATAATATTACTAAAAAACACCATAAAACCTATAGTTGCAACTAAAGGCAAGTATTTTCTAGCAGCTTCATCACTACCCATAGTATCCCTACCCATACTTAAAATGCCTTCCATATAAGCTTCAGCTAAATTCTGACTACCTCTTGGGACAATTTGCATAGATCTTGTAGCAAGTTTTGCTAAAATCAAAGAAATCACAACTACTATACCCAAATGAAAAAAGTATGCAAAAGTGTGACTAGAATCTATAAAAGAACTAAATAAAAATAAATCTTTCATTAAAAAATCCTTAGCAGAATAAATATTTCAAAGCTAATATTATAAAAAAAAATTGCTTATATTTTAATGAAAATTCATTTTATTAGCGCAAAAATATCCACCCAAAATCGTACCTGTAAAACCACCACCAGGAAATATAAAAGCATTAGCAAAATATAAATTTTCTATACTTTTACTTTTATAATGCAATCTATATTTAGCTCCTTCTTGATCTTGAGAAAATCCATAAATTGTACCCTCATAAGCTTTAGTGTATCTTTGTATAGTTTTTGGCGTAGCTAATTCTTGATGGATTAAACATGAACTTAAATTTGGAAAAATCTCATCAAGCCTTTGCACTATGGCTTTTAATACTTCTTCTTTTTTAGCTTTATAATCTTGCTTATTTAAATCCCATTCACTATAATTTGAACTAAAAGCTACAACACCTATGTATTTATCACTAGCTAAACCACTATCAATCTTAGAATAATTTACAAAAGCCATAGGTCTTTTTTTGATATCTAGTTTTAAAATATTAGTATTTTCATATGAGCTATTTAAAAAATCATCTTCGAATATAAAATTACAATAATCCATATTTTCATAAATTTTAGAAATATCTTTATCATAAATAAAATAAGCACTTACCAAAGAACAAGCACGCTTTTTAGATTCTATTGCTTTGATTTCTTGGGTTAAATTTAAATCTTTAAGCAAGTCTTTATATGCGATTAAAGGATCACAATTTGCGATGATATTTTGCGCATGGATGGTGTGTTTTTGATTATTTTGAATGTATTCTACTCCATAAGCTTTTTGATCTTTTGTGAGTATTTTAACAACTTCAGCCTTAGCTAAAACCTGTCCTTGATTTTCTTTGATAACCTCAGCCAAAGCATCACTTAAAGCTTGCGAGCCACCTTTAATATACACCCCACCATCATAATAATGCTTTTGAGCAATACCATGAAAACTAAAAATAAATTCTTTACTATCATGATGATAATAACTTAAATTTGCGTTTAAAATCTTTTTTAGCTTATCATTTTTAATATAAGCATTTAAAACATCATAAACTTTTTTATTAAACAATCTGTTTTTAATAAATATCCAAGAAGTGCTAAATGGAAATAACAATAATTCACTTAATTTTAAATCCCAAGGAAATCTTCGAATAGCATAAGCTTGCGTTTTTATAGCTTTAAAATACTTATCAATACCTTTACTTTCTTGTGGAAATTCTTTTTTCAAAACCTCTTTTACTTTTTCTATGCCATGGGGTAAAGTTAGATTATAATTTTTACTTTTAATACTCCATGCACTTGGTAAAGGTAAAATTTCAATTTTATTTTTTATACCAAGTTTTTCAAAAACCAAATGCTTCATATCAGTTTTTGCTTCACCTAAATCCATCTCATGAAGCCCCGCATCAATCAAAGCGCCTTTTCTTTTAAAACAAGTAGCACAACCACCGATTAAAGAATGCTGTTCTAAAACTAAAACTTTTTTTCCATTTCTAGCTAAAAAAGCACCCGCACTTAAGCCTCCAAGACCTGAACCTATAATAATTACATCAAATTTTACATCCATTCTAAAACCTCACGTAATTCTTTGGCTACAAAACATTTTAAACCAAGGTCTTCCATAGGTTTTACAGGCACTATGGCATTTTTAAATTTTTGCATTTTAGCTTCTTTTAAACGCACATCAAGCGAAAATACTTCTTTGATTTCACCATTTAAACTAAGCTCACCCACAAAAACACTATCTTTACTTAAAGGGCGGTTTTTAAAACTTGAAATAATGGCCGCAACCACCGCTAAATCTGCCGCAGTTTCACTAATTTTCACCCCACCACTTACATTAATAAACACATCATAATGCCCCAAAGGAATTTCAAGCTTTCTCTCAAGTAAAGCTATGAGCATATCTAAACGGTTTTTTTCATAACCTGTTGCGCTGCGTTTTGGGTAAGCACTCTCACAAACTAAGGCTTGAATTTCTAGCACTAAGGCTCTGCTTCCTTCCATTACCACGCTTAAAGCACTACCACTTACTGCCTTACCACGCGTAAAAAATCTATTAGCTATATCTTTAGCACTAATTAAACCCTTAGAAGTCATTTCAAAAATACCAACTTCAGAAATATTTCCAAAACGATTTTTAAAACCTCTTAAAATTCTTATTTCTTTATTAGCATCACCTTCAAAATAAAGCACTACATCTACCATATGCTCTAAAATTCTAGGTCCAGCTATAGCCCCATCTTTAGTGATATGACCTATGATAAAAGTGCTAATATTATTAGCCTTAGAATAGCGCATTAACTCAAAAGTAATTTCTCTAACTTGAGTGATACTACCTGCTGCTGAAGTAATTTTATTAGAATATAAAGTTTGAATAGAATCAATAATTAAAATTTCATAATCTTTTTTAGAAAGCTCGCTTAAAATATCTTCCAAGCAAAGTTCAGTAAGTAAAAATAAATTTTCACAATTTGCATTCAAACGATCTGCACGCAGTTTGATTTGAGATTTACTCTCCTCTCCACTTACATAAAGCACTTTTTTACCACTTTTAGCCAAATTCGAAGCAATTTTTAATAAAAGCGTGGATTTTCCAACTCCGGGTGAACCCCCAATTAACACCAAAGAACCCACAACAAGCCCACCACCTAAAACTAAATCAAGCTCATTATCATCAGTACTAATACGTGTGAAATTTTCTGCTATAACATCATTTATACATACTGCAGAACTTGGAGTATTTGAGAGTGAATTTAACTCTTTTAAAACCTTAATTTGTTCTTGCTTTAACTCAACAAAACTATCCCAAGAACCACACTCAGGACATTTTCCTAGCCATTTGCTTTGTTGATTTCCACAAGCTTGGCATTCAAATAAAATATGTTTTTTAGCCATAAATTATGCAAAAATCTCTTCAACTAAAGTTTTAACATATTCACTAGGATTAAACTCATGAATTTGTCCTAGTTGCTCTCCTACTCCTACATATAAAATAGGAAGTTCAAGCTCTCTTGCTATGCTAAATAAAGCTCCACCTTTAGCAGTTCCATCAAGTTTTGTAATAATCACTCCATCAAGTTTTACTAAATCATTAAAAGCTTTT
The DNA here is from genome assembly GCF_025771725.1 of Campylobacter sp. IFREMER_LSEM_CL2151. NCBI lineage: Bacteria > Pseudomonadati > Campylobacterota > Epsilonproteobacteria > Campylobacterales > Campylobacteraceae > Campylobacter > Campylobacter sp. IFREMER_LSEM_CL2151. The sequence goes on along the minus strand of NZ_JAKMQT010000002.1, from coordinate 94,943 downwards.
GCTTGTAAAATTCCTGCCACACCTTGAGTGCCATCAAGCACAAGGATTTTTCTATGAGGAGCTCCTTGCATAGCTTTATCACTTATGCGAACGATTTTTTCAAGCTCATTAGCAAGATTTTTTTGATTTTGCAAGCGTCCTGCTGTATCTAAAATAACCCTATCATAGTTTTTTGCCAAAGCTTTAGAAATAGCATCATAAGCAACTGCTGAAGGATCATGTCCTTGTGAAGTAGCTATGATATCTATATCTAATTTTTGCGCCCATAACTTTAACTGCTCTATGGCTCCTGCTCTAAAAGTATCACAAGCTCCAAGTATAACTTTTTCGCCATTTTCTTTATGTAAATGCGCCATTTTAGCAATACTTGTAGTCTTACCTACCCCATTTACACCTAAAATCAAATCCACAAAAGGCTTGGCATTAGCAAGTTCTGGTTTATCATAAATAAAATAAGTCCCCATAACACGCTCTAAATCAGCCTTTTTAACCTCATCATTTGGAGGAAGATAGTAAATAATCTCTTCAACTATTTCATACGCTACATCAGCTTCTAAAAGCATTTCTTCAAGTAAATCTTTGGTAATGATTTTATTTGAAGCCTTAACTAAATGAATACTTTCTAAGGTTTTTTTCAAACCATTTTTTAAAAATCCAAACATTACATTATCGCTTTTTGTATATCTATATCTAACATTTCTTCAGGAATTATCCCTAAATACTCTTTAATCTTTTCGCCTTTTGCATTAAACAACACCATTGTTGGCACAGAACTGACATTTAAAACCTTGGAAAAAACAAAATTATTCCCCCCTATAGCCACTGGAAATTTCATTTTTTCATCTTCTATAAAAGTTAATATTTCTTGCTCTTTATTTTCTTCTAAAAAAAGTGCTATTACTTCAAATTTGTCTTGATATTTTTTATTTAGATTATTTAAATGTGGAATTTGAGCCTTACAAGGCGCACACCAACTTGTAAAAAAAACAAACAACTTAGCTTTAGCCGTATCATCAAAATTAAATGCTTGCTCATGATATTTCACATACATTTTTCTACCATCTAAAAATTTCAAAGTAAAATCAGTATTTTCACTTTGAGTCAAACTTGCATTGTCTGTATTTTCAGTACTAGAATTTTCTTTATCACTAGAGCATGAAGCAAAAAATACCGCGATAAAAATTACTAAAAAAATTTTAAATTTCAATTCTTATCCTTATGATTTTTTAAGCTTAAAAGTATAACATAAAAAGTTAAAAACTTTAAGGAAAGCCTTGATAAAAAACAATTTTAGAATAAAACAAAAATCCAAAATGCATTTAAAATTAAAGTATCAATACAAAAGGGATTTTTTAGTTTTTCAAGAAATAATGAAAATTCTAAATTTATACAAAAATTGTAAAAATATCCTTATATATATTCCTTTAAAATATGAAATTAATCTTTATAAATTCAGACATTTTCTAACAAAAAAATATCAAATTTTCGTCCCATTTATGCAAGATAAAAGTTTAAAGGTAGTAAAATTAAGATTAGCTCTTGAAAAAAAGAGCTTTGGGGTATATGAACCAAAAGATTCTTTTTTGCAAACTCGTATTGATGTTGCGATTATCCCTGTAATAGGTGTAGATGCAAAATTAGGAAGAATCGGTCATGGTCAAGGTTTTTACGATAGGTTTTTTGAAAGCATTTCTTATAAAAAACCTTTGGTTATTTTTACGCAAATGATAGATGCAAAATCTGATCAATTTTTTAGCCAAGATCATGATATAAAAGGAAATTTTTATATAAACCCTTATAAAAAATATTTTAGGAAAGTTAAAAACAATGATAGAAATATTAGTCGCATTAATAGCCGTTTTTATAGGCGGAGGGATTGGGTATATAGTCGCCAAAAAGATTAATGATGCAAATTTCAATATCTTTTTAGAGCAAGCAAAAGCAAAAGCAAAAGCCATTGAATATGAAGCTGAATTAACACTTAAAGATGCTAAAAATTCAGTTGCTGAAGCTGAATTTGCAGCAAAGAAAAAATTCGATGAAAAAATTCAAAAACTACAAAAAGAGCATTCTATTAAACTAGAAGAGCTTAACAAAAAAGAACAAAATCTTCATTATCAAGAAAAACTTCATGAAGAAAACAAAAATAAATTAGCAAAAGAGCAACAAGTTATAAAAGCTTTACATGAGGAAAATGAAAATTTAAAACAAAACTATGAAACAAAACTAAATGATGTTTTAAAAATCCTTGAACATTCAGCTGGTCTTACACAAGAAGAGGCAAAAAACATTGTCTTACAAAAAGTGGAAGAAAACTCAAGAGCTGAGATTGCTCATATTGTTAGAAAATACGAAGAAGAAGCTAGAAATGAAGCTAAAAGAAAGGCTAATTTTATCTTAGCACAAGCCACTTCAAGATTTGCAGGAGAATTTGCTGCTGAAAGATTAATCAATGTAGTAAATATCAAAAATGATGAACTAAAAGGTCGTATTATAGGTAAAGAAGGAAGAAATGTTAAAACCTTAGAAATGGTTTTGGGTGTTGATATTATCATCGATGATACACCTGGAGCGATTATAGTAAGTTGTTTTAATCTTTATAGACGCGCCATTGCTACAAAAGTGATTGAGCTTTTAGTTGAAGATGGCAGAATACAACCTGCAAAAATAGAAGAAATTCATGAAAAAGTTTGCAAAGAATTTGAAGATAATATCTTAGAAGAAGGTCAAACTATAGTAATGGATCTAGGACTTAATAATATACATCCTGAAATTGTTAAATTAATAGGAAAATTAAGATATAGAGCAAGTTATGGCCAAAATGCTCTAGCACATTCTTTAGAAGTGGCACATTTAGCTGGAATCATAGCAGCTGAGTGTGGTGGGGATGAAAAATTAGCAAGAAGAGCTGGAATTTTACACGATATAGGCAAGGCTTTAACACATGAATTTGAAGGTTCTCATGTAGATTTAGGAGCTGAACTTTGCAAAAGATATAAAGAACATCCTGTTGTGATTAATGCAATTTATGCTCACCATGGACATGAAGAAGCTATTAGCATAGAATCAGCTGCAGTTTGTACAGCAGATACACTAAGCGCTGCGCGTCCTGGTGCAAGACGTGAGGTTTTAGAAGCCTTCTTAAAAAGAGTGAGTGAGCTTGAAGATATAGCAAAAAGTAAAGAAGGGGTTAAAAAAGCTTATGCTATTAATGCTGGTAGGGAAATTAGAGTTATTGTTAATGCAAAATTAGTTAATGATGATGAATCTGTACTTTTAGCTAAAGAAATAGCTGAAGAAATTCAAGAAAAAGTTCAATACCCTGGTGAAATAAAAGTCAATGTCATCAGAGAGCTTAGAGCTGTTGATTTTGCAAGATAAGGTTTTTCATGCAAGAAATGATAGATAATCTAAGCACTTATGGCTATTTGATTTTATTTTTTTATTCTTTTGGTGGAGGTATGGTTGCTATACTTGCTGCCGGGGTACTTTGTGCAAGTTCTACCAAACTTGATTTGCATTTGTGTATATTTTTAGCCTTTTTAGCTAATACCATAGGCTCAACTTTATTATTTATCTTGGGAAAATACTATAAAAAAGACATAATGCCTTATTTTAAAAATCATAGAAGAAAAATCGCTCTTGCTATGATGAAAATCAAAAAATATGGTGATTTGCTTTTAGTAGTGCAAAAATTTATCTATGGAGTAAAGACTATCATTCCTATAGCAGCAGGTCTTTGTAAATTTAGCTTTGTAAGATTTTTTATCATCAATTCCTTAGCTAGTTTGATTTGGGCTGTTATTTTAGGTTATGCTGGTTTTATTTTTGGAAATACCCTAAAAGAAGCTTTTGAAGCATTTACCAACTATCCTTACATAGCTCCTGCTTTTATAATCACTTTAATTTTTATTATATGGTTATATTTATCACGTTTTTCTAAGAAAAAATGAATTTAAAATTCTCTATAAAAGAAACTTATAGAGAATTTTTTATTTTATTATTATGTTTTTTAGCAATTTTTAGTTTAAATCTCTTCTATGAGTATAAAAAATATCAAAATTTTAAACTTACTAAGCATTTATTACTTAAAGATAATATCGTTTTATCTTCTTATGAAAAAACTAATAAAAAAGGTAAAAAATATCAAGTTTTAAAACTCAAAAATTCTAATTTTATTTTTTACACCACTAGCTTTAAAGATCTAAATTTAAGTAAAAATGATGTGATAAATCTTAGAATTATCACTAAAAATATTAACTTTAAAGATTATCTTAGTAAAAGTTTTTATGCGCCAAGTTATGATTTTAACAAAACCAAAACACAAAAAGAAAATACACTAATAAGGTATTTTTTAAATCAACATCAAAATGAAAAAATCAAAGAATTTTACGGGGCTTTATTTTTTGCAAAAAATGTATCAAGTGAACTTAGAAGTGATGTAAATTTTTATAATATCGCGCATTTAATTGCTATTAGCGGATATCATTTGGGCTTATTATTTAGCTTTTGCTTTTTGATTTTTGCTCCTTTATACGCTTTTTTTCATAAACGATATTTTCCTTATAGAAGTTTAAAGCTTGATATTAGTATTTTTGCTTTCTTGCTTTTAATTTTTTATATATTTTTAATAGACTTTAGCCCTTCTTATGCAAGAGCTTTACTAATGAGTCTTTTTGCTTTTTATTTATTTAGTAAAAATATTAAAATACTCAGTTTTAAATTTTTATTTTTAAGTATAGCATTTTGCATTAGCATTTTTCCAAAACTTCTTTTTAGCGTTGGGTTTTTATTTTCTATTTTAGGAGTTTTTTATATTTATTTATATCTTCATCATTTTAAAGATCAATTTTCAAATTTTACTCATGCTTTTTTGCTAAATATCTGGACTTTTTTAGCAATGATTATCCCTGTATTATACTTTTTTCCTCTACTTAGCTTTCAGCAATTTTTAGCCATACCTTTAAGCTTAGCCTTTATAATATTTTATCCTTTGGTTTTAATCTTGCATATTTTTTCTTATGGAAATTTATTAGATTTATATTTAATACATTTTTTTGAGTTTAAAATGCATGCAATTAATCTATCAATACCTTTTGTGTTTTATTTTATTTATTTAATTTTATCTTTAATCGCTATATTTAATAAACACTTAGCTCTTTTTATAATTTCTCTTGGGCTTATTCCCTTTATTTTCTTGATTTAAAAGCAAATAAGCCTTTAAGCCCAAAAGATAAATAATCCAAGATATATAAATCCACAAAAAGAAAAATAATATTACAGAAAAAGAACCATATACATTTAAATAAGTTTTATTATATACAGCATAATACACAAAAATCATCTTAGAAATATACCAAATCACAGAAGCGCCAAAAGAACTAATAAGTAAGGTTTTTAAATCACCTTTTTTGCTTACTGAACTTGAATAAGATACAAAAAATAAAGCCCATATAATCACATAGGGTAAAATCTCAAAAAAATTTAAAGCAATATTAAAATCATCTAAGGTTTTTTGTATAAAACCTGAAATATAAAAACTCACTCCAAGCCCAAGTGGGGTTAAGGTTGCTAAAGTCCAATAAGAACTTATACTGTGCCAAAGACTTTTAGAATCTTCCTCTAAAAGCTTATTAATCACATAATCATAACCTGAAAAAAAAGCCAAAGAAGTCAAAGCCATAGCCAAAAGTCCTATAAGTCCTAAATTTACGCTGTTTTTTAAAAATGTATTGATGTATTGTATGATTAATTCTTGTTGAGTTGGGATTAAAAAAGTAAAAATTAAATTTTTAATTCTTTCTTGATACATTTCAAAACTTGGAATTTGGGTAAAAACCCAAAAACACAAAAACAAAAGCGGTATTAAAGACAAGATAGTATAAAAACTCAAAGCCGCAGCATAATTTAAAATTTCTTTATCTCTTAAAGCTAAAAGAATTTTAAATAAGTTTTTAAAACTCATCAAAGTCCCATTTTGAAAGGATTGAGTATATTATTTGGATCAAATGCCTTTTTGATATTTCTCATTAAGTCCATTTCAGCTTCACTAAAAGCAAGCTTCATAAAAGGAGCCTTTGAAATGCCTATACCATGCTCTCCACTTAAAGTCCCACCTAAAGAGACCGTAAGCTTAAACACCTCTTCCACGGCTTCATAACCTTTTTTAACTAATTCAGGATTGTTTTTATCACTTACCATTACATTAGTATGCACATTACCATCGCCAGTATGACCAAAACAAGGGATTTTAAAACCATATTTTTTAGAAATTTCAGCTATGCCTTTTAAAAGCTCAGGTAGTTTTGAACGCGGTACTGTAATATCTTCATTAAGCTTTAAATTTCCATACATTGCTATGCTTTGAGAGCAATTTCTTCTAGCAAACCAAATATTAGCTGCTTCTTGCTCATCTTTTGCTATTTTAAACTCTCTTACGCCAGATTCATAAAAACTCTCTTGCAAGATTTTTAAATCTGCTTCCAAAGCCTCTTCTATATTACCATCTACATCAGCGATTAAAATCGCACCCGCATCCATAGGCAAGCCTTTTTGGAATTTTTGCTCTAATGCTTGTATGCTTAGTTGATCTAAAAATTCCATAGATACAGGAGTTACACCTTTAGCTAAAGTTTTATAAACTGCATTCATCGCTTCATCAATGCTATTAAAAATCCCCATAGCTGTCTTTTTAAACTTTGGCAAAGCAACTAGTTTTAATGTAATCTCGCTAAGCACAGCCAAAGATCCCTCACTTGCTATTAAAATTCCAGCTAGATTATAACCCGCTACATCTTTTATGGTTCTTTTACCTGCTCTAATAATTTCTCCATTAGGTAAAACAGCTCTTAAAGCCATTACATAATCTTTAGTTATACCATACTTAGCAGCCCTCATACCCCCTGCATTTTCGCTTACATTTCCCCCTAAAGAAGAATACTCCATACTAGCAGGATCAGGTGGATAAAATAAACCATATTCTTTTACTTTTTCTTGCAAAGCCATATTTATCACACCAGGCTGTACCACTGCGACTAAATTTTCAAGATCAATTTCTAAAATTTTATTCATATGTTTTTCAAAGCTTAACACCACTCCACCGTTAACAGCTAAGCTTCCACCGGTAAATCCACTGCCTGAGCCCCTAGGAATAACGATGATTTTATTTTCATCACAATATTTTAGAATTTGACTAATATCATTTTCATCTCTTGGAAAAAGCACCCCATCAGGCAAATAATGCTTTTTAGTAGCATCATAACTATACGCTCTTTTATGGATAGGATCAAAATGCGCATTTTCAACCCCTAAAAGATCTTGAAAGAATTTTTGATGAATTTCTTGCATTATTTTTCTCTAGTTAAACTAATTAATTTTTCATAATATACATAATAATTTCCAATAGCCTCATCATTTAAGCTAAAAATATCACTTTTATAACCTGTAATTCTTGAATAAAATGGAATTTGCAAACTTTGAGCTTGCGGTATGGCAAATTCTTCAATCTTGCCAAAGTCTTGACAATCAACTATCTCAGCTTTATTTTCTAAAGCTACCACTAAAAGCCCAACAGCATTTTTTGAACAAAAAGATCTAAAATCTGATCTTCTTGGGGTTTGGCGGTATTCTTGTATCATATGAGCACCAAATAAATCAGGGTGTAAAAAATAAATTCCATTTAATTTTTGCGCTATAAAATCATACACACTTTTATCAGGAGCTACAATCAAAGCTCTATCGTATAAATAATTTAAAACTATTTTATCGCCTACTTGTGGCAATACATTTGGCAAAGGCATAGCATCTTGAGCTAACATATCAAAAACTTTAAATTGTAATTTAACTAAGCCATTTTCACGCCCTATCACACTAGCTCTTGCAATGATAGATTTTTGCGTATCAATTTCATGTACAACTATACCACTTGAGTGCAATAAAATTCTAGGATCATCTTTTATATAACCATAAATATCATCTACTTTTTCAAGTTTTGTTTGTATTAAATCAAAATTTTTAGCTTGCAAAAATGCTAAAAAACAGCAAAGCACTAAGATAATTCTTGACAATTTATACTCCTTAAAAAGTGTAAAAAATAAATTATATTGTTTTTTCCTTACAAAATTGTAAGAAAAATTAAGTAAAATACAAATTTATGTTTAAATTTTAGAAGGCTTTAGATTATCATGAAAAAAATTTTCATATCTTTACTTATATCCATAAAACTTTTTGCTATTTCAAGTATTGAAGAACTTTCTTGGGAAAATGGCAAAACCTTGCTTGATTTTTTACAAGATCATTCTATACCACTTAATTTATATTATAATCTTGACACCGAAGATAAAGAACTAAGCGCAGAAATCACAAGTGGTGTTAAATACCAAATGCTAAAAGATGAGCAAGGTGAGCTTGAACAAGTTTTAATCCCAATTAGTGATGATTTACAAATTCATATTTACAAAAATAATGAAAACAAATTCGTATTGAGTTTTACCCCTATTTCTTACACTAAAGAAAAAAGAACTATTCGCGTAGCTATTAATAACTCAGCTTATCAAGATGTTTATGATGAAAGTGGCAGTGTAACCTTAGCAAGAGCTATGGTGAGAGCTTTTAAAAATAGTGTTAATTTTAAAAATGTCAGAAAAGGCGATAGCGTAGTATTAATTTATGAGCAAAAAAGAAGATTAGGAAGACTTTTTGGCGACATTAACATCCAAGCAGCTTTAGCTAACATTAGAGGTAAAGAATATTCTGTGTTTTTATATAAAGATTCTTATTATAATGCTCAAGGAAAAGAGCTTGAAAATTTCTTTTTAACCAAACCTGTTAAATACACAAGAATTTCAGATCGCTTTACTAGGGCAAGATATCATCCTATCTTAAAACGCTATAGAGCGCATTTAGGTATTGACTATGCTGCTCCAACGGGTACTCCGGTTAAAAGCGCAGGAGATGGGACGATTAGTTTTGTTGGAACAAAAGGTGGTTATGGTAAGGTTGTACAAGTAAAGCATGTATCAGGTTATATGACTTTATATGCTCATCTTAGCCGTTTTGCAAAAATCAAACGCGGTCAAAAAGTTAAACAAGGCCAAGTGATTGCTTATGTAGGCTCTACTGGTATGAGCACTGGGCCACATTTGCATTTTGGACTTTATCTAAATAACAAAGCAATTAATCCTGAAACCATAGTAAAAATTCCAAAATCAAGCCTAAGCGGTAAAAACAAAGAAGAATTTTTAAAAATGGCAAAAGAGTATGAAAACCGCCTGCAAAGCATTGATGAAAACTATAAAAATCCACCAAAAGAACAAAATATAGAAAATTCTATGGAGCTTTGAGATGATGAATGATTTTTTAGAAGCACAAGAACTTTTAAAAAATATTTCCAAAGATCAAAGCACCTATGAAACCAATGAAGCCCTAAAGACTATCAAAAGATATAACGAAGAGCTTTATTTGCAAACTCTTAAATCTTTTGATACTTACACACTTGCAAATGTAGCTACTATAACGCCTGAACATATCTTAGAAGATATTTTAGAACACTTAAGTATTATAAAGATTGCAAAAGCGGTAGAAGAGCTTGAAAGTGATGATGCAACAGATTTGATTAAGCGTTTTGAAGAGTTAAATCCACAAAAAACTTTAGCCATTTTAAACCGCTTAAGTTCCGAAGATAAAGAAGAAATTTTACGCCTTAAAAATTATGATGAAAATACCGCTGGTGCTTATATGCAAACAGAAATTTTCACAGCTTCTATTGATGAGAGTATAGAAAAGGCTATTAAAAGATATAGAATTTTAAAACACTCAGGACAAGTGGATCAAATTTTTCAAGTTTATATCATAGATAATCAAGGAAAGCTTTGTAATGCTATCAACTTAAGTGATCTTTTGATTTGGGATTTTAAACTAAGTTTTGCAGATATTATTAAAAATAATAGCGAAAAATATAAATGTTATAGCATTAAAGATCATGAAGATATACAAAAGGCTATTGATATAGTAGAAGATTATGATTTGAGTGTTTTAGCGGTTGTAAGTGATGATGGAGTGCTTTTAGGTAGAATTACCTATGATGATATCCATGATTTAATCCAAGAAAATGCAACAGAGCAAATTTATAACTTAGCCGGAGTTGATGAAGACGCCGAAGAAGAAAGTGCTTTTAAAGCAGCTAAAGCTAGAGCTTTTTGGCTTATGATCAATCTTACCACCTCATTAATCTCAGCTAATATAATTAGCCTTTTTTCAGGCGAAATAGAACAACTTGTAGCCCTAGCAGTTCTTATGCCTATCGTAGCTTCTATGGGAGGCAATACAGGCTCACAAGCTTTAGCAGTAACAGTTAGAAAACTTTCACTCAATGAAGTAGAATTTAAAGACGCTAAAAAAGTTATATTAAGAGAGAGTGGAATTTCTTTATTAAATGGGCTTATATTTGCTAGTATTATGAGCATTATAGCCTTTATATGGTTTAAAACAGCTCTTTTAGGACTTGTTATAGCCCTATCAATGCTAATTAATCTAGCATTAGCAGGCTTTGTGGGTTCTTTTGTACCTTTAACTTTAAAAAAATTTAAAATCGATCCTGCGGTAGGATCGAGTGTAGTGATTACTGCAATTACTGATGGTTTGGGATTTTTTAGTTTTTTACTTTTAGCAAAAATGATTTTATTATAAAAAAGGGAAATTATGTCAAGCATTATATATAAAGATCAAGAAATAGAACTTATAGGAGATGAGCTAGAAGTTGGCGATAATGCTCCAAAAATAACTCTAAGAACCAAAAACCTCGCCCCAGTAGAAATAGCACCACCAGGAAAAACTCAAATTTTATTAACCTTTCCTAGTTTAGACACTCAAGTATGCTCTAAGCAAGCAAAAGAAACTAACAAAAGATTAGCTTCTATGAAAAATATCGAAGTTATTATTATTAGTATGGATTTACCTTTTGCTATGGATCGTTTTTGTGCTACTGAAGGGGTTGATGATATTATTGTAGCAAGTGATTTTGCTTTTAAAGATTTTGGCACTAATTATGGAGTTTTAATAGGCGATAGTGTGTTTGCAGGATTACTAGCAAGAGCAGCCTTTGTAGTCAAAGATGGAAAAATAGTGTATAAGCAACTCGTAGAAGAACTAATGGGAAAAATTGATTTTAAGGATTTAGAACTTTTTATGCATAAAAATTATGGTTACCCTTTGAATTAACCTTCAAAGTTTGTAACCACAAAATCTTCTTTTGGAGCTTCAATAAAGCATGATTTTTCTTTTAAAAAAAGCAAATCCACATGCCCTACAGGACCATTTCTATTTTTACCTATAATGAGCTCAGCCTTTTCTTGCACAGGATTTGGCATAAATTTTCTCTCATAAGTTTTGCCTTCATTTTTGGCTTTATTTTCTCTTTCTTTTTCTTCTTGCTCTCTATAAACCTCATCTCTATACACAAATAAAATCGTATCTGCATCTTGTTCTATAGCGCCACTTTCTCTTAAATCACTAAGCATAGGACGCTTATTTGCTCTACTTTCTAATGAACGATTAAGCTGTGAGAGTGCCACTACTGGCATATTTAATTCTCTTGCTAAAAGCTTTAAGCCTCTTGAAATTTCACTCACTTGCAAATGCCTATCATTAAAAGCTGAGTTACTCATCATAAGACCGATATAATCTACCACGCAAAGCTCAATACTCTCATCTTGAGCTTTAATTTTGCGTAAAATCGAACGAATATCAGCTATACTAGCATAACCACTATCGTAAATATAAAGATTTTTTTGTGCATATTCATTACAAGCATCACCCACCCTACTCCACTCATCATCATTTAAATCTGCAATTAGAATTTTCTGCAAAGGAATGGAAGTTTTTGCACTGATTAATCTTTGCATGATTTGTGTAGCAGGCATTTCTAGTGAAAACATCACAACGCCTTTATTTTGTCTTAGTGTTTTTTCTATAAAATTTAAACAAATTGTAGTTTTTCCCATACCTGGGCGTGCAGCAATGATTACAAGATCGCCAGGTTTAAAGCCTTTTGTCATTTTATTAAGCTCACTAAAGCCTGTATCAAGTCCTAAAATGTCTTTATTTTCTGCTTCTTTTTGCTTTTTAAACTCATCCATAAGCTCAGACATAACCATAGTCATATCTTTAATACTATTACTATTTACACGGTTAGTAAGATTAAAAATCTCTTTGCCTATTTCATCTGAAATTTGAGAAATGCTTTTATCTTCATTTACCCTTGTAGGTATAGTATAAGCAAAATTTAAAAGTTGGCGTCTAATGGATTTTTCTCTTAGCTCATATGCGTATTTACTCACATCTGCTATAGAAGTAGTGGCTAAAACTTCAGCTAAAATTTGCTCATCTACTTTTTTATGTTTTCTTATAAAACTTGCACTTATAGGCTCGCCTGCATTCACACAAGCTAAAATCGCTTTATAAATATCTTGATGAGCTTTGAGTGAAAAATCATTAATCTCAATATCTGAAGAAATACTAAAAAAAGAATCCTCACTATATATACAAGAACTTAAAATCGCCCTTTCAAGATCTAAATCAAAATGCTCATTATTTTGACTCATACACACCCCTAATTATAAATTTGCAAATAAATCAGTTGACAAATATCGCTCGGCTGTATCATTTAGCATAGTCAAGACTTTTTTATTTGGATTTTCTAAAGCAATTTTTCTAGCCATATATACATTTGCACCACTTGAAATTCCTGCCATTATGCCATTTTTACCAAGCTCTAAGGCTGTATTTATAGCATCTTCATTACTTACACAAACTATCTCATCTATAATTTTTTGATTTAAAATTTTAGGGATAAAATTTGCACCTATACCTTGAATTTTATGGCTTGCAGCGATATTTTGACTCAAAAGTGGCGAAGATGCAGGTTCTAAAGCTATGATTTTGATATTAGGATTGTGTTCTTTTAAAATTTCTCCTACCCCGCTAATAGTCCCACCTGTGCCAAAACCTGCTAAAAAAATATCAAGATCAGGTAAAGCTTTTAAAATTTCTAAAGCAGTATTTTTTCTATGTGCGTTTTTGTTGTTGATATTTTCAAATTGACTTACCATAAACGAATTTGGAATTTCACTCAAAAGCTCATTAGCTCTATCAAGCGCTCCTTGCATACCTTTGCTTGCCTGAGTAAGCTCTAGCTTTGCACCAAAAAAACTCATCATTTTTCTACGCTCAATACTCATAGACTCAGGCATAGCTATGATAAGTTTAAGCTTTAAGCTTGCACAAATCATTGCTAAAGCTATGCCGGTATTTCCACTTGTAGCTTCTATAATGGTTGTTTCTTGATTGATTTTACCTTCATTTAAAGCTTGTTTTATCATCTCCACAGCTGCTCTATCTTTTATAGAATGGCTTGGATTAAAATACTCGCATTTAGCGTAAAGATTTGGAGCAAATTCTTTTAAAGAAATAATCGGGGTATTACCTATACAATCTAAAATATTATTATAAACTGACATTGTTTTCCTTCTAATTTTTTAAAAACAATATCAAAAGAAAATTAATACTTAATTATGGAGAAAAACGCAAAAGTTGGAAACTTTTGCGCAAAGAATTATTTTTTAGCTTTTTTAGCAGTTTTAGCAGCAGCAACTGCGTCTTTAAGGTTTTTACCTACTTTAAATTTAGCAACTTTAGTAGCAGGTACTTTGATAGTAGCACCAGTGCTTGGTACTCTAGCTTCTCTAGCAGCTCTTTCAGCCACAGAAAATGTACCAAAACCGATAAAGCTAATGCTATCACCTTTAGCTAATACATCAGTAATAGTAGCGATTACTGCATCAGTAGCTGCAGTTGCATCTTTTTTAGTTAGCCCAGCAGTTTGAGCAACTTGAGAAATAAAATCTGCTTTAGTCATAAAAAGCTCCTTGATTAAAAATGATTGTTAAGTTTAACACATTTATCAAGCTTTTGCAAGAGGTTTAAACCCAAATCACAAAGAAAAATATGTTAAAAAAATGTTTTTGCTAAATTTATTACCACTTCAGGCTTTAAGTCTTTCATACATTTGTGATGTTTTAAAGGGCAGACCTTTTGCATACAAGGCATACAAGCTAAATTTAAATGTGCTATTTTAGCATTTTCTTGCCAAGGTGAGGTTTGACTAAATTTAGTCGAGCCAAAAACAGCCACTGTTTTCACCCCATAAGCTGCACCTATATGCATAGGACCACTATCGTTTGTGATGAGTAAATCAAGCATAGAAATATTTTTACATAAAGTATAAATGCTAGTTTTACCACAAAGATTTTTTACTTTTATGCCTTCTTTTAAAAGAAAATGTTCAATTTCATTACAAATTTCTCTCTCACTTTCCACTCCAAAGATTAAAATTTGATGAGTGGAACTAAATTCTTTTGCTACCCTTGCAAAATAGCTTGCTTCCCATCTTTTCGCACTTCCAAAATGTGCGCCCGGATTTATACCTAAAAGTTTTTGAGTTGATTTTGCTTTTATAGGGAGTTTTAAAGAATTTGAAGTGGCTTTAAAATTTAAAGCTTTTTCTATGAAATTTAAGTATTTTAAGACTTGATGTTCTTCTTTTAGAATATTTTTATCAAAATAAAACCTTTTTTTTGCTTTGATTAGATTTAAAATGATCTTGCTTGAAAATGCCGAGCGAAATGAAAAAGCTAGATCAAATTTACCAAGGTTTTTTCTAGCTTTTAAAATTTGTTTATATCTTTGCTTTTTATTTTCTACTAAAATTTGAGTATTTTCAAAGCGTTTAAAAAGCTCTGTACTCACAAAAGAACCATAAAAAGTAAATTTAGCTTGGGGGTATTTTTCTTTTATAGCATAAATAGCTGCACTAGCCATTACTGCATCGCCAAGCCAAGTAGGAAGATTGATAAAAATATTCATGATTTTCCTTAAAAATAAAAGCTATAATTATACCAAAAAATAAAGAGCTAAAATGAGTCAAATTTCCATCATACTGCCAACTTATAATGTAGAAAAATATATAGCTAGAGCATTAGAAAGTTGTATTAACCAAACTTTTAAAGATATAGAAATCATTGTTGTAGATGATTGTGGAAGCAATAAAAGTATAGATATAGCTAAAGAATATGCTAGTAAAGATGATAGAATAAAAATCATACATAATGAAGAAAATTTAGGAACCTTTGCTAGTAGAAATATAGGTGTATTAAATTCAAGCTCACCTTATATAATGTTTTTAGATCCTGATGATTATTTAGAACTTAATACTTGTGAGCTTGGTTTTGAAAAAATTAAAAATGTAGATATGGTAGTGTTTGATGCATATGTGCATAGGGTGAAATTTAAGAAATTTTATAGATTTAAGCAAGATGAATACTATAATAAAGATGATTTTTTGGAATTTTTACTTAGGCAAAAACATTTTTGTTGGAGTGTTTGGGCAAAAGTATATAAGAAAAATTTGATTTTAAAAAGCTTTGAATATGTTGATTTTAAAGAAAAACTTTGTTATGGAGAAGATGTGCTTTTTAACTATATAAATTTTATGCTAAGCGAAAGTTTCTTTGTGTCAAAAGAATGTATATATCATTACGAGTTTAATGAAAATGGTAGATATGAAAACAAAAATAAAGAAATTTTATGGCAAAATTACCAACATAAAAATCAAAGTTTAAAATACATTAAAAAATTAACTAATATTTTTCCACATAAGCATTTTAGTGAAAAAATATTAGAAGTTTTAGAGAAAGAAATTTTAGGGTTAGAGAGTAGAGTTTGGAAAAAGTAAAAGTTTTTATCATCAATTTAGAACGCTCAGAAGATAGAAAAAATTTTATGAAAGAACAGATTCAAAAACTCTTCACATATAATCCGAATTTAAAAAATCAACTAGAATTTAAATTTTTTAAAGCTATCGATGGTTCTAAAAATGAGCATTTACAGTTTAAAAGCCACTTCCCATGGTGGTGTCAATTTGTACTTGGACGCGAACTTAGCGATAGTGAAAAATCATGCTTTGCATCTCATTATAGTTTATGGAAAAAATGTCTAGAACTTAATAGCCCTATCATCATTTTAGAAGATGATATCATCTTTAGTGATGAGCTTTTAAACAACCCGAACATCATTGAAAAACTACTAAATAGCAATTATGAATACATAAGATTTTATTATCTTTTTGATAAAAAAATACACCATTTAAATAACAATTTTTACATAAGTTATGAGAATATTGGTGGCACGCAAGGATACTTTATACACCCAAATGCTGCAAAAAAGTTTATTAAAAAAGCAAAATATTGGTTTAAGCCCGTAGATGATTATATGGATATGTATTATTACAATAAAACGCAAAACACCATCTATAAACCATTTTTACTTGACTTAAATCATGTAGAAACTACCATAACACAAAGAAAAAAGAAACTTAATATACCTTCCAAAATTATAAGAGAGATTATAAGATTTTATTTTTACATTTTGAAATCTCTATCTAAAAATTAGCTTCAAAAAATATAATCTTTTGTATCATATTGTTCTTTTTTATCAAATTTCGAATAATCAAATTGATTTTTGAAAGATAGAATTTTCTCTTTTTCTAACAATTTAACATCAATATAACTTTTATACTTAAAAAAATCATTTTTCATAAAATCATCTACTGAAATCAATTCCACGTCATCAATAGTGTTATGTTTTCTTATTTTCTCACATGGAAAATGGTAATTTAATAATTCTGTATGAAATATCTTATATCTCTTTATGTTCATTTTTTCTAAATAATATATTTTTTTTCCTATAATATCTCTATTTTCTTGCCAACGCAAATTAATATTCTTAATTAAAAACTGATCGTTTCCTACATTATTTAAACAACCAAATTTTGGAAATCTTCGTATATAAACATCATTGTTTTTATAAATAAAGTCCATTCTAGAATAAGCTACTAAGTCAAAATTATCTCTAGGAATATAAAAACTCTTATACAGTTTTTGTGCATCATAGATATGATCTACATCAATTTTCACTAACCATTCATTTTGAGGTATATATTTCATTAAAAAATTACAGTAATAATAAAATTTATTAATATCTTCCTTTGGATTATTAATATCGACATTGTAAGGGTATTTAATTGGTATGAAAGTCGGATACTGCTTGCAAAATTCCAAAATAATTTCTTCACTACCATCTGTACAATCATTATATCCTATCACTCCTCTTTGTATAGCCGGTAAAATACTCTCCAATGAAGCTCTTAAAGTAATAGCTTCATTTTTCACTCTTATATACGCCCAAGGATTTAATGATGATTTTGGATTTTTTGATTCCAAATCAAAACTAAAAAAACCTTCATGTTTACCACTACACAATTTATTAATACCTATAAAATGCTCATTATTAACACTCTGTATTTTTTTCAGAATTCCACTAGGAATTTTACTATCAATATCATCAAAATATAATTGCTTTGGTCCTATAAAAAAATTTCTTATTTTTTTTCTATATTTTTTACTAAAACAAAAAAGACAAATCATTCTACTTAAAAAGAATTTTATATAATATATATTCATTAAAATCTCTTTCTTAAATAAGTTTTTTTCAAAAGCTTTCCTAGTGTAATTTTATGGCGTTTTTTGTGAAAATATTTTGGAATACACTCAAGACTTTTGAGATAAATATCATAAATATGTTTATATTTTGGAGAATTATTTATGTGATAGTTGATAAGTAATTTCAAAAAAGAGCTTTCGCCTTTATTTGGCAAAAGTAAACTCATAAATTCTTTCTTTCTAGTTTTAAAAATTTCTTGGAGATACTCTTCAGCTGCTTTTATTTTTCCTTGTTTCATTAAACAATCTACAATATATATTCTATACTTATCATTTTCATTGTCAAATTCTAACGCCATCTTTAAGTAACTTTCAAGAATTTCAAATTTTTCATTATTCTTCAATCCGCTTAAATATAAATGAAACAATGAGAATGCTTTTTGATCTGGATGCAATTTTAACAAATTAAAATTTTTTTTCATTACATTATAAAATTCTTTTTTGCTAAATAATTCATAAGGATTAATATGTTGTCCATGTCCGGCAATTATAGACGATAATCTAGTTACAGCCGAATAAGTTCCATAAATTTTATCTGCTTTTGACATTAAAGTTATATCGTATATCAACATTTGAGTTGGTGTTAAAGAATCAAAATCTCTCAAATCATTGGCGAAGAAAATATTTTTGGATTTCACTATTCTCAATATTTCTTCTACAGAAGAAATATCATCTGTAAAGACAACTATTTTATTTCCCAAAGATAATTCTTTTTGTATTATCTCGATAGCTATTTCGTATGGAGTTGCATGATATGTTGTACTAAGATTATACTTCCTAAAATTAGCATATGAATAGACTGTATCACCATTTCTAATATGTAATGCTATATAGTTTTCTATTTTTTCAGCTTGTTTTTTTGCGCTAGTTATGATATCAAAAATTTTCGGAGTAAAAACAATCTCATTTTCCCATATATATTTTGCCTGTTTTAAATAATCCTCTTTATCAACATCTTTCCAATAATACATCATCCAAAAAGGAGCCTCATAAAAGGTTTTATCTCCTTTTTTAATACATTCTTCAAAATGCTTTAGTCCATTTACACTTTCTTTATATACAGAAAAAATATCATTAATTTTTGATTGTTCAATACAATAAGCATTTATAAAATTTTGAGCAAATATATCTTCTTTAAGGTCTATATTAGTAGATATTATTTTTTGATTTGAAAAACTTTTATCAACTTGCAAATTCATTTCTGTTGCTACTAGCTTTTCAATAGATTCACTCCAAGTAAAACAAGGCTTAATATTGTTCCTTTTAGCTACATAAAAAGCACTTATCAGTCCTAAAAATCTAGTTCCATTACTATCTTCTCTATTTGAAATAATAAATTTTTCCATTTTACTCCAAAAATTTTTTAATATAATTATTGCTATAATTATAACATACTTTATTAAAGAGCTAAAATGAGTCAAATTTCCATCATATTACCAACTTATAATGTAGAAAAATATATAGCTAGAGCATTAGAAACTTGTATAAATCAAACCTTTAAAGATATAGAAATCATTGTAGTAGATGATTGTGGAGATGATAAAAGTATAGATATAGCTAAAGAATATGCTAGTAAAGATGATAGAATAAAAATCATATACAATGAAGAAAATTTGGGAACTTTTGCTAGTAGAAATATAGGTGTATTAAATTCAAGTTCACCCTATATAATGTTTTTAGATCCTGATGATTATTTAGAGCTTAATGCTTGTGAGCTTGGGTTTGAAAAAATCAAAAATGTAGATGTGGTAGTGTTTAACTACAAAATAGAGCAAGAAAATAACACTTTTATAAATACCAATATTAAATTTAACAAACCATTAATAAAAATTGATATTTTTTTATTGCACTATTGTATACATAGCACAAAACACGAACTCATACATTCAATGTTTAATAAAATTTATAAGAAGAATCTTTATATTAATTCAATAAGCAATTATATATCAGCAAAAAAAAGAATACTCATGGGGGAAGATGTATTTACAAATTTCTTATATTTATTAAACTCTAAAAGCATTTATATAGAAAATCAAATTTTATATTGTTATTGCTATAATCCCAATTCAGCTACAAAGGAAAATACAAACAAAAATAAAATTTTAAACTTTATTGAAGATTTAACCTTTATAATATCTCAATTAAAAATCTTATTAAGAAGTTCAAAAAAAGAATTTAAAATTGCATTAAAAATTGCTATATATAATTTAAGTATACATAAAATAGATTTAACATATAAATACACAAATAAAAATTTTTTTGAAAAAATTTTCCTTAAAATACAAAGAAAAAAAATTAAAATTAAAAAAAATATCCAAATAAAAAATGCTAAAAATATCCTAAAGGAAGCAAATGTATCACATTGTTTTTAGTGCAGATGAAAATTATATTAAATACACAGCTGTTTTGATTACAAGCATTATTAAAAATACAGATAAAAATAAATTTTATCAAGAAAACGAAATATATTATTTTCATATTTTAAGTAATGCTATTAGTAATCATACTAAAAACAAACTTCAAAAATTAGAACAAGAACTTAATTTAACCTTCCCATGCAAAATACAAATTCATATTCAATATGATGATGATTTTAAACATTATCCTATCAGTGGAGCTGCTCATAGCTCAAAACTTCCTTATTATAGATTAAAATTAAATTCTATATTAGATGATGAAATAAACACTTGTTTATATTTAGATTCTGATATGTTATGTTTGTGTGATATAAGAGAAATTTTTACTATTAATTTAGAAGGAAAAATAGCCGGTGTTATAGGCGACCCTGGTTCCAAACGTGCAAAAATAAAATTTAAAGAAAATAATCAAAAACACACTTTGCATTTTGATGAAAATTATTTTAATTCAGGTTTTTTACTTATCAATCTAAAAGAGTGGAAAAAACATAATATAGAACAAAAATGCGAGGATTTAGCTAGTAAATGCTACTACATAAAAGCTGCTGATCAAGATTTACTTAACGCCACCATAAAACCACAATATCAACTAAAGCTTGATTTTTCATATAATTTCAATATTATCACTCTCTTTTATGCTATATGTAAAAACGAGCAAACAAATAGACTTAACTACACAAGAGATGAATTTACCAAAAGTGCAAAAACACCTAAAATTTTACATTATGGAGAAAAACCTTGGAAATTTTTAAAATCATACACAGATTTGCAAGGTAAAAATATAAATGATTATTGGTGGCAAATAGCAGAAAAAACACCTATTTTTAATGAAGAATTGCTCGAACAAAAAGCAAACATTAAAGATCATTTGCTTTATAGTGCTTTGGGATTTGAGCTTTTAAAAGCTATAAAAAGTTTTAATTTTGCAAAAATATCATCTTTGATTCATAATACTAAAAAAGATGAGTATTTTTTAAAAGAACCACAAAAGATTAATGATGATATTTTTGGACTTTGTTGCATGCTTGGAGAAAGTATTTTATATGCAAGAAAAAATCAAAAAAACACCTTCAGTGTTTTTTTAAAAGCTATCAAAATGCTCAAAAATTTTAAAAAATACGCAAACAAATCAAGAGTTTAATAACTCTTGCCATTTTTGCATAACTTTTTCTTTAGAGAAGTTATGAGAAATATTTTCTTTTGCTCTTTGTCCCATTTGTTTTCTTAAATTTTCATCATCCATAAACAAACAAAGCTTATTTGCAAATTCTTGCAAATTACCATCCTCGATTAAATATCCACTTTTATCATTTTCTATAATATCGCTAGGACCTGTATTGATATCAAAAGAAATCAAAGGAATTTTATAAGAACTAGCTTCAACTAAAACCATAGGAAATCCTTCCCATTTACTTGTCATTACATAAATACTAGCATTTAAATATTCTTTTTCTATGTCTTTAGTAAAAGGTTTTAAGATAATTGAATTTTCTAAATTATTTTCTTTTATTTTATTTTCTATAGTATTTTTAAACTCACCTTCTCCTACTATAATTAAAGTCCATTCTTTGTATTTTACATTTTTTTGCACAAGCTTCCAAATTTCAATAAGCCTTAAAAAACCCTTTTCATCATTTGCTGTCATACGGCCTATACTTAAAATATTTTTTTGACTTAAAGTAGAATTTATATTAGACAAACAAGGTAAAAAATTTGGTATAACCCAAACATTCTTATGATATTTTCTCCACTGATCAATTTGCTTGGCCGATAACACCACTAAAGTATCAAAATAATTATTTTTAAATCGATATTTTTTAAAATGATTATGAATAAAATTAATATATTTTGTATTCTTATTTTTAAAGAAAGGAAAATGAGGACAATTATTAAAAATCATCACATCAACATCTTTATATCTTTGTTTTAGCAAAAAACTCTCATAATGCTTATAATATAACTTATAAAATAATCTTTCTTTTTTTACATCAACTCTTGATTTGCTATGCAAGTAATCTATTTTAATATTGTTATTTAATTCATAAGCTACATCAACTCCTTGTTTATAAAAACTAAAAATTTTTACATCATATCCAAGCTCAAAAAGTGCATTTGCTAAATTTACGACAACCCTTTCAGCACCACCTCCTATAGTGATATCCCCAATAAGTAATAAAATTTTCATTTCCAAGTCACTTTTTTATTTTTGATAGTATCAAGATAAATTTGATGATTGATTTCGAGCATATTTTTGCTATTTTCTTCATGGTAAATATGATAAGCTAGGGCATTAAATTTTAATCTTTTAAATACTCCATTGTTAAACAAAAACCTAGCTACAAACTCGCTATCTTCCCTACCCCAGCCTATAAATTTTTCATTAAAACCTTCAATGGCTTCAAAATCACTTTTATAAAAGCTCATATTACAACCTCTTATGCCTTTAACAAGTTGTGATTTTTTAAAAAATTTCTTAGTTAATTTTGAAAATTTATATACACATTTAGCTAAAAAAATATTTCTTTGATTTTTAAAACCCTTTTTATCAAATGCCAAGCTAAAATCATTTTTATCTAAAAGCTTTTTACTTTCACTTTCATTTAAAATTACTCTAGAGCCTTGCAAAAATATTTTTTTTTGTGCAAATTTCAAATGATCAGCTACAAAACTTTTTTCTAAAATCATATCTCCATCTATAACGATTATATATTCACTTTTAGAAGCTTTAATAGCTTTGTTTCTAATCTCACTTAGTCTAAACCCCTCATCTTCTTGCCAAATATGCTCTAACTTGCAAGGAAAATCTTTTTGATAAGCTTGTATAAGTTTAGCTGTATCTTCCCTGCTTCCATCATCAGCTATTAAAACCTCATCTGGTAAAGGCTCTAAGTTTTTAACGCTATCAAGCACCAAAGCAAGTCTTTCTTTTTGATTATAGGTTGTGATAATCAAAGCACAAGTTTTTGGCTTTTGTTTTTTTAACTCATACAATTTCATATATTTAAAAAAAGCTCCAAGTCCATTGCAAGTACTTATGATAAAGCCTTTATAACCATAAAAAATTCCCTTTTTTAAAACATAATTTCTAAAAAAAGTCCAAATTCCTCTTAGCAATGCCTTGCAAACACTACTTTCTTTGTGTAAATTTTGCAAAGCCCAAAGTTTGGAGTATTTTTGAAGCTTATCTAATAAACTATCGATATCATCAAATGCAAAATGCCTCAAACCATTTTGCAACTTAATCTTTTTACTATCTTCATGTAAAATCAAACTCTCATGCACCAAATTTTCATTAAAACTAGTATGGGTTTTATTAAACACACGCATTACATAATCAGGCCACCACCCACAAGCTTTAATCCACTCTCCATTATATAAATTTTCTCTTGGCAAAGCTATGATATCTTCTTTATTAGGCTCAATTTGCGCTAATTCTTGTAAAAATTCTTTCTTAGCAAGCTCATCTGCGTCAACATTAAAAATCCAATCATTACTAGCATAACTTATGGCTAAATTTTTCAAAGATCCAAAACCTATAAATTTATGCTGATAAATCTTGATATTTTTATAACTTTTACTAAATTCATAAGCGATTTTCAAAGTATCATCATTACTATCATTTTCTATTAAAACTATCTCGCCAAATTCTTGCAAAGATTCCAAGCAAGCTTTTAAAGTTTTTTGAGCATTTTTAACAATCATTATCACACTAATTTGCTTTAAATCCATTTTATATCCTATAAATATAATTCATGATTGTATCTTTTAAATCTCTTATGAAAGAAAAAATACTCATCAGGTTTAAATTTAATCATCTCTTCACAACACTTTGCTTGATACTTAGTAAGCTCTTCTATACTTGCCTTACTTGCGTCTAAAGCCTTAAAAGTTTTTACAAAAAATTTCTCATCTTTTTGATACACAAAACAAGGTAAAACCATAGCATTTGTTTTTTTAGCAAGCACACTTGCACCTGCTATAAAATTTACTTCTTGATTAAAATATTGTATTTTTACACTTTCACTATCCACTGCATCTTGATCGGTTAAAATTCCAAGTGATCTACCTTCTTTTAAGGCTTTTAGCATTTTTTTAAGACCACCCTTTTTTTCTATAAGCTCTATGTTAAACTGCGTGCGATTTTTACTTAAAATTTTATCCATTATCACGCTATCAAGCGCTCTTCCAACTATGGAAATTCCTTGAAACTTAGCCCCAAAAGATAAAGCCAAAAGCTCCCAGTTACCATAATGGGCCGTAGTTACGATCAAGGGTCTTTTACTTTGCATTATATTTAAAATTTGCTCCTCATCATCAAAGCAAATTTTATTGATGATTTCTTCTTTACTTGCATTTTGATTTTTGATAAAATCAATCCCAAATTTAGCAAAATTTTTATAGATATTATGGCTAGTTTCATCACGCCATTTTTGATCTTTTTTAGGAAAGCAAATTTTTAAGTTTGTATCAATGATTTTGCGGTGTTTGTGATTAAGTCTATAAGTGATCAAAGCAACCAAATTTGCAAAAGAGCTTAAAAGTTTTGAAGGTAAAATCTTCACAAGAACTTTTAACATGTAAAAAAGGCTTAGATATACATAATTTATCATTTTTTTAAAAGCTCACAAGCAAGTTTAAAAATATCTTTTTCATCGATATTTTGTATGCAAAAATCACTCTTATCTATATGCTTTGAATGCAGTATTTTTTTACCTGCATTGATTGTTTTGTTGATATTTGTTTCATAAGCATTTCTTTGACTAGGAGTAGCACCAAAAATCGTTATAGAAGGCTTGTTTAATGCAAAGGCTAAATGAGTAGGCCCGCTATCATTTCCGATGATTAGATCGCTTGCCTTAGTTAAAGCACAAAGCTCACTTAAGCTTAATTTTGGCGCAAGTTCTATTTTCAAATGTTTTAAATTTAAAACTATATCTTTAGCAAAATTAAACTCATTAACATTGCCCCAACCAAGCATGATTTTTGCACTAGTAAAATACTCTAAAAGCATTCTACAAAGTAGTATCAAACGCTCTTTTGGATAAATTTTATTAGGCATAGATGAGCCTATATGTATGAGTATATTTGGCGCACTTTCACTTAAAGAAAGCCTTTGTTCTAAGCTTTCTTTTAACTCATCATCTACACTAAAACAACTTTGTTTTAACTCTATATCGCTATGATCAAAATGCTCATTTAGCACATAAGCTACCAAAGAAAGATTACGCACGATAATATTTTCTTCATAATTACACGCAAATTTATGCGTATAAAAATTGCTCGCAAAGCCCTCTTTTATGCTTTCTTGATCAAAACCAAAAGTATTAGCACATAAAAATTTACTCACTAAAGCAGATTTAATCAAACCTTGCAGATCAATCACAACATCATATTTGTTTTGTCTTGCTTCAAAAAGCATAGCAAAAACTTCTTTGAATTTTCTATCTTTTAAAGGCAGGGCATATACTTCATTGATCATTGGATGATCTTGCAATAATCCTGCAAATCTTGTATCCACAAACCAATCAATACTCGCCTTAGGATAATGCTTTTTAATAAATTGTAAAACAATTACCGCATGGATGATATCTCCAAGTGCGGATAACTTAACCAAACCTATTTTCATATACTACTTTATTTTTAAATTTTCTGTTATGATTTTAACAAAGATTTTTTTAAAAAAAGGTTTATCATGCAAGAATATATTTGCGTTTTTGATTGTGAGAGCATTCCTGATGTAGAATTGATAAAACATCTTTATGATTTCAATGGCGATGATTTAAGCATTAGCAAGCAAGCTTTAGAAAGACAAAAAGAAGAAAGCGGAAGTGAATTTTTACCCCTACCTTTTCATAAAGTTGTAAGCATTTGTGCAGTGATTGCAGATAAATTTGGAAATTTCATCAAAGTCAATAAAATCAAAGGCGACAATGAAAAGCAAATGCTAGAAGAGTTTTTTAATTTCATAGACAAACACCAACCCCGCCTTGTAAGTTTTAATGGTAAAAGCTATGACATGCCTTTGCTTGTTATAAGAGCATTAAAATACAATATCAACGCAAGTGCTTATTTAGACGCAAGCGATAAATGGAATAACTACAAAAGTAAATTTGTAGAAAATAAACATTGTGATTTATTAGAATCTTTAGGAAGTTTTGGTCAAAAAGGCTTAAGACTTGACACACTTTGTGCTATGGCAGGACTTCCTGGAAAATATGATGTGCATGGAAATGAAGTATTAGAACTTTTTTATCAAAACAAATTAGAAAAAATTCACGAATACTGCGAAAGTGATGTGTTAAACACCTATATGCTATTTTTAAAATACGAACTCATCAAAGCTAATTTAACCCAAGAAGATTATCTTAATATTTTAGAAAATTTCAAAGAAGAACTTTTGCAAAAACATAGCGATAAAAGCTATCAAAAGCCATTTTTAGAGGCCATAGAAAAAGAAAAGAGCAAGTTTTGAATTAATTAAGAAAAGTATATTAAAATAACTGTTATTAAATATCACAAAAAGGATAAAAATGAAAATTTTAATCACCGGTGGCGCAGGATACATAGGCTCTCATACCTTAAAACAATTTTTAGAAACAAATCATGAAATTTGTGTATTAGATAATCTTTCAAAAGGTAGCAAAAAAAGTTTGGATGAACTTTCTAAAATCAGACCTTTTAAGTTTTTTGAGCAAGATTTAAGCGATTATGCTGGGATTAAAAAACTTTTCAAAGAGGAAAAATTTGATGCGATTGTGCATTTTGCAGCTAGTATTGAAGTTCCTGAAAGCATGGAAAATCCTTTAAAATACTATATGAACAACACTGCAAACACAAGTAATCTAATCCAAACTTGCTTAGAAACAGGTGTGAAAAAATTCATTTTTTCTTCAACCGCAGCAACTTATGGAGAGCCACAAACTCCTATTGTAGATGAGCAAAGTCCATTAGCACCGATTAATCCTTATGGGCAAAGCAAGCTTATGAGTGAAAAAGTCTTACAAGATGCTAATATGGCTCATCCTGAATTTAAATACTGCATTTTAAGATACTTCAATGTAGCAGGTGCTTGCATGAGTTATCCTATAGGTCAACGCTATCCAAAAGCTACTTTACTTATCAAGGTTGCTGCTGAAGTAGCCACAGGAAAAAGAGAAAAACTTTATATTTTTGGCGATGATTATAATACTAAAGATGGTACTTGCATTAGAGATTTTATCCATGTTGATGATATTTCAAGTGCACATTTAGCTGCTTTAGAATACTTAGAAAACAATGAAAGTAATATTTTCAATGTAGGCTATGGACATGGCTTTAGCGTAAAAGAAGTTATTGAAACCATGAAAAAAGTAAGTGGAGTAGATTTCACAGTAGAACTTGCGCCAAAAAGAGCTGGGGATCCTTCTGTGCTTATTTCAAATGCGGATAAAATCAAAACTCTAACCAACTGGAAACCAAAATATGATGATTTAGAATTAATCTGCAAAAGTGCTTATGAGTGGGAAAAACAGTGTTAAAAAAACTTTTTTTCATACTCAATGCTCATGATAAGAAATTTTTATTTGCTTTGCTAATTTTTTCTATTTTTATAGGATTTATAGAAAGCTTTGCTATTTCTTTAATCATGCCTTTTGTATCAGTGGCGAGTAATTTTGAGCTTTTAGAAAAAAGTTCCTATTTTCAACCTATATATGAGTATTTAAATTTACCAAGTTATAAGATTATTGCTTATTTTGGCTGTATATTAATCGCCTTTTATATTTTTAGAGCCTTTTTAAATGCCTTTTATTTTCATTTGCTTGCGCGTTTTTCTAAAGGGCGTTACCACAGCCTTGCTTGTCGTATTTTTGATAAATACCTACACCTTGAATATGAGAATTTTACTAATAAAAATCAATCAGAACTTTTAAAAACCATCACGCAAGAAGTATTTCATTTAAGTACTTTAATTAGTGCATTTTTACTTATGCTAAGTGAAAGCTTTGTGGTGTTTTTGCTTTATACTTTATTGCTAATTATCAACTATAAAATCACCCTAGCTCTAAGTGCTTTTTTACTTTTAAATGCTTTTATTTTGATTAAAATCCTCTCACCCTTGGTAAAAAAGGCTTCCATAGCTAGAGAAGAGGCGATGAAAAATTATTTTGAAATTTTAAATGCAAATTTAAACAACCTTAAAATCATCAAACTCAAAACCAAAGAACAAAGCACACAAAAGCTTTATGAAATTCAAAGTGGGCTTTTTGCTAAAGCAAATATTAGCAATGAAAGCATGTCAAGCATTCCTAGAATTTACCTTGAAGGTATAGGTTTTTGTATGCTTTGTTTTATTGTAGTATATTTAGTTTTAAGATATGAAAGTGATATCTCATCTATCTTAGCAACCATTACCATTTTCGTGGTGGCTCTTTATAGACTTATGCCAAGTGCTAATCGTATCATCACAAGTTATAATGAAATCACATATTATAAAAACTCTTTAGATATTATTTATAATATGCTCAATGAAAAAGAAGAAAAACTAGGCGATGAAAGTATTGAATTTAAAGAAAAAATTGTTTTGAAAAATCTTTTCTTTGCTTATAAGGGTAAGAAAAATTTATTTAAAAATTTAAATTTTGAGCTTAAGAAAAATGAAAAAATCGCTTTTATAGGTAAAAGTGGAAGTGGTAAAAGTACTTTAGTTGATCTTATCATAGGGCTTTTAAAACCAAGCGATGGAGCTATTTTTGTAGATGGAATTAAGCTTGATGAGAGCAATATAAAAAGTTTTAGAAGTAAAATTGGCTACATACCTCAACAAATTTATCTTTTTAATGATTCTATTGCTAAAAATATTAGCTTTGGAGAAGAAATAGACGAAGCGCTTTTGCATAAGGTAATCAAACAAGCTAATCTTGAAAGCTTTGTAAATTCACTTGAAGATGGAGTGCATACTAAGGTGGGTGATTCGGGTTCGTTTTTAAGTGGGGGTCAAAGACAAAGAATAGCCATAGCAAGAGCGCTTTATCAACAACCTGAAATTTTAGTTTTAGATGAAGCAACTAGCGCCCTTGATCAAGAAAGTGAAGCAAAAATCATGGAAGAAATCTATAAAATTTCAAAAGATAAAACCCTCATCATTATAGCTCATAGGCTCTCAACTATACAAGGTTGTGATAGAGTATTTGAAGTAAATCATGGGCATTTAAAGGAACAAGTATGAAAATCACTTTCATCATAGCTACTTTAAATTCAGGCGGTGCTGAAAGAGTATTGGTCACTTTAGCTAATGAACTTTGTAAAAATCATGAAATAAATATTATTAAATTTCACAAAGAAGACTCTTTTTACAAGCTTGATCCAAGAGTCAAACTTTTTACCCTAGAGCAGTTTGACTTTTCCACTCTTTATAATAAAATAGCCTCACGCATTAAAAAATTCAAAGCCTTAAAACAAGCACTTAAAGACCATAAAAGTGATGTTTTTATCTCATTTTTAGATACCACTAACATTGCTTGCGTTTGGGCAAATAAAGGTTCTAATACACCTTTAATTATTAGCGAGCATAGCTCTTATACTTATTTAAAATCTAAAATTTGGAAATTTTTACGCCGTATAAGTTTTCCTCATGCAAATGCTCTAACCGTGCTAAGTAATGATGATAAAAATTATTATGAAAACTTTGTTAAAAAAGTTATCAATATGCCAAATCCTTGTCATTTTAGCCCCATTAAAGAAAATTTAGAAAAAGAAAATAATGTCATTTTCGTAGGCAGACTTGATCATAATAAAAATGCTTCTATGTTTTTAAAAGCCATAGCAAGGCTAGATACAAATTTACAAAAACAATACAATTTTTTCATAGCAGGCGATGGAGAATTAAGACAAGATTTAGAACAAGAAGCTAAGAATTTAAATATCAAGGTTAATTTTTTAGGCAAAGTTGAAAATATGCAAGAGCTTTATAAAAAAGCAAAAATAATCTGCCTTTGCTCTTTCATAGAAGGCTTGCCAACGGTTTTACTTGAAAGTTTATATTATCAAGTAGCACGCATTAGCACTAAATACACAAGTGGCCATAAAGATTTAATTGATGATGGAAAAGATGGATTTTTAGTAGATTTAGATGATGAAAAGGCTTTAAGCGAAAAACTCGCCCTTTTATTGCAAGATGAAAATTTAAGAAAAACACTAGCGCTTAATGCACAGCAGCGATGTAAAGATTATAAAGTGGCCAATGTAGCACAAAAATGGCTTGATTTAATCAAAGAAGTAAGGGTTTAACATGAAAAAACTAGCAATTTTTATTTATTCTTTAGGAAGCGGTGGTGCTGAAAGAGTTGTATCTACGCTATTACCTGTGTTAAATTTAAAATATGAAGTACATTTGATTTTAATGAATGATAAAATATCCTATGACATTCCTGAGGTTAATATCCACTACCTTGAAAAATCAAATCCAAGCGAAAGTAATTTAGCTAAATTTTTAAAACTACCCTTGCTAGCTATGAAATACAAAAAGCTTTGCGAAGATTTAAAAATCAATTTACAATTTGTATTATTAAATAGACCTAATTATATTGCTTTAATGGCAAAATCCCTAGGACTTAAATCAACCCTTATTATCAATGAATGTACTACTCCAAGTGTGATTTATAAACATAATAATCTAAATTCTTTTATTAATAAATTTCTTATTAAAAAACTTTATAATAAAGCAGATTTAATCTTAGCAAATTCTATAGGAAACAAAGAAGATTTAATACAAAATTTCAACATAGAAGCAAAAAAATGCGATATTTTATACAATGCCATAGATTTAGAAAGTATTATAGAAAAATCTAAAGAAGAAATAGACTTTAAAGATCCTTTTATACTAAGTGTTGGTAGACTTGATCATGGTAAAAATCATGCTATGCTTATAAGGGCTTATGCAAAAGTTAAAACTGATTTAAAATTAGTCATTTTAGGCGAGGGTATTTTAAAAGATGAGCTTTTAGCTTTAATAGAAACTTTAAATTTAAAAGACAAAGTCTTTTTACTAGGTTTTGATAAAAATCCTTATAAATACATGAGTAAATGCGACTTTTTTGCTTTTGCTTCAAGTTTTGAAGGTTTTTCTAATGTTTTAATCGAATGCCTAGCTTGCAATACTGCCGTGCTTTGTACTGATCATAAAAGCGGTGCAAGGGAATTATTTTTAAATGATGAGTTTGGACTTTTAGTAAAAGTAGATGATGAAAAAGCCATGCAAGAAGGCTTAGAAAAAATGTGCAATGATGAAGCATTAAAAGCTTCATATAGACAAAAGGCTTTTTTGCGTGCAAAAGAATTTGATAAAATTAGCATAGCAAAGCAATTATTTGAATTTTTCAACAAGGCATAAAATGAAACTGCAACAAAATTTCACGAATAATAATTCTATAAAATATACCTGTATTTTAATCCTTATAGCCTTTGCTTTTAGTGTTTTGTGTAGGTTATACTGGGTAGCTTGGGCGAGTGAGTTTTATGAGTTTTTCTTTAATGATCAACTTATGATTACTACTAATGATGGCTATGCTTTTGCAGAAGGTGCAAGAGATATGATAGCAGGTTTTCATCAACCTAACGACTTATCTTATTTTGGAAGCTCACTTTCTACTTTGACTTATTGGCTTTATAGTATTTTGCCTTTTAGCTTTGAAAGTATTATTTTATATATGAGTACTTTTTTTGCTTCTTTGATTGTTGTGCCTATTATATTAATCGCAAGAGAGTATAAACTCACTACCTATGGCTTTATAGCAGCCTTACTTGGAAGCATTGCAAATAGTTATTACAACCGTACTATGAGTGGGTATTATGATACTGATATGCTAGTGTTAGTTTTACCAATGCTTATTTTGCTTACCTTTATACGCTTAACTATTAATAAAGACATTTTCACCCTACTTTTAAGTCCAATTTTCATCATGATTTATTTATGGTGGTATCCATCAAGCTATTCTTTAAATTTTGCTATGATAGGACTTTTTGGACTTTATACTTTAGTATTTCATAGAAAAGAAAAGATTTTTTATCTAGCTATTGCTTTGATGATCATAGCTTTAAGTATGCTAGCATGGCAATATAAGCTTGCTTTGATTGTATTATTATTTGCTATTTTTGCTTTTAAAGAAGAAAAAATCAATTTTTATATGATTTGGGCTTTGATTTTTATTAGCATTTTGATATTACATTTAAGTGGTGGTTTAGATCCTGTTTTATATCAACTTAAATTTTATGTTTTCAAAGCTTCTGATGTGCAAAATTTAAAAGATGCTGCCTTTATGTATTTTAATGTTAATGAAACTATTATGGAAGTAAATACTATCGAACCTGAAGTATTTATGCAAAGAATTAGCTCTAGTGTTTTAGTATTTATCCTTTCTTTTATAGGTTTTATCTTACTTTGCAAAGATCACAAAAGTATGCTTTTAGCTCTACCTATGCTTGCACTAGGTTTTATGGCTTTAAGAGCTGGACTTAGATTTACCATTTATGCAGTTCCTGTGATGGCTTTGGGTTTTGGGTATTTTTTATATGCATTTTTTAATTTTTTAGAAAAAAAACAAATCAAACTTAGTCTAAGAAATAAAAATATCTTACTCATACTCATTGCATTTTTTAGTATAAGCCCTGCTTTGATGCATATTTATTATTATAAATCCTCTACTGTTTTTACTTCTTATGAAGCTAGTATTTTAAATGATTTAAAAAATAAAGCTCAAAGAGAAGATTATGTCGTTGCTTGGTGGGATTATGGTTATCCAATACGCTATTATAGCGATGTAAAAACCCTAATTGATGGTGGAAAACACCTAGGAAAAGATAATTTTTTCTCATCTTTTGTCTTAAGCAAAGAACAAATTCCAGCAGCTAACATGGCAAGACTTAGCGTAGAATACACTGAAAAATCTTTCGAAGAAAACTATCCTGATGTTTTAAAAGCTATGGTTAAAGATTATAACCAAACAAGTGCTAAAGATTTTTTAGAAAGTTTAAATGATAAAGATTTTAAATTTGATACCAATAAAACTAGAGATGTATATATTTACATGCCTTATAGAATGTTGCGTATTATGCCTGTGGTGGCACAATTTGCAAATACAAATCCTGACAATGGAGAGCAAGAAAAAAGTTTATTTTTCTCCCAAGCTAATGCCATAGCTCAAGATAAAACCACAGGTTCTGTTATGCTTGATAATGGAGTAGAAATTATTAATGATTTTAGAGCCTTAAAAGTAGAAGGTGCAAGCATACCTTTAAAAGCTTTTGTGGATATAGAATCCATCACTAATGGCAAATTCTATTACAATGAAATTGATTCAAAAGCTCAAATTTACTTGCTCTTTTTAAGAGAATATAAAAGTTTTGTGATTTTAGATGAAAGTCTTTATAATAGTGCTTATATACAAATGTTTTTATTAAATCAATACGATCAAGATTTATTTGAGCAAGTCACTAATGATGCAAGAGCAAAAATTTATAGGCTAAAAAGATGAAAATAGGAATTTTAACCCATAGTGCAATGAGTGTGTATTATTTTCGTCTTGCGCTCATTAGGGCTTTAGAAAAAAATAATCATGAAGTTATAATCATCACTCCAAAAGATGATTTTGCTATTAAATTACAAGAACTAGGCTATAAGGTTTGCTTTTATGATTTAGCCAGATCAAGTGTCAATCCTTTAGTCGTTTTTAAAAATCTACTTAGTTTAAAAAATACACTCAAAAGTTTAAATTTAGATCTTTTACAAACAAGCGCTCACAAAAGCAATACAACAGGTATCATAGCAGCTAAAATGGCGGGCATTAAATACACTTTTGGTTTGGTTGAAGGCTTAGGAAGTTTTTATATAGATGATGATTTTAAAAGCAAATTAGTAAGAATGAGCATTAATTTGCTTTATAAAATTTCTTTTAAACTTGCTAATGGTTTTATTTTTGTCAATGAAAGCAATGCTTTATTTATGAAAAATTTAGGCTTAAAAGAAGAAAAAATCAAAATCATCAAATCCGTAGGGCTAAATTT
This sequence comes from Campylobacter sp. IFREMER_LSEM_CL2151, assembly GCF_025771725.1. Lineage (NCBI taxonomy): Bacteria > Pseudomonadati > Campylobacterota > Epsilonproteobacteria > Campylobacterales > Campylobacteraceae > Campylobacter > Campylobacter sp. IFREMER_LSEM_CL2151. The sequence goes on along the minus strand of NZ_JAKMQT010000002.1, from coordinate 60,877 downwards.
AAAACAATTTTTACCTTTAAAAATTAGCACAGAAGAAAAACAAGCTTTTTTAAAAGAACATAACATGCCTGATAAACCTATCATTTTAATGATCTCAAGAGCGCTTTGGCATAAAGGAATTAAAGAATTTTATGAGGCAAGTCAAATTTTAAAAGATAAGGCAAATTTTGTTTTGGTAGGTGGAAGGGATGATAATAAATCTTGCGCACCATTAGAATTTTTAAACTCAAATGATGTTTTTTATCTTGGCGCAAGAAGTGATATTGCACATTTATTAAATTTATGCGATATTTTTGTTTTACCAAGTTATAAAGAAGGTTATCCAAGAACGGTTTTAGAAGCACAAGCTTGTAAAAAAGCATGCGTGGTAAGTGATGCTGAGGGTTGCATTGAAGCAGTGGATAATGCCATAGATGGTTTAATTTGCAAATGCAAAGATAGTAAAGATTTAGCTGAAAAAATTGCAGTTTTATTAGAAGATGAAAAACTAAAAAATACTTTAGCACAAAATGCTTTTCTTAGAGCACAAAATTATGATGAAAATATCATAGCTTTGAAATATCTTGACTTTTATAGGGGTTTTATAAATGTATAAAAATGGTTTAAAGCGTGTTTTTGACTTTTTTTTGGCTTTGATTTTGTTGATTATTTTTTTACCCTTTATAGTGCTTATAGGTATTGTTTTAAAAATCGTTCAAGGAAGTGTACTTTTTAAACAAGCAAGACCAGGATTAAATGAAAAAATTTTTTATATTTATAAATTTAAGACTATGAGTGATGAAACCGATGAAAATGGAGAATTACTTCCTGATGAATTACGCTTAAAGCCTTTTGGTAAGCTAGTTAGAAGCTTGAGCTTAGATGAATTACCACAGCTTTTTAATGTATTAAAAGGCGATATGAGTTTCATAGGCCCAAGACCTTTACTTGTAGAATACTTACCCTTATACAATCAAGAGCAAAAAAAACGCCACGATGTAAGACCAGGCATTACAGGTTGGGCGCAAATCAATGGACGCAATGCTATTTCTTGGGAGCAAAAATTTAAATATGATGTAGAATATGTGCAAAATTGCTCTTTTTTATTTGACCTTAAAATCTTTTTTATGACCATTATTAAAGTTTTAAAAAGAAGTGGTGTTAATAAAGAAGGAGTAGTTACAACGGATAAATTCAATGGACACAACTAAAAGTATTTATATATATGGTTCTAGTGGGCATGGTTTAGTCTGTGCTGATGTAGCTAGAAATTTAGGATATGAAAAAATCATCTTTTTGGATGACAATAAAGGCTTAAAATATCACTCCAACTTAGAAAAACACGATATGTTTATTGCTATTGGTGCAAACTCTATTAGAGAAAAACTTTTCAAAAAAGCAAAAGAAGATGGATTTAGATTAGTAAATTTGATACACAAAAGTGCTATTATTAGCCCAAGTGCTTTTTTAGATAATGAGGGTATTTTAATCATGCCAAATGTCGTAGTTAATGCTAAAGCTAGTATTGCAAAAGGTGTGATTTTAAATACTGCTTGTGTGATTGAGCATGAGTGTTTTGTAGATGAGTTTAGCCATATTAGCGTTGGAGCTAAACTAACAGGAAATGTAAAAATAGGAAAGCGTTGTTTTTTGGGAGTTAATTCAAGCGTTATTCCTTGTATAAGTTTAAATGATGATATAACTTTAGGTGCGGGAGCGGTTGTGGTTAAAAACTTAACTTCTAAAGGCATTTATGCCGGAGTTCCTGCTAAGAAAATAAAGGAGGTAAAATGAGATTTTTTCTATCAGCACCACATATGAGTGGAAAAGAATTAGAATACATACACAAAGCTTTTGAAAGTAATTATATAGCACCTTTGGGCGAGTTTGTTAATGCCTTAGAACAAAGTATTAAAGATTATACAAAAAGTTCTAACGCACTTGCTCTAAATGCAGCAACTGCAGCTATTCATCTAGCTTTAAGAGTTTTGGGTATTAAAGAAGGCGATGTGGTTTTAGCTTCAAGTTTTACTTTTATTGCTTCAGTAGCGCCTATTTCTTACATGAATGCTACGCCTGTGTTTATTGATTGTGATGAAACTTATAATTTAGATGTAAATTTATTAAAAAAAGCTATCAAAGAAAGTCCTAAAAAGCCAAAAGCTCTCATTTTAACACATCTTTATGGTAATGCTTCTAAAATGGATGAGATTGTCCAAATTTGTAAAGAAAATGAGATTTTTTTAATCGAAGATGCTGCTGAAGCTTTGGGAAGTTTTTATAAAAATAAAGCTTTAGGTACTTTTGGGGATTTTGGAGTATATTCTTTTAATGGTAATAAAATCATCACAACAGGTGGTGGTGGTATGCTTGTGAGTGAAAATCATGCTAATCTTGAAAAAGCAAGATTTTATAGCACTCAAGCTAGAGAAAATTGTCTTCATTATGAGCATAAAGAATATGGCTATAATTATAGAATGAGCAATATCTTAGGTGCAATCGGTACTGCTCAAATGGAAGTTTTAGAAGAAAGAGTGAATAAAAAGCGTGAAATTTATAGCTGGTATAAAGAATTTTTAAGTGGCACCTTTACTTTTTTAGATGAGCTTGAAAATACCAAGTCAAATCGCTGGCTAAGTACTGCCTTGCTTGATTTTGATTTAAATAAACTTAATACTTATGAAAAACATTGTATATGTGAAAATAAAAATGTTCAAATTCAAGATAAAATTTTAAAAATCATACAAGTTTTAAAAGATAATAAAATCGAAAGTCGTCCACTTTGGAAACCGATGCATTTACAAGAACTTTACAAAGGTTGCGATGCTTACTTAAATGGCAATAGTGAGTTTTTCTTTAGCAATGGAATTTGTCTTCCAAGCGCAACTACTATGAGTAAAGCTGATGTAGAGGAAGTTTCTACTTTAATCTTAAACACCTTAAAGGACTAAGATGGATTATAAAAGCAAACGCTTAGGTTTTTTCCTAGGCGCTGATATTTTACTTTTTGTTATAAGTATTTATTTGTCTTTTTCTTTACGCTTTAGTGCAGACATTCCAAGTGAATTTTATGAAGGCATGTTTAAAAGTGCTGTGATTTTGATTTTACTTAAAATCATTTTTCTAGCTTTTTTTAAAATTTATCAAGTTGCTTGGAGATTTTTCTCACTTAATGAGGCACGTAAATTAGTTATCGCTTTAGCTTTAGCTGAACTTGTATTTTTAGCAATTTATTATTTTTATGATGATTTTTTTAATCCTTTTCCAAGAAGCGTTATAGGGATAGACTTTGTTTTATCCTGTATGCTAATTGGAAGTTTGCGTATAAGCAAAAGAATGATAGTTGATTTTAGAAAGCCAAAATACAACGAAGAACACCCTTGTATAGTAGTTGGTGCTACTTCAAAGGCTTTGCATTTATTAAAAGGAGCCAAAGAAGGAAGCTTAGGGCTTTTCCCTGTAGCTGTGGTAGATGAGCGTAAAAATTTAATAGGTACTTATTGTGATAAATTTATAGTTGAAGAAAAAGAAGCTATTAGAAAATATACCGCTGAAGGTATTCATACTGCTATCATTGCTTTAAAACTTGAGCAAGAAGAACTCAAAAAGCTTTTTGATGAACTCATTGCTTATGGGATTAATGATATAAAACTTTTTTCTTTTACACAAAATGAAGCAAGAGATATAAGCATCGAAGATTTATTAGCGCGTAAGCCAAAAGATTTAGATAATGCTTGCGTGATTGATTTTATCAAAGATAAGGTAGTTTTAGTTAGTGGGGCTGGCGGGACTATAGGAAGTGAGCTTTGTAAACAATGCATTAAATTTGGTGCAAAACATTTAATCATGCTTGATCATAGTGAGTATAATTTATATAAAATCAATGAAGAATTAAGCTTGCATAAAGAAAAAATCGAGCCTATTATGATGAGTATATTAGACAAAGAGGCTCTAGAAAAACTTTTACAAGAAAAAAACATAGATTTGATTTTGCATGCAGCAGCTTACAAGCATGTACCTTTGTGTGAGCAAAATCCACACTCAGCTATTTTAAATAATATCATAGGTACTAAAAATTTAATCGATCTTGCAAAAACTTACAAGGTTGCTAAATTTGTTATGATAAGCACTGATAAAGCTGTAAGACCAACTAATATCATGGGTTGTACAAAAAGAATTTGCGAGCTTTATGCGCTAAGTTCAAGTTGTGAAAATTTTGAAGTAGCTTGTGTGCGTTTTGGTAATGTTTTAGGATCAAGTGGAAGTGTTATACCTAAATTTAAAGCTCAAATTGCAGCTAATGAGCCACTTACTCTTACTCATCCTGATATAGTACGTTATTTTATGCTTGTGGATGAGGCTGTGCAACTTGTTTTACAAGCTGCTGCTATTGCAAAAGGCGGGGAATTATTTGTACTTGATATGGGCGAGCCTGTTAAAATCATGGATTTAGCTAAAAAAATGCTTTTACTTTCTAATAAAAAATTAGAAATTAAAATCACTGGACTAAGAAAAGGCGAAAAACTTTATGAAGAGCTTTTAATCCATGAAGATGATTTAAAAACTCAATATGAAAGTATTTTTGTTACCACTAGCGAAATTAAAGATTTAAAAATTTTAAATCAAGAAATAGAAAAATTACTCCAAAGCACAGATCCTGCAAAAGTTTTAAAGGAAATTGTGCCTGAGTTTAATCATAACAAAAATGGAGAGTGATTAAATTCTAATTTTATTTTAAAATGGTATAATATATACTTTTAATTGATTAATAAAAATAAAAACGATACAATTACACTTATGTAATTACATCGAAATAAAGGAAAAAAAGTGAAGTTATTAGTAGTTGATGATAGTTCTACCATGAGAAGAATAATCAAAAACACTCTTGTAAGATTAGGTCATAAAGATGTTTTAGAAGCTGAACATGGAGTTGAAGCTTGGGATTTACTTTCACAAAATGATGATATTAAAATTTTAATTACCGACTGGAATATGCCCGAAATGAACGGCTTAGAACTAGTAAAAAAAGTAAGAGCAGAAGAAAAATACACTGATATGCCTATTATCATGGTAACTACAGAAGGTGGTAAGGCAGAAGTTATTACAGCTTTAAAAGCAGGTGTAAATAACTATATCGTAAAACCTTTTACACCTCAAGTATTAAAAGAAAAACTTGAAGATGTTTTAGGAACAAACGAAGGCTAATTATAAGTTTTTATGCAAACACATTATTACGAACTTTTTTTTCAAACAGACAAGGAATATTTAGATTTATTCCTTGATCTTATTTTTTCTCTAGATATAGACGCCATAGAAGAAAAAAACGATGGCATTTATATACGATCAGAAGAAGATATAGAACTCATTCAAATAGCCTTACAAAATTTTCATCAAAAATTATGTGAAAAATTTAACACTAAGATTTATTTTCATTCTACTTTAGAAAAAAAAGAAAATAAAAACTGGATAGAAGAGTATAAAAAAGGCATACAAGCTTTAACCATTGACAATATCCACATTCATACCACTTGGCAAAAACCTATGCAAGATAAAATCAATATCATTATAGATCCTGCCTTAGCTTTTGGCTCAGGACATCATGAAAGCACTTATACTTGTATAGAATTTTTACAAAAATACACAGATGATTCCAAATTTTGCTTAGATGTAGGCTGTGGAAGTGGGATTTTAAGTATCATCATGGCAAAGCTTGGAGCTAAAGTGCAAGCTTGCGATACAGATGAACTAGCCATAGTTGCAAGCAAGGAAAATGCAAAATTAAATCAAGTTAACTTTGACGATATTTGGGTAGGTTCTATTAATAAAAGCTTACATAAATATGATATAGTTGTAGCAAATATCATTGCTGATATTTTAATCATACTAGAAAAAGATCTTAAAGAAAAAACCAAAGAAGGTGGAATTTTAATCTTATCTGGTATTTTAAACAAATACGAAGAAAGAATTAAAGATAAATTCAAAGATTTGACTTTGTTAGAATGCAAACACAAAGGAGAGTGGTTGAGTTTAGCTTACAAAAAGGAAACAAAATAATGAATAAAAAACCAAACGAACCAAAAGATAATCCAAACAATAATAGCTTTTTCAATAAAAACCCTATTTTTATTTTTGCTATTTTTGCCATTGTGATGATTCTTTTATTTAAAGGATTTTCAGATGATGGTAGCATGGGTATTATGGGCGGAGAAAATACCAAAAAAGTTACTTATTCTGAATTAAAATCTTTAATTGAAAACAATCAAATTGCCCAAGTTAATATAGGCCAAACTACCATAAAAGCAGTGTCTAAAGCAGGAAATATGGTATATATTACTAAAAAAGTTCCAAATGATGCTACTTTTGTGCCTTTACTTGATTCAAAAGGCGTTTCTTATGGAGCTTTTAATGAAAGTAATTGGTTTATAGATATCTTGCTTTCTTGGGTTTTACCGGTATTTATTTTCTTTGGTATATGGATGTTTTTAGCCTCTCGTATGCAAAAAAATATGGGTGGATCCATACTTGGTATAGGAAGCTCCAAAAAACTTGTAAACTCAGAAAAACCAAAAGTTAAATTCAATGATGTTGCAGGTGTTGAGGAAGCAAAAGAAGAAGTTAAAGAAATAGTTGATTTTCTAAAATATCCTGAAAGATATATCAATCTTGGAGCAAAAATTCCAAAAGGACTTTTGCTTGTAGGCCCTCCAGGTACGGGTAAAACTTTACTTGCAAAAGCAGTGGCAGGCGAAGCTGATGTACCATTTTTTAGCGTCTCAGGTTCATCTTTTATAGAAATGTTTGTGGGTGTTGGAGCTAGTAGGGTTAGAGATTTATTTGAAAATGCTAAAAAAGAAGCTCCAGCTATTGTATTTATAGATGAAATTGATGCTATAGGTAAATCCCGTGCTGCAAGTGGCATGATGGGTGGAAACGATGAAAGAGAGCAAACTTTAAATCAACTTCTAGCAGAAATGGATGGCTTTGGTACTGAAAGCTCACCAGTAATCGTACTAGCAGCGACAAACCGTCCTGAAGTACTTGATGCAGCATTACTTAGACCGGGACGTTTTGATAGACAAGTTTTAGTAGATAAGCCTGATTTTAAAGGCAGATGTGATATTTTAAAAGTTCATATGAAAGATGTTAAAATTTCGCCTGAAGTAAAGGTAGAAGATATCGCAAGATTAACAGCAGGACTTGCGGGTGCTGATTTAGCAAATATCATTAACGAAGCAGCTTTGCTTGCAGGTAGGGATTCTAAAAAACATGTAGAACAAAAAGACTTAGTTGAAGCAGTAGAAAGAGCTATAGCGGGACTTGAGAAAAAATCACGTAGAATTAATGATAAAGAGAAAAAAATAGTAACTTACCACGAATGTGGTCATGCCTTAATCGCTGAAACCACAAAAGGTGCCAAAAAAGTAAGTAAAGTTTCTGTTATACCGCGTGGTTTAGCAGCTTTAGGATATACACTCAATACTCCTGAAGAAAATAAATTTTTAATGCAAAAACACGAGCTTTTAGCTGAAGTTGATGTACTTTTAGGCGGGCGTGCAGCTGAAGAAATTTTCATTAAAGAAATTTCAACTGGTGCAAGTAATGACCTTGAACGCGCAACTGATATCATAAAAGCTATGATTTCTATGTATGGTATGAGTGAAATCGCGGGTTTAATGGTGCTTGAAAAACAAAGAAATACTTTCTTAAGTGGTGGACAAACTATCAAAGATTATTCTGATAAAATGGCGCAAGATTTAGATGAGTATGTGAAGAAAACCTTAGATGAACGCTACGCGGGTGTAAAAGAAATTTTAAAAACTTATAGCGGTGCTATAGAAGTAATGGTACAAGCACTCTATGAAGAAGAAACTATTGATGGTGCTAAAGTTAGAGAGATTATTAAAAATTATGAAGAAGAAAATAATCTTCCAACGCGCTTAGAAGAAAAAGAGCAAGAAGCTACTAAGGATAACTAATGAAAACAAATTTTATTGCAAAGGCAGGCTGGAATTTACTCATAGTTCTAGCTATAGTTTTTGCAATAGCTCAATTTATATGGGGATTTTCTTGGCTTTTATGGTGTATTTTTATACTTTTTGCTTGTCTTTTTAGAACTAGTAAAATCGATTATATAGCAGATCCAAATACTATCATAGCCCCCATAGAAGGAAAAATAAAAAGCATTAAAACAAGCTCATATAAAGAGCTTGGCGAATGTATAGAAGTGCAAATTATAAACAATATCATTCATCAAGGCAACATCATAGCTCCACTTGATATGGATATAGAAGAAACTAGACTAAGACACGGACTTTTTTTATGTCCATTTATGAAAAATACAAATTTAATGGGTGAAAGAATGCTATTTTTAGCACGCTCCAAAGGCAAACAATGGGCATTACGCATCATTTTTGGCGCTTTAAATAGAAAAGCTCATATTGATGATTTTGGTCATCATTTAAACCATGGACAAAATATAGGTTTTATGTTTGATGGTAGTGTGAGTTTATTGCTTCCAAAAGATACTAGAATTTGCGTAAATGAAAATGACAAAGTACGCATTGGTGCATTGATAGGGTATTTAAATCCATGAATTTTAAACTAATTTATATTTTACCTAATCTTTTTACAGCTGCTTCTATATTTTTAGGCATTATTTCAGTGATTGCTTCTATTAATCAAAATTTTGATAAAGCATTAATTTATATCATTTTATCATTAATTTGTGATGGTTTAGATGGACGCGTTGCAAGAGCTACAAATTCAACTTCTAAATTTGGAGTTGAGTTTGACTCACTAGCAGATCTAATAGCCTTTGGCGTAGCACCTGCTATGCTTTTTTATATGAGTATAGGTTATGAATATGGTCGTTTTGGCTCCTTAATAGCAGGTTTGTTTGTAGTTTTTGGTGCCATACGCTTAGCAAGATTTAATGTTACCACAGGTACTTATGAACCTTCAGTTTTTATAGGACTTCCTATACCAACAGCAGCAGTTGTAAGCGCTTTATGGGTAAGTGCTTATTTATATTATGATTTTTTGCGTGATTTTTCTTTGATGATAGTATGTATTCAAATGCTTTTAGCTTTTTTAATGGTAAGCAATATAAGATATCCAAGCTTTAAAAAAATCGATTTAAAACGCGCAAATGTTTTAAAAGTGTTAATCCTTTTAGTAATCTTATTTTCAATGCTTTATTTGTATTTTTTAGAAAGTGCGTTAATCGTCGCAAGTTTATATGTACTTTATGGAATCATTCGAAGCTTTTTTACCCTAGCCCGTAAATTTAAAAAAGATTAAATTTTATTTTCACTTCATTTTTTAATAATATACTTTTCATTATTTTTAAAAAAGGAGTTAAAAATGAATAAAAACAAATTATTCAGACAAATTCACATTTACATTAGCTTATTTTTCTTGCCACTAGCATTTTTATATGCTGTTACTGGTTTTGCCTATATAGCTGGTTTTGATGGAGAAAGTGGAGCTAAAATTCAAAGTCAAAAAGTTCAAGCCATTATCCAAGAAGGTGCTGAAGCTGAATTTTTAATTGATTTTTTAAAGAAAAATAACTTAAAACTTCCTTCATCTTTAGAACCAAAACTTAACAAAAAAGGTGATGGTATAGAGCTTGGCACTATAAGCTATACTGCAAGTATTATTAAAATAGATGAAAACAATTATGAAATCATCACAAAAGAAAGAAGTTTACTTGGAAATATGATTTTGCTTCATAAAGACAAAGGTATGTGGTATTTTTCTGTGCTTGGGCTAGCTTTTGCACTTGCTATGATAATCCTTTATATTTCAGGACTTTTAATCACTATCATAGCTATACGTAAAGACAGAGGTAAACAAATAGCGGTTTTAGGTGCTGGTTTTGTTATAACTTTAATCATAGCTTATCTTAGTGTATAAATTTAAGGTATATCTTATAAACAATAAGATATACTTTCCCTTTTAATACGGACAGATGGGTGAGTGGCTGAAACCACACCCCTGCTAAGGGTGCAGATCTTAACGGGTCTCGAGGGTTCAAATCCCTCTCTGTCCGCCACCTTATAAAATTCATTTCCTTTCATCTATTTTAATAATTTTTACTGTTATAATTATAATAAATTTAAAGGCAAACTTCACATACTATGAAAATTTATGCTTCTATTGATTTGAAATCTTTTTACGCTTCAGCTGAATGTGTTTTAAGAAATCTAGATCCTTTAACAACTAATCTCATTGTAGCAGATGAATCAAGAACAGATAAAACCATCATACTAGCAGTTTCACCTGCGCTGAAAACTTACAATATACCCGGCAGACTAAGGCTTTTTGAGTTTAAACAAAAAATCCATTCAATCAATCAAGAAAGATTAAAACAAGCTCAAAAACACCGCTTTCAAGCTAAAAGTTTTGATACATTAGAACTTGAAAATGATTTAAATTTAGAACTAGATTACATCATCGCTAAACCTAGAATGGCAACTTATATAGAATTTAGCACAAAAATATACAGCATTTATTTAAAGTATTTTGATGCAAAAGATATCCATATATACTCTATTGATGAAGTTTTTATCGATCTTAGTTCTTATCTTGAAAAATACAAACTATCAGCTTATGAGTTACTTACTAAGGTTTTACTTGATATTTTACATACAAGTAAAATCACCGCAACAGCAGGCATAGGCACAAATTTATACTTAGCTAAAATTGCCATGGATATACTTGCTAAAAGACAACAAGTAGATGAAAATGGCTTACTTATAGCCTTTTTAGATGAAAAATTATACAGATATAAATTATGGCAGCATAAACCTTTAAAAGATTTTTGGCGTATAGGTAAAGGCATTGCCTTAAAACTTGCAGATTTAAACATTCATACTATGGGAGATCTTGCAAGATTTTCTTTAAAACACGAAGCTTTGCTTTATAAACACTTTGGTGTTAATGCTGAATTATTAATCGATCATGCATGGGGTGTTGAAACTTGCACGATGAAAGATATCAAAAACTATAAATCGCAAAATCACTCTAAAGTCATGGCTAAGGTTTTACCCTTTGCATATGATAATAATCAAACAATAAAAGTTTTAAAAGAACTTGTGGATTATTTAGTACTTGAACTTATACAAAATAACCTTAAAACAAATCATATCACGCTAGATATACAATATGATAAAAGCAATTTAGAAAATTCAAACCTTTTAGCTTCTTATAAAGGAGCTATTACTAAAGATAATTATGGAAGAACTATACCTAAAAATGCTCATGGAAGTATAAATTTAGAAAATTTTACCCATTCTTTAAAAATCATCAATAAAAAAGCCTTGGAACTTTTTTGCAAAATCAGCGATAAAAACTTAAGTATTAGAAAAATCAGTCTAAGTTTAAATAATATCACAGATAAAGCACAAGAAAATTTCCAAGAATTAAATTTATTTAGTGATTTTAATGCAATTTTGCAAGAAAAAAATCAACTTGAAAAAGAAGAAAAGATCCAAAAAGCAAGACTTCAAATCATACAAAAATTTGGTAAAAAAGCTATTTTAAAAGCTTCAAGCTTAGATAATGAAACCAAAGAAATTACTTCTTTAATAGGAGGTCATAATGCATGATGAGTATAAAGATATAATAGATAAAAAATATCAAAAATCAAAACAATTCCCGCCAATGCCAAGAGAAAAAAGAGCGGCGCAATTTGCTCCATTTTCAGTGCTAAATGGTTTTAGTAAAGCGATTTTAAAAACACAAAAAGACATGGAAAAAGCATTAGAAAATAGCAAATATCAAGAAGAAAGCTAAGGTCTTCTTGATAAAATTTTATTTTGCATTAGAGTATTTTTCAAACTCTCCACTTTCATCGATTTCATTACCATAAAGTTTGTGTAATTCATAGTAGTATTTTACAAATTCCTTACACTCTTCATCAAGTGGTAAAAACACCTCATCTTCTAAAACACAAAACTCATCTAAATAATTTTTAGCATCTTCTTTTAGCATATAATGTCTTGCTAATTTATAGTAATTTTGCATAAACACAGCCTTAAAGGCTTCATAAGCTTCCTCATCAAATTTAATGTTTAATTTCTCATTTGCAAAAGATAACACCCCTGATTTAAACAACAACGATAAATGAATCAAACCTTCTGTATAATAAGGCTTAACCTCCTCTACTCTTTGCCAAGCAATCAATCCTATAGCTCTTTTAATAAGCTCATAAAACACAGGAAGCTTTAAATCATCTTCTTCATGTAAAAAGAAATTCACAAGCCCACCCGCAGTAGCTTTAAACTCTTCTATATTTTTAAATACACCGCTTTCATTCATTTTCTTTTCACTATCATTTGCTACAAAGAAAATATGCCCAAACTCATGACCTATGGTAGAAACTTCATAAATTCTTTTCCATAATTTTTCATTATAAAATAAAATTTCTCTACCATAATCTAAAAATTCTTTTTCAAACACCATAGAAGAGAGTTTCATGAAAGGCTTGGTTTTAGCATTTTCATAAACATAATTTAAAAAAGCAAAGATCTTTTTGCCTGCTATATTGCTTACATACTCATCATTTGGCACTACTTGAGCAGAAAAAAGTCCCTTAAGCTCTGCTCCATAAAAAATCATAGGCATACAAATATAAAGCTGAGTTTTCTCAAGATTAAAATTTACCTCATCAAACAAAGCTTCATCTTCTTCATCTAAATTCACATACACCATTGCAAAGCTTTCTTTGATTTTATCTTTAAACTCACTCGCATTAAAATCACTCACATCTTCTAAGCGTATATCCCACTCAAGTGCTACTGCATGCGTATAAGAGTCCTCATAGTATTCTAAAGGATGGCCAATTTGTAATGGGCATTTTACTTCCATCCACGCAAGCTCTGCCTCTTGCCATTTTTTAACCACTTCATTATTATCTTTTTCACAAAAAGCAAATTTTAATTTTTCTATATAGTCAATATAAGCATTTTTTTCATCATCTAACGCACAATTTCTTAGTTTTTCTAAAAGTTTATCAAACTCATATTCAAGCTTTAAAACCTCATTTTCAAAAGCTTTTGCATAAGGCAAAAATCTCCAAAGTGTTCCTATTTTAACTAAAGCTCCATAACTTCTTTCACAAATTTCGCCATCTTGATTAAGCTGATAAAGCTCATTTTGCTTTAAAAACTCCAAAGCATCACTTAAATTTGGAAATTGTTCTTTTAAGATTTTATTATTTGTATCTAAAATTTGCTTGCTCCAAACAAGCTCAAAAGAATTCATAACTACGCCTATATTATGCACACCTTGAACTAAAGCCAAATAAAACTCATCAAGTAAATTTTTACTCTTAATCTCATCGATTAAATCTTGATGTTCTACTTCATAAAAGGCTCTTACTAAAGAAAAAACTTTATATTTTATTTGAGAAATTTCTTCTTCATTTAAACCTTTTTTCTCAAGCTCTTGGACTAAATTTTCCTCTTTTAAATCCACCAAACGACGTAACATTGCTAAAATATTGCTTTTTTCGTTTTCAAGATTAGCTAGTTCTAAAGCTCTATCTATCAAAGGATGACTTTGATTAGTTTGAAGTATATTATAAAGACTATTGATATTTTGTTTTCTATTTTTCACAATTTTTGCTATTTGCTTAAAATCATTCATTTTTTACCTTTCTTTATTTTTAAAACTTAATTATAATGTTTTTTTTAAAACACAAGGAGAATGTATGAAAGATATGGGAGAACCTAAGCTAAGAGTTATAGCTATGCCAAGCAATACAAACCCCGCTGGTAATATCTTTGGTGGTTGGATCATGTCACAAATTGATCTAGCTGGAGCCATTGCCGCAAGAGAACTTTCCCCACAAAGAGTTGTCACGGTTGCGGTAGATAAAATCATTTTTAAAGAGCCAATTTTCGTAGGTGATTTGGTATCTTGCTATGCAAAAATCATCAAAGCAGGTAATACATCCATCACCGTAGAAGTAGAAGTAGTTACTCAAAGAGCTAATGAATATGGCCGTGTGTATTGTATGCATGTAACTTCAGCTGTAGTAACTTATGTGAGCGTAGATAAAGATGGAAATAAATTTCCTATTGACGCGGATTTAAAAAGATTGCACGGCTTTTAATATGTTTTATTGTATTTTTAAAAAACTTTTTATATCATCACAAAAAACTTTCTAAGGCTTATATATGCGTGGATATAAAATATTTTCTGGTTCAGCAAATGAGGAATTTGCTAAAAAAATCTCAAAATACCTTTCACTACCTCTAAGCAATGCAGGTGTGAAGCGTTTTAGCGATGGTGAAATTAGCATTCAAATAGATGAAAGCGTGCGTGGTAAAGATGTATTTATCATACAAAGTACTTGTGCTCCAACAAATGATAATCTAATGGAACTTTTAATCATGACAGATGCATTGCGTCGCTCAAGTGCAAGCTCTATCACAGCTATCATCCCTTATTTTGGTTATGCTAGACAAGATAGAAAAGCAAGCCCTAGGGTGCCTATTACTGCAAAATTAGTAGCAAATCTTATAGAATCAGCAGGAGTAGATAGAGTAGCTACCATAGATTTACATGCTGGACAAATTCAAGGCTTTTTTGATATACCTGTGGATAATCTTTATGGAAGTATTATTTTTAATGATTATATTAAAAATAAAAACTATAAAAACCCTATCATCGCAAGTCCTGATATAGGCGGTATAGCAAGAGCTAGAAGCGTAGCAAAAGCTTTAGGACTTGATATAGTTATAGTAGATAAAAGACGCGAAAAAGCTAACGAAAGCGAAGTGATGAATGTCATCGGTGATGTAAAAGATAAAGAAGTGATTTTAGTAGATGATATCATCGATACAGCAGGAACCATAGTAAAAGCTGCTGAAGTATTTAAAAGCAAAGGCGCAAAGTCAGTTATAGCTTGCTGTACCCACCCTGTACTTAGCGGTGTAGCTTATGAAAGAATAGCTAAAGATGCGCTTGATGAGCTAGTAGTAACTGATACTATACCTTTAAAACAACAAATGGATAAAATCAAAGTCCTAAGCGTAGCACCTATTTTTGGCGAGGTAATACGCAGAGTTTATCACAATGAAAGCGTGAATTCTTTATTTGTATAAATTCTTTGCAAGAATTATCTTGCAAAGAAAATCTAAACTTCAAATAATTCTACAATTTTATATTAATTAAAACTATATTTTGCTATAATTAATAAATTATTATTAATTAAGGAGCTATTATGATTAAAAATTTAATCTTAAATTTTGGTAGAACTATACTTGATATAGCGGCTGCATTAAGCTTTATTATAGCGATTATTTATTCTATTGCGCTGATGTTTACTCTAGGATTTATAGTAGGTCTAGTAACACTTATTGGATCTTTAGTTGCGATATTTTTAAGCTTTTTTGTAATTTATCTTGTCATAGATATAAGAGATGCACTAGTTAATAAAAACTAATTACTGGTGGAGACGAGGGGAATTGAACCCCTGTCCAAAAATAAAACAACCACGGCATCTACATGCTTAGCAAAGGTGAAAATTTCATCTAGCCAAACTCACCTTCCAAAATTTCAAGCTAGACTAAGACTTTAACTTCAATCAAAACTTGTCAAATTTCAATCTACACTATCAAAAATGACCAAATTCTAAGCTAGATAGTATCACTTAAAATTCAGGCTCAACTGAACTTACGCAGCTTTAGCGTAAGCAGGAGCAAATTTAACGTTGTTTGCGTTTAATTTTAATTTGAGCTTTATACGCTTTGCTCAAAGCGACATGCCACCAAGGCCACTCTACTCCTGTCGAAGCCAAGTCGTCCCCATTATTTAGAAATTTTATCAGGAACATTTGCAATTTGAGGGTTAAATACGCTTAAAAAAGAAGCATTTTTTTCATAATCACTGCAATATCTATCAAGCTGCTCACCCACTAAAAACATCCAATCCACAAATTCATCGCTAGCAGGACCATCAAATTTAGCTGCTTCTTGCATAATTTCCTCACAGAATATGCAAAAATTTGCAATCTCATCTAAATTTAATCTTTTAGCAGCCCAAACCACATTGTGGATATTTTGCTCTAAGTCTTTTAAAGCTTCTTTGTATTTTGAGCTATCACTGCTTAGCTTTACTATCAAAGGCTCTAAAACATCGCAAAGACTTCTAAAAAAATACAAAAAACGCTCGATTTCTTCAAGCTCGTAATCTAACTCTAATTGCTCTAAAATTCCCATAAAAACTTCTATAATCTAAGTTTAAATGTTTATTTTAGCAAATTTTAGATAAAATTAAAATTTCTTACAAAATAAAATGGAAAAAATATGGATAGAATCGTAGAGATTGAAAAATTCTCCCCTGATGAAACTTATGAAACAAGCCTTAGACCTTCAAATTTTGACGGCTACATAGGACAAGAAAACATTAAAAAAAATTTAGAAATTTTCATCAAAGCTGCTAAAAAAAGAAATGAATGTCTAGATCATATCCTTTTTAGTGGGCCTGCAGGACTTGGTAAAACAACTTTAGCAAACATTATCTCATATGAAATGAATGCAAATATCAAAACCACCGCTGCGCCCATGATAGAAAAAAGCGGGGATTTAGCTGCGATTTTAACTAATCTTAGCGAGGGAGATATTTTATTTATCGATGAAATTCATCGCTTAAGCCCTGCCATAGAAGAAGTGCTTTACCCTGCTATGGAGGATTTTCGTCTTGATATCATCATCGGCAGTGGACCTGCTGCACAAACAATCAAAATCGATTTGCCCAAATTTACTCTAATAGGTGCTACTACAAGAGCAGGTATGCTAAGCAATCCTTTACGCGATCGCTTTGGTATGCAATTTCGCTTGGAATTTTATAAAAATGAAGAACTTGCTATCATTTTAGAAAAAGCAGCTCTAAAGCTTAATAAAACTTGTGAAAAAAAAGCTTCTTTAGAAATAGCCAAACGCAGTCGCTCAACCCCAAGGATTGCATTAAGATTACTTAAGCGTGTAAGAGACTTTGCTGATGTAAATGATGAAGAAATTATTAGCGAAAAAAGAGCTAAAGAAGCGCTTGATTCTTTAGGGGTAAATGAGCTTGGTTTTGACGCGATGGATTTGCGGTATTTAGAGCTTTTAACTGAAGCTAAAAGAAAACCTATAGGACTTTCTAGTATAGCTGCAGCATTAAGTGAGGATGAAAACACCATAGAAGATGTGATAGAGCCATATTTACTAGCAAATGGCTATATAGAAAGAACAGCCAAAGGTCGTATTGCGAGCTTAAAAAGTTTTGATGTTTTAAAATTAAAATACAACAAGGGTTTATTTGATGAAAAGTAGTAATTTTTTCTTGATTAGTTTTATTTTAATCATTTTATTTTGGGTACTTTTTTTATTTAAACCTTTTTTGATGAATATAGCCATAGCAAGCTTAATGGCTGTTTCTACTTCTAATGTTAATGTTAAATTCTTAAATATATTCAAAGGTAAAAAAGTCGTTGCTGCAGCAGCTACTACTGCTTTTATGCTGGCTTTATTTTTTATACCTTTTGTATATGCTATTATAGAGCTAGCAAAGGCTGCAAAAGGTTTTGATATAAGCTATTTTCACAATACCATAGAATATTTTAAAAATTATTCTTTACACCTACCTGAATCTTTAAGTTTTATAGAACCCAAAATCAAAGAAGCACTAGCAAGTATTGACTTAAATTCTATCTCTAAAAATGTTTTAACCTATCTTTCAAGCGCAACTAAATTTGGCACTAAATTTCTAACTGATATGGTGTTAATTTGTGTGTTTTATTTCTTTGCTAATCTGTATGGAGCCCAACTCATTGGCTATATCAAAAGCATAGTGCCTATGAAAAAAGAAGAAACTCAAGGCATTTTAAGTGAAGTGAGCAATGTAATGTCTGTGGTGTTTTATTCTATGGTGCTAAATGCCATTTTACAAGGGGTGCTTTTTGCTATTATTACTAAATTTTATGGTTATGATGCGATTTTAATGGGGATATTATTTTGCTTTAGCTCTTTAATCCCTGTGGTAGGTGGGGCCTTAGTTTATGTGCCTGTCTCTTTATATGAATTTGCAAATAACAATCTAAGTGGCGCTTTAGTGATTTTCATTTATAGCGTGGTGATGATATCTTTTATCGCAGATACTTTAGTAAAGCCTTACATCATTAAATGGATCAATGAAAAACTTGTTCAAATTCCAACACAAATTAACGAACTTTTAATTTTCTTTGCGATGATAGCAGGAATTTCAAGTTTTGGCTTTTGGGGTATTATCCTTGGACCTGCTATTTTAACTTTCTTTATTTCTACTTTAAAATTATATGTAATTTTAAAAGAAAAGCATTTTGTATAAAGGCGATTATTTTTCAATAATCGCTAAAATTTCTTCTTCGCTTGTAAGTTTTTTGTTGTATTTAATCACTAAAAATTTAGAGTTTTTATACACATCTAAAACTCCATTTATGCCTTTAATATTATTTAAATCATGTTTTGTTTCTAAAGATAAATAGACATTTTTAAAATCTGCTGGACTTTGTAAAAACAAAAGCAACACAAACCAAATCAAAGACAAAGCTATCAAAATAAAAGCAAGAGCAACTAAACTAAAATGGTGTAAAAAATACCCTCCAACAACACCACCTAAAAAGCTTCCAAAATAGCCAAAAGCATTAAACACACCCAAAGCTGCGCCTTTTTCATTTACCTTAGCAAATTTACTCGCACAGCTTTGCATAATAGGCTCATGTAAATTAAATCCTATAAAAAACACTACAACACCCACCATAAACACTAAAGCATTATGCGAAAAAGCAAATATAATATAAGCTATGATAAAAAACGCCACACCTAAAAGCAATATCTCTTTACTTAAGCCTCTTTTTTCTCCCAAAGATCCTGATAAACCCATAGCTAAAAACCCAAGCACCATAGAACTAACATAAACATGCCATAAATTCTCACTTGGGTAATTAAACTCATGTACTAAAACCAAAGGAATACTTAAAAACGCAATACTCATAAGCATTTTTTGCATACAATTAGTAAGATTCATCAAAGCTAAGTTTTTTTCTTTTAAAAGTTTTTTTAATGGGGTTTTAGTATTTTCATGTACTATTGTATGCTCTTTTGGCACAACGCTAAATAAAAGCACGATACAAATTAAACTCAAAATAGCACTTAAATCAAACAAACTTGAAAGTCCAAATTTAGCACTCATTAAAGGAGAAAGCACCAAAGAAGCTGCAAAAGAAAGTCCTATAAATGAACCCATGATAGCCATAGCCTTACCGCGATTTTCTTCATTGATAAAATCACTTATCATAGCAGTAGCTACTGCTCCTATGGCTCCTGCTCCTTGTAAAAGCCTTCCAAACATCATCGTATAAATATCATCAGCATATGAACATACCAAAGAACCTATGATAAACACCACAAGTCCTATTAGCATAGTTTTTTTACGTCCTATTTTATCTGAAATGATTCCAAAAGGAACTTGCAATGCCATTTGAGTTAGAGCATACACACCTACTAAAAGCCCTACTAAAAACTCATTGGCTCCTTTTAAATTTAAAGCATATAAACTTAAAACCGGCAAAACTATAAACAATCCAAAAAATCTAGTTCCTACAATAAAAGACAAAGGTAAAACGGTTTTTAACATCTTTTCTCCTTATAAAGGATAATTTTACTATGATTTTGATAAACTTTTTTTAAAGTCAAAACAAAAAGAGTAATTTATGAAGAAAAAATTAAAAATCATTCTAGCAACTTCTAACGCACACAAAGTAGAAGAAATCAAAAAATTTTTAACTACTTATGAAATTTATGCCTTAAATGAAATCATCACCCCTTTTGAAGTCATCGAAGATGGCACAAGTTTTAAAGAAAATGCTTTGATAAAATCTAAAGCTATTTTTAATGCTTTAGGCAAAAAGCAAGATGAATTTATCACCTTAAGTGATGATAGTGGTATAAGCGTAGAGGCTTTAGACAATGCACCAGGGATTTTTTCTGCAAGATACTCTCAAGAAGGCACTGATGAGGCCAATAGAAACAAGCTCATCCAAGCCTTACATGAAAAAAATCTACATCAAAGCAAAGCTTTTTACACTGCAGCCATAGCCATAAGCTCAAAATATGGACATTTTAGTACGCATGGATATATGCATGGCCTTGCTATTGATACTCCAAGGGGTAATAATGGCTTTGGATATGATCCTTTATTTATCCCAAAAGGTTTTGATAAAACCTTGGGCGAATTAGATGAACAAGTAAAATTAAAAATTTCACACCGCTCACAAGCACTAATGTTTGCTACTTATATTTTAAGAGTATTAGAAAAAATGGAGTATTAATGAAACAATTTATAAAATATATGCTTATTGCTTTTGGGCTTTATGTGATTTGGATGTTGCTTTATTATAATTTTGCTTAAGATAATGATAGCTTAAAATAAAACTTGGCAATAAAAAAAGCGAACCAAACAAAAGCAAACTCATAGCTAAAACTGTAAGCAAGCCAAAATAAATCGTTGGGATAAAATTACTACTAATCATCACTAAAAAGCCTAAAATAATCGTAACACTAGTATAATAAATCGCACTTCCTATACCCATATGTGAAGCTTTTATAGCCTCTTCTAAGCTTTTATGTTTTAATTCTTCTTTAAAACGATGAATATAATGTATCATATCATCAACCCCTATTCCTATACAAATAGCAGCTATGGTAATGCTCATAACATCGAGTGGTATATTTAAAATACCCATTAAGCCAAATACTAAAGCCAAAGGTATGAGATTAGCTAAAATCGCCACAAAAGCATAAACAAAACTTCTAAAAATCACCACAAACAAAGCAAAAATCACAAGCACCACAAAGGCTAAAGTGTCAAATTGTGATGAAAAAAGACTTTGAAGCATATTATTATACAAAGGCATAATACCACTGATTTTAACCTCTACATTATCATTTTGCAAAAGTTCTTTTAAGTCTTTTTCAAGCTGTTTTAAAAAAGCATCGCGTCTTAAATTTGGATCACTATCTAGCATACGCACGCTAAATCGCAACTCATTATTTTCTACATTTACAAAAGGGGTTAAAACTTGCTTTTTAAAATTCTCATCTAAATTTTCATATAAAAACGCTAAGGCAAAATCATCTAAAGCCTTGCCATTATTAATGCTTTTTCCAAGCTCTAGCAAACTTTGTAAGCTAAGCACAGAGCCTACATATTTTTGCTTACTTAAAAACTCATGAACCTTAGCAGCTATTCTTGTTTTTTCACTACTAAAAAAATACCTATCATCTTTGGCCAAATCATCAAATTCTTGTTCAAACTCATCTAAACTTTCATTTTGTTTTAGATCTTGCTTAAACTTAACAATCACATCTAAAGGCATAGTTCCGCCTAGTTCTTTATCTATAATCAATAAACCTTGTTTAATCCTAGAACTATCTTTAAAATAACTCACAAAGCTATTTTCTACTTTAATTTGTAAAATTCCATACAAAGCAAAAGCCACACAAAATAAACTTATGCCATAGATAACTTTTCTATGTTTTAAACTTACATTTGCACAAAAACTTAAAAATTTTAACGGATTTTGATTAAGCTCTTTAAAATTTAAACGCGGCATTAGTACCAAAATACTTGCAAAATAAATATAAGCTAAAATCAAACTCACACTGATACCAAGACTCATCATAATACCAAGTTTGATAATAGGCTCAATATCTGAAAAGACAAAACTTAAAAACCCAACAACTGTGGTTAAAATAGCAAAAAAACTAGGACTTGCTTTATCAAGTAAGGTTGAGAGTAAAAGCTTATAAACGCTAGCTTTTGGGTGTTTGTGTAAATTTTCTATAAAATGCACGATTAAGTGTATCACAACAGAAACAGTGATAATAAGCACTAAAGCTACATAGTTTGAAGACACTACGGTAATATCAAAGCCCAAAAGTGCGAAAATCCCGCTTGAAGTAAAAAGCGAAACCACACAAATTCCCAAAGCCAAAAACACCAAACGCAAAGAGCCAAAAAACCACCAAAGTGCTATAAATAAAAGTCCTATTAAACTAAGACCATAAATTTTTAAATCACTTTTTACATAATTAATCATATCATTAGCGATCATTTCTACACCGCCAAGGTGCAAAAAGTCTCCATTTTGACTATACTTAGATACTATTTTAGTAATTTCTTCTAATCTTTTTGCGCTAAATTCTCTTGAATTTTCTTGGTGTTTTTTAATCAAGACTCTAAAATGCTCTTTTTCATTTTCACTTTTTGCATTATCTCTTGAATTAATCAAGTCATTATAAACAAGATCAGGCGCTAGATAAATCAAAATTCCTGTTGTTTTTCCATCTTTTGAGATGATATTATTTTTATAAAAGGGTTGGTTTAAAATTTCTTTTTTAGCTAGATTAATATCCACATCTTGACTAAAAATATTAGGTATATTTTGGATAAGCTCTTTTAATTCTTTACCTTTAGAACTTGCAAGTAAAGGCGCATTAGTGATAGAAAATACCTTTTGCACACCATTGATTTTTTCTAAATCAAGAGTTAAATTTTTTATAGTTTCTAAATTTTCTTTAGCAAAAATATCTTTATCTTTAGGAGCAAAAGCAAGCATTAAAAAATTATCATTGCCATAACGTGCTGAAACTTCTCTATATAGCTTCAAACCCTCATCATGCTCTAAAAGCAAGCTTTCAGCACTTGCATCAACACTTAAATTTTTAGCAAAAAAACTAAAAAATATACAAAAGATTAAAGTAATCCCCAAAGTTAGCTTTGGGAAATTAAGAAAGATTTTTAAAATTTTACTTAGCATTATTTAGAAAAATCAACACTAGAAAGCTTTTCAAGCAAGGTTTTAAAATCGCCATTTTGTAAGACATCTTTAAATTGTGAGCGATAAGTTTGTATGATACTTATACCAAAAATATCTACATCATAAATTTGCCAATCATTATTTTTATCATAAAATTTAAAAATTACAAAATTTTCTTTGCCATCTACTATCATAGAAGTTTTTAAAAAGGCTCTTTTATTTTTTTCTTCTAAATTAATCACTTCTAATTTTTGAGAATCATACAAAGCAAGCTTATCTGTGAAACTTTTTTTAAGGTTTTTTTCAAAAGCTTTGTTAAATTCATTTTTTTCATTTTCACTTAATTTTTCATATCTTGTAGAAAGACTAAGTTTAGCCATAAGCTCATAATCAAAAACACCATCAAATAAAGCAAAAATTTTTTCCGCTGCTTTGGTTTTATCGTTTTTATTTTGATCTAAAATTTTTAAGCTCTCATCAATTTTTTCTTGCATGGTTTTAGAAATATCTTGCAAATTTAGAGCAAAAACAAATACTACACTAAAAAATAATACTATGATTTTTTTCATTTTATCTCCTTATTTGATGAGTTCTTGGCGTCTTTGTTCATACGCATCGCGTATAAAAGTATAATAATCTACACTATTTTGGTAAATATCATCTATTTTTTCATACTCAAAACTTAATTCATTAAGTTTTAATGCAGCATTTACACCCACACCAACCCAAAAATTCTCAATATACCCCTCAGGCACCATAAACCAATTTACAGGCAAAGCCAAAGCATCTCTTACATTATAAGGACCTAAAAGCGGAAGCACTAGGTGTGGTCCACTGCCCACTCCCCATTTACCCAAAGTCGTTCCAAAATCAGCCTCATAACTTTTTAAAGGAGTTTTACTTGCACTATCTAACAAACCAAATCCAAAAATCACATTCACACAAAATCTTCCAAATTCCTCGCCAGCTTTTCTAAATTCTAAACTTAAAAGGTGATTGATAAATCTAAAAGGCGATCTTGTGGTATCAAAAGCATTTTTTACCCCTGTTCTTATAAAACTTGGAGTAATACTTTTATAAGAAAGTGCAACCGGTCTTAAAAAATAAGTATAAAGATCATAATTAAACTTACTCATAGCTTTATTATAGGTATAAAAGCTATCTTTGACTTCTTTTTTTTGATATTCTTGTTCAAAATCTTCAAAGTCATTTGCTAAAATCAAAGTGTTAAAAAATAAACACAAACTTAGTATGTATTTTAACAAGCTTTTTCCTTTTAAAATTTCATAAATTAAAATCTTAAATTATACAAAAATTAAAATAAATTTTTACATTAAAATGCTTTTAAAATATTCTTTAAAAAAATTAAAATTTTTTATTTGCTTATGAAATAAGTCTTAGAAAATATGCAAAAAATACAAATTTATTTTTGCTTTTAAAAATAAGCTATAATTTTTTCAAAATTTACTACTAAAAGGATAAAAAATGAAAAAAATTTTCACCCTACTTTTTTTGTGCATTTTTGGTTATAGCGCTGATGTAAATATCGCTGCAGCTGCAAATGTAGCTTATGCTTTTAAAGCCTTGCAAAAAGAATTTCAAAAAGAAAACCCTGATATTAGTATCAATGTAAGCTTAGGCGCTAGTGGAAATTTAGTCTCACAAATTAAAAATGGAGCGCCATTTGATATATTTATGGCTGCAAATATGAAATTTGCACAAAGCTTATATGATGATAATTTTGCTAGTACAAAACCTGTTATTTATGCTCAAGGAGCTTTGGCTTTACTCAGTGTTAGAATGGATTTAAGCAAAGGATTAGACACACTTAAAGAAGAAAAAATAAAAATCATCACCATAGCTAATCCCAAAGCTGCTCCTTATGGTCAAGCTAGTATAGAAACTTTACAAAATGCTAAAATTTATGAGCAAACAAAAGCTAAAATCATCGAAGCAAAATCCATAGGAGAAGCACTTACTCAAACATTAAAAGCAGCCGATGTGGGTTTTATAGCAGCAAGTGCTTTATATGAAGATACACTAAAATCTTATAAACTCCAAGAAGGAAAAAATTATATTTTAATCGATCCAAATCTTTATGAGCCAATCAATCAAGGTATTATCATCACTTCTTATGGTAAAGATAATGCCAAAGCTAAGAAATTTTATGATTTTATTTTAAGCAAAAAGGCTAAGGAAATTTTCAAAGCTTATGGCTATAATATCCCATGATTAAAGCTAAAATAAACACTATAAAAAATCATGAAAATATAAACTGGGTAGAATTTCTTATAAAAAAACATAAATTATTTATGCTTGCTTTAGAACTTGATGAAAAAGCAAGCATTAATCAAGAAGTTTTGCTTGCTTTTAAAAGTAGCGAATGCCTGCTTAGTAAAAAAAATTTAGAAAACTCATTTTTAAATACCTTTTATGCAAAAATCATTGATATTTTTCAAGGACAAATCATCACTATCGTAAGATTAGAAAATGAAATTTGCACTTTCGAAGCTCAAATTAGCACCCATGAGTTTTTAGAGCAAAATTATCAAAAAAATGATTTTGTATTTGCTTATGTACATCCTAGTGCTTTATTTATCAAAGAGTATTTATGCTAAAACTTGACTTTGAAAAAATCTTTAAAAATAAAGAAAAAGAATTTAAACTTAATGTTAAATTTGAAGTTAAAGAAGGGGATTTTTGTGCTATTTTTGGAAAAAGTGGTAGTGGTAAAACTACGCTTTTGAGAATTTTAGCAGGTTTTGAAAAAGCACAAGGAATTTGCACTTTTAATAATACGATATTTTTTGATGATAAAAACTTTCTAAGTCCACAAAAAAGAAAGCTTGGCTTTGTTTTTCAAGATTATGCTTTATTTGAAAATATGAATGTAGAGCAAAACTTACTTTTTGCCAAAAAAGATCTAAAATTTGCTAATGAACTTTTAGAACTTTTAGATTTAAGCAAACACAAAAAAAGTCATATTTTAGAACTAAGCGGGGGACAAAAACAACGCGTAGCTTTAGCAAGAGCCATTATGCAAAAACCCAAACTTTTACTTTTAGATGAGCCATTTAGCGCCTTAGATGATGAGATAAAACTACACTTGCATGATTATCTTTTAAATATACATAAAACTTATAAAATCACTACTATTTTAATCAGCCATGATGTAAGTGAAGTTTATAAACTAGCCAATAAAGTCATCATTTTAGAAAATGGAACTATCATTAAAGAAGGCTCACCTAATGAAGTTTTTTTAAAGACACAAGGCTCACAAAAATTTGCTATAAAAGCACGCATTTTAAAACTACAAAAACAAGATAGCATATTTATAGCCATACTTGCCATAGGTAATCAAATCAGTCAAGTAGCACTAAGCCCTTTAGAAGCTAAAGATTTCAAAGAAAATGATGAAGTGCTTTTAAGTCAAAAAGCTTTTGCGCTAAATTTAACTAAGATATAAAAAACAATGCTAAAATAAGATAAATTATTGCAAGGTTATAAATGACTTATGGATTTTTTATCTTAAAATTTTATACTAGCTTATGGACAAAATGGAAGATAAAAACTGCATATGGTTATTTTTTCTACGCCATAGCTCCACCTTTTATCCTTTTGTAGTTTCATTTTTAATTAATTTAAAAGGATATAAAATGCATTGGTTAGTATTAGCAATTAGTATAGTTTTTGAAGTGATTGCAACAAGCTCGATGAAGTATGCAAGCATAAGTAAAAATAATCTTTATTTAATCGTTTTTGCGGTGTTTTTTTCATTTTCTTTAGTAGGTTTATTTTATGCTTTGAAAAAAATTGATTTAAGTATAGCTTATGCAACTTGGGCAGGTTGTGGTTTGGCATTAGTTAGTGTGGTGGGATTTTTAATCTTTAAAGAAGCAATTACTCTTAATAAAATCATTTTTATTATTTTAATCATCACTGGAGTGGTGGGATTAAAACTTAGTGCTTAAGCCTTTTGGCTTAAAGCACATTCATACTTTGTATCATTACTTTTGCTTTACATTCAGCACAGCAATATAGTGTTTTTATCTTAGCTTCATCACCCATAAATCTTGGCTTCATAATGCTAGCGATTTTCTCAATAGCTTTTTTAGTAGCAAATTCTTTTCCACACTCTACACAGGCAAAAAGTTCATCTTGGGCTAAAACCATAAAAGAAAAATACTCTTTTTCTAAATCTATCCCACTTCTTTGAAGCATTAAAGTATCTTTTTCAGCACAACTTGCCTCACAATATCCACAGGTAGTACATAAGCTTGCATTAAATTTCAAAGAATTATCCTTAGTATCAGCTACTAAAGCTCCTACATTACAAGCTCCCACGCAAGACAGACATAAGGTACAGGTATCTGTATTGATAGTGATTTTTCCATAGCGTATCCATTCTTTGCTTGGGATATTGCCTAAATTTTCTTCTTTTATAAGCTCTCTTAATCTTATAGCAAAATCTTCTCTTTTTAAAAGTGCAGGATTATAAGATATAAATTTAAGATTTTCTATAAAATGTGCTTGATTTATAGCCTCCAAAAGTTCTTTTTCATCTTTAGCTAGAAAAATTGCATTTTGTTTAAATTTTCTTTGAAAAATTTCATTCATCAAAGCTATCACTTCTAAAGCACCTTGCGATAAGCCATCACTATAAAAAACCACACTCGCACCACTTGTTTGAAGCATAGCTAAAAAATGCGCTTGATCAAGATAGTTTTCGCCTTTAATCATAAAAGGCATTACATCTTCTTTTAAAGTGATATTTAAATTTTCTATAGACATTTTCTCAGGGATTATTAAAATGATTTTATCTTCATAAAATTTTAAAATTTCATAAAAGCTATTACGTGGCATAGGTGCATAATCAAGCGCCCCGCTAGGACAAATCCCCACACAATCACCACAGCTTAAACAATCTACATGAGAAAATTCTAATTTTCTTTGCTCATCATCTTTTAAAATAGCTACACTAGGACAAATTTCAGCACATTTTCCACAATGAACACTTCTTCTTTCATGGTATTGACAAATGCTATCATCATAACTAATATAATTTCTAAATTTATATTTTGGAGAATTAGAATTTAAAAGTTTTATAATTTCTTCTTGACTTAAAGTAGTTAAATCATAGCAACCACTTTGTTGATCAAAACTTTCTTTTTTTACATCATATAAGAAAAAATCACAATCAATCTCTACTTGCTCATTATCTTTTAAAGCTATCACGCAAAGCTCGCCCACGCAACCTAAAACACCCAAGCATTGCTCATTACTTAGTTTTAAAACCTTGTATTCTTGTTTTTTTAAACTTTCTATAAGCTCATTTTGATCCTCATTGCTTACAATAATTACATTTTTACCCACTTCTTTGGTGTATTCCAAATCAAGTCCTAAATCATAAACTTTAGATCTAATCTTATATAAAGACTCAATAGTTTTAGCTTTTTTTAGCACATCATCTTGTGAGTTTTTAAGGTAAAAATTAATCTCAGGTGCATAAACCTCAGGGTTTAAAAGCTTTGAATTTCCTATAAAAACTTCTTCATTACAGGCTTTTTGAACTATACTAATATCATCACTTAAAGGAATTAAATCTTCATTTTCTAAAAATACAAAATCTTTCATAACACTCTCTTTTAAATTTTTTAATCTTAATTATATAAATTTCATTATAAAAAAGTTATAATTTTACTAATTTATTCTTAAGGTTTAAGATGAACAAATTTAGAAATTTTCCACCCATAAACACACTTATAAACAATGAAAACTTGGCTAATTACCCTTTATATTTAAGATCTCATTTTGCAAAAATAGTTGTTTCAAATTGTAAAAAAGAACTAAGTAAAAATGAAAATTTAAATTTTAGCTTGCAAGATTTGCTAAGTAAAATTACTCAAAGTATTGATGAGTTTTTAAACATGCAAAGTCAAAGTTTGATCAATGCTACTGGAGTTATCATTCATACTAATCTTGGTCGTAGTATTATTGACGAGAGTATTTTTGAAAGAACTAAAGAAATCATCTGCTCTTATTCAAATTTAGAGTTTAGCATGCAAAGTGGCAAAAGAGGCTCAAGGTATGACGCACTTAGTGCGAATTTAAAAATATTATTTGATTGTGAAGATTGCTTGATTGTTAATAATAACGCTTCAGCTGTATTTTTAATCTTAAATACCTTAGCAAAAAATGAGGAAGTTATTACTTCAAGAAGTGAGTTAGTTGAGATTGGGGGAAATTTTAGAATTCCTGAAGTTATGCTAGCAGCTGGTGTTAGGCTAAAAGAAATAGGCACGACTAATAAAACTCATTTATATGATTATGAAAAAGCTATCAATGAAAATACTAAGATGATTTTAAAAACTCATCGCTCTAATTTTGCTTTTAAAGGATTTTTTGAAGAAGTAAGCTTAAGTGAAATTCATGCTTTAACAAAAAAGAAAAAACTCATATCTTATTATGATTTGGGTGCTGGCTGGTGTGAAAAGATTAATAAACAACTTAGTAAAAATGAGCCAAGTGTAAAAGAGCTTTTAAAACATTGTGATATTTTAAGTTTTAGTGGCGATAAGCTTTTTGGCTCTACTCAAGCAGGCATTATACTTGGAAAGAAAAAATACATTCAACAATTAAAGAAAAATCAACTTCTAAGAATGCTAAGGGTTGATAAAATCACTCTAGCTTTTTTAAATGAAACTGCTAAAGCATACCTAGAAAAAGAATATGAAAAAATCCCTACACTAAAACTTTTAAATGATGATTTAAAAACCATAGAAAAAAAGGCTTTTTTTGTCAAAGAAAAAATTCCTATTAAGTGTGAATTAAAAGCTTCTAAAAGTTTAGTAGGTGGTGGCTCTATGCCCGATAAAAGCTTAGATACTTTTGTATTAAGTTTTGATGAGAAAGCTTTACCTTTACAAGAAAAATTTAGAAAAAAAGGTGTGATTGGCCGTGTTGAAAATGGACATTTTGTGCTAGATTTTAGAAGTATTTTAGAAAAAGATTTAAACCGTTTAATCCACGCTATCAAAGAGGTATTTCATGCATAGTATTATCATAGGCACCGCTGGGCATATTGACCATGGTAAAACTTCTCTTATTAAAGCTTTAAATGGTTTTGAAGGTGATAATTTAAAAGAAGAACAAGAAAAAGGTATTACGATTAATCTTAGCTTTTCAAATTTAAAAAGTGAAAATTTAAATATTGCTTTTATCGATGTGCCTGGACATGAAAGTTTGATTAAAACTATGATAAGTGGTGCTTTTGGCTTTAGAGTATGTATGTTTGTCATAGATATAAATGAGGGTTTAAAGGCTCAAAGTATAGAGCATTTAAGGGTTTTGGAATTTTTAGGCGTAAAAGATGTGGTGCTTATTTTAAGTAAGGTTGATTTATGTAAAAATTTAACACAAAAACAAGAAGAGCTTTTAAAAGAATTAAAAGCCTTTAAAATCAATATCTTAAAAGTTTTTCCAACAAGTATTTATGATGAGCAAAGTATATTAAATTTAAAAAACTATCTGCTTAGTTTAAAGCCTAAAGAAAATGATGAAAATTTGATTTTTAGATACTACATTGATAGAGTTTTTTCTTTAAAAGGTATAGGCACGGTAGTAACAGGGAGCTTAAATGAAGGAAAAATCAGTAAAAATGAAAAAATCTTTTGCCTTGAAAATCAAAAAGATATCATTGTAAAAAATATACAAATTCATGAAGAAAATGTTTTAGAAGCAAAGGCTTATAATAGGGTTGCTTTGAGTTTAAATTGTGATTATCATGAGTTAAAAAAAGGCTATGTATTAAGCAAAAAAGGTGTTTTTAAAAGCTTTAAAAGTATCGATGGGGTTGTTTTTAATACAGAGATTAAACACGGAAGTATTTTAGAATTTTGTAGTGGCTCAAAAAAGCTTAATACAAAAATTAGTGTAATCAAAGAATTTGAAGATAAAACTTATATTAGCTTAGAGTTTGATAAAAGCTTACCTTTGTGTTTTGATGATAAATTTATCTTGCTTGAAAATGGGCGTATTAAAAGTGGTGGTGTAGTATTAAATGCAGTGAGTGAGCCTTTAAAAAAAGATATAAAAGCTAAGTATTTAGCACTTTTAGAACAAAAAGATTTTAAAAAAGTATTTGAGTTTTTAAAACAAACTCACAAACTTGGCTTTGGCTTACTTTCAAGCTATCAACGCTTTAAACTCACTCATGAGCAAGCCCTAAACCTAGCAAAAAGCTTAGATCATGTTTTTGTCGATGAGCAAGCTTTAAATATATATGATTTAAATGCTATGCAAACTTTGAAAGAATTTATTGATTTTATTTTCTCTAAAAATCCCTATGCTTTAATCTCGCCTCATTCTATCGCCTTAAGGCTTAGCTGGGCAAGTGAGAGCTTTTGTGCTTATGTACTCAAGCAAATGCAAGAAAAATTAGATTTTAAAGACGGCATATGGTTTTTAAAAGGACAAAATTTTGAAAAATTACAAGAAAAGGCTCATTGTGAGCTTTATGAAATTTTAAAAAAAGAAGGCATAAAACCTACCGCACCTTATAATCTTTATGAATATTTAGAGCTTGATAGGAAAAATGGAGATCTTATCTTAAAAAAACTCACCAAAGAAAACAAAGTCAAAAGATTAGCGCATAATCTTTTTATAGAAAAAAATGCCCTTGAAAATATAATGCAAGAGTTTTTAAAGCTTTTGCAAGATCATCATTTAGATGTCGCTTTTGTAAAAAATCATTTTCAAATTTCAAGAAAATACGCCATAGCTTATTTAGAATACCTTGATAAAAACTATCCTCAAGTGATAAAAATCGAGGAAAAAAGAATGCTAAAAGTCTAAGTGTTAAAATTTACATTTTATAATGATACAAATTTAAATTAAAGGAAAAAAATGAAAAAATCTCTAGCTCTTTTAACTCTTGCTAGCTCTTTATTTGCTGCAAGTAATGAAGAAATTATTAATTTTTTTAAGAAAAATCCAAATTTATCAAATGCAAATATTAGTGTTTCTAGTAGAGAAAAAATTCCTGATACTAACTTTGAAGCTGTGATAGTTAATTTTGAAATTAGTGGTAAAAATTTCCAAGAAATCGTTTTCACTCAAGATAATATCATCACAACCGAAGTAATTGATGTAAAAAAAGGTGAGTTTTATTCTCAAGTTTATCAAGCAAAACTCATGGAAAAACAACAAGCTGAATTTTCAAAAAAAGCTTTAGTAGAACTTAAAAAAGAAAAAATGTTTGTTTCTTTAGGTGATAAAAACAAACCTTTGCTTTATGTTTTTAGCGATCCTGAATGTCCATATTGTAGAATGCATTTAGATAAGATAGAAGAAACACTAAAAACTCATCAAGTTAAATTTATCTTAACCCCTATCCATGATACAAGCGCATTTGAAAAATCTGCATTAATTTATAAAGAAAGTAAAAATGCTAAAGATGATGCACAAAAAATTGCTATCATGAAAAAATACTATGATAAAAATTTAAAAGATTATAAAAAGCCTAGTGAAGCTGAAGTTAAAGCAGTAAGAGAAACTTTTGCAAAATACTCTAAACTTGGTCTTCGTGCCGTACCAACCATAATCGATGCTCAAAAATAATTTTTTCTTACTTGTGCTTGCACTGTTTTTAAGTGCTTGCACAGGTCCTATGCAAACTTTTATCCAAACAAACAATGAGGGTATTTTCCTACATGCTAATAAAAATCAAAGTTTTTCTTTACACATCAACAATCCTTCAAAATTAAACACAAATTTAGAAGCCAAACTCACTCAAAAATTACAAAATTTAGGATTGGTTTTAGATAATACTCAAAGTGATTATAAAATTTATATCAATATAGTAGATTTTAAAAAATTTTCTTACGCACAAAGACTAATTGCTTCTAATGCGAGATTTTTTTATAATGACTTTGATAAAATAGATGATGTTTTTGAAATGGAAGTAGAAAATTATTATCTTTTGCAAGTTAATTTACAAATTAGCTCCAAAAACTCTACTCAAAGCACCTCACTTTTAGCAAGAACTGCTTATCTTAGCAATATAGATAGAGCCAAAGAATCTTTAGAAGAAAAAATTGCTAATCAAATAACAAGCTTTTTTTATATGCATTAAAGATGGCATTTAAGCCATCTTTTTAAATATAACCATGATCAATCATCGCATCAGCTACTTTTTTAAAGCCTGCTATGTTTGAACCTACTACTAAATTTCCTTCATGATTATAAGCTTTTGCACACTCATATGAATTTTCAAAAATATTTTTCATAATCTTATGCAATTTTGCATCAACTTCCTCAAAACTCCATTGACACATACTTGCATTTTGTTGCATTTCAAGTTGAGAAGTCGCTACACCGCCTGCATTTGCAGCCTTAGCTGGAGCAAATAAAAAGTCTTTTTGATTTAACATAAAATCAATCGCTTCAAGTGTGCTTGGCATATTAGCTCCCTCTGCTACCATACGACAACCATTGTGATATAAGGTTTTAATATCTTCTAAATTTAACTCATTTTGTGTAGCACTTGGAAATGCTATATCACAAGGTATACTCCATACTCCATTACAACCTTGTTTATACGCACTTTTTGGAGTAAAAATAGCACCTTTTTTAAGCGCTGCATAATCACTCACCCTAGCTCTTTTTACTTCTTTAATTTCTTTTAATAAATCTAAATCTATCCCATCTTTATCATAAACAAATCCATCGCTATCGCTTATTGTGATTGCTTTTGCACCAAGTTGGTGTAATTTTTCTATGGTATAAATTGCCACATTTCCACTACCTGAGACTGCACACTCTTTTCCTTCTAATGCATTGTTATATTTTGCTAGCATTTCTTGGGTAAAATACACGCAACCATATCCTGTTGCTTCTGTTCTTGCTAAACTTCCACCCCATGGAATTTTCTTTCCCGTTAAAGTTCCATCAAAATTAGAGCTAATTTTCTTATAAGCTCCAAACATATATCCAATTTCCCTAGCACCAACCCCTATATCGCCTGCTGGCACATCAGTGCTTGCACCTATGATTTTTGAAAGTTCAGCCATAAAAGCTTGACAAAAACGCATAATTTCTGCTTCGCTTTTACCTTTAGGATCAAAATTTGCTCCACCTTTAGCACCGCCTATCATCAAACCCGTTAAAGAGTTTTTGAAAATTTGCTCAAAACCTAAAAATTTTAAAACATCCAAATTTACACTAGGATGAAATCTAAGTCCACCTTTATAAGGACCTAAACTAGAATTAAACTGCACTCTATAGCCAAAATGTGTTTGAGCTTTACCTGCATCATTGATATATACAACTCTAAATATAGTTGTTTTTTCAGGCATTACAATACGCTCTAATATTGCATGATCTTGATAGGTTTTATTAGATTCAAGTAAAGGTTCTAAAGAATTTAATACCTCAGTTGCTGCTTGAAAAAATATAGGTTGTCTTGGGGAAATTGTTTGAATTTTTTCTAAAGTTTCATTGATATATTGTTTAGCCATACTCATAAATTGTCCTTTTTATAGTATCTTGCTGTTTGTTTTAGCTAAAAATTTTTTTAGCGCCATTTGCTCCTTTGTTCCTATTTTGTAATAAATTAGCTTTAAGTATGCGCTAATTTCCTTTTGAGAAAGATTTCTTGATTTAGAATAATCTAGCAAAATATATTGTGGAATGAAAATTTTACTTTTTGTGAAATTTTTCATCATTTTTTTATAAATAGAAAAATTTTTAACACAAGAAAAACGTGCAAAAACAAAAGGTAATTTTGTTTTTTCATACCATAATTCACACAAATCAATATAATCTTTTGGATTTTGCAAATAAAGTTTTAAAGCCTTATCACCGATGATAACCTCCCCTTTTTGCTTTAAAACTTTTGCAAGAGCATTAGAAGTTGCAGAACTTGCATCTTCTTTGCTTTGAGAATGTTTTTTCACTAAAACGCTTTTTACCTTTTTGCTTGCGCAAATTCCCACATTTAAGGTTTTGTATTTTTTTCTACGACTTTCAATACTTGAAATAATCGCTGCGTCAATGCGTCTAAAATACAAATGGCGATTTAGCTTACTAGGAACCCCTTTTTTGTATTCTGTAGTTTGCTTAACATAGCTAGGAAAAGCTGTTTTTTTAAGATAGATATGCAAAGGGAGTAAATTAAGATAATCTATCTTTCCAAAAACCATCTTAGCCTTTCTATGATTAAGTATTAGTATCCTATAAAAAAATATCTTAAATATAAATTAATTTAATTAAAAATATAATCAATACTAAAATTTATATCAAAATTTAACATTTATTGTAAAAAATTATTTTGTAATCTTAGATTATTAAGTAAAAAATTAAAATAATAGAAAAGTCAAATTGAAAGATTAAAAATAAAAATTAAGTTTTATTCAAAAAAATATTTTAAATAAAACTTAATCTATAAAAACTATTGTAAGCTTGCTAGATATTTTTGATAGTCAAATTCTTTCACCAAAGCCACTCCATCTTCAACTGCAGCTTTTGCCACAGCAGCACTAACTACAGCTTTTACCCTACTATCAAATGGTTTTGGTATCACATAATCTCTACCAAAGCTAAGCTCCTCTACTCCATAAGCTTGTTTTACCTCATCAGTTACTTCAAGCTTAGCTAAATCAGCCAAAGCTTTAGCAGCAGCTACTTTCATATTTTCAGTGATTTTAGTCGCTTTTACATCTAAGGCTCCTCTAAAAATAAAAGGAAAACCTAAAACATTGTTAATTTGATTTGGATAATCACTTCTACCTGTTCCAACTATAGCATCATTTCTAACCCTTTTAACATCTTCAGGCATTACTTCAGGCACAGGATTAGCTAGTGCAAAAATCACAGGATCTTTAGCCATACTTAAAATCATCTCATCATCTAAAATCTTAGGTGCACTTAAACCCAAAAACACATCAGCACCTTTTAAAGCCTCTCTTAAAGTGCTATCTTTAGTATCACTTACAAATTCTAGTTTGTATTTATTTAAATCATCTCTTTGGGTATTAATCACGCCTTTACTATCTACTAAAACGATATTTTTAACCCCTAAATTTCTATACATTCTAGCACTTGCAATACCTGCTGCACCCGCACCACTTACTACTACTTTAATATCTTCAAATTTTTTACCACTAATTTCCATAGCATTCATTAATCCTGCTGTAGAAATGATCGCAGTACCATGTTGATCATCATGCATTACAGGAATTCCAAGATCTTGTAAAGCAGCTTCTATTTCAAAACATTTTGGTGCTGAAATATCTTCTAAATTAATTCCTCCAAAAGTAGGTGCTATAGCTTTACAAAAGGTAACAATCTCATCTACACTATGAGCATTAATTTCTAAATCATAAGCATTAACATTAGCAAATTTTTTAAACAAACAAGCCTTTCCTTCCATCACGGGCTTACTTGCACTTGCTCCTATATTGCCAAGTCCCAAAACTGCACTACCATCACTTACTATGGCAACTAAATTAGCTTTATTAGTGTATTTATAAGCTAAGGTTTCATCTTTTGCTATCTCAACACAAGGTTCAGCAACCCCTGGAGAATAAGCTAAAGACAAATCATGCGCACTATCCATAGGCTTTCTAGCAATAATATCTACTTTACCACCTAGGTGGTACTCTAAAGCCTCTTCTTTTAAATTCATTATTTCTCCTTCATGTAAGTTAGTAAATTTTCTATTCTAAGCTTAGCTTTTTGCACTCCTAAAAATTCTAATACTTCAAATATACTAGGACTTACCGAGCTTCCAGTGAGTGCAATGCGTATAGCTTGGGCTAGATCTTTTAACTTAAGATTATTTTCTTCTAAGAATTGATTAGTTAATTCTTCAAATTCGCAAGCATTTTTTTGCTCACTTAAAACCATAGCGTATTTTTCCAAATAAGTTAAATTTGTTACATTAAGAAATTTATCTACAGCCTTTTGATCATATTCTTTTGGGTCATTTAGTAACACTTTAGCCCCGCTAATAATATCATGCAAAGTTTTAGCTCTCTCTCTTAACATATCTAGCAAAAAGCCTGCTTTTTCATACTGACTTAAATCAAAACCTAAATCTTTTAATTGTCTATTGATTTCTTCAAAAGGCAAGGTTTTAATATAATGAGCATTAAGCCATTCTAGCTTTTTAAAATTATAGCAAGAAGCACTTTTATTAATATGATTTGGATCAAAAAGCTCTTGCATGCTTTCTAAAGAAAAAATTTCATCATCGCCATGACTCCAACCAAGACGCACTAAGAAATTTAGCAGGGCTTGAGGTAAAATCCCCATATTTTTATACTCCATCACATCAGTTGCTCCATGACGCTTAGAAAGTTTTTTACCATCTTCACCATGTATCATAGCCACATGATAAAATTTAGGTATTTTAAAGCCTAGTGCCTCATAAAGAACGATTTGTTTTGGAGTATTTGACAAATGATCATCCCCTCTTATAACATCACTCACACCCATTAGCGCATCATCAATTACAACGGTTAAATTATAAATTGGGCTACCATCGCTTCTTGCAATTACAAAATCATCCAAAATATCTTCAGCCTTAAAACTAACCTCGCCTTTAATACCATCTATAAATTTAATCTCTCCGCTTTGTGGTGCTTTTATACGCACTACAGGCTCAATACCACTTGGGGGAGTTCCTTTAAAATCTCTATATCTACCATCATATTTTGGACGCTCTTTAGCTGCTTCTTGCTTAGCTCTTAACTCATCAAGCTCTTCTTTGCTCATATAACAATAATAAGCCTTGCCCTCATCTAGTAATTTTTGAATGTATTTTTTGTAAATATCAAATCTTTGGGATTGATACTCAATCGTCCCATCATAATCAAGCCCACACCATTTAAATGCTTCTATAATAGCTTGTGTAGCTTCTTGTGAATTTCTTTTTAAATCCGTATCTTCAATACGCAATAAAAATTTACCCTTAT
This sequence comes from Campylobacter sp. IFREMER_LSEM_CL2151, assembly GCF_025771725.1. Taxonomy (NCBI): domain Bacteria; kingdom Pseudomonadati; phylum Campylobacterota; class Epsilonproteobacteria; order Campylobacterales; family Campylobacteraceae; genus Campylobacter; species Campylobacter sp. IFREMER_LSEM_CL2151. Next base: position 23,068 of record NZ_JAKMQT010000002.1, on the reverse strand, counting down.
TTTTTCTTGCATAAAGATAATTATATAAAGCCGTTCTAAGCCCTCCTATGTGCAAATATCCTGTTGGAGAAGGAGCAAAACGCGTTGTGATTTCTTGCATATTTTTACCTTTTTTAAATTTTTATTGTTATAATGCTATATTTACACTTAAATAAAGGTTTTATATGAGAAAATTTTTAATATCTTGTTGTTTTGCTGCAAATATTTTATATGCTCAAACCCTTGGTGGCGTAGCAATGGTAGTAGAAAATCAACCTATTACTCTTTATGATATAGAACAAACCATGAAAGAATTAAAAACCAACGATAGACAAAAAGCTATAGCATTTTTAGTAGATGATAAAATTCAACAAAGTGAAGCTAAAAAGTTAGGAATTTATGTAAGTACTTTTGAACTTAATGAAAAATTAGCCCAAATAGCAAAAGGCAATAAAACTGACATTAATGGTTTGCAAGCAAAGATAGAAAAAGACGGTTTAAGTTTTGAAGTTTTTAAAAACAAGATTAAAAAAGATCTTGAAAGAGAAAAACTTTATAGAAGTATAATGCAAAATGCAAAAATCAATATCGATGATGAAACACTAAAACATTTTTATGAAAGCAATCTTGATAAATTTAGCACTTTTTCAAATATAGACTTAGTTGTTTATAATTCTACTAATCCAGAACTTTTACAACAGCTTGCACAAAATCCTATGTATAAAAATTCTCAAATTAAATCAAAAGCCATTAGTTTAAACGCAGCTAGCATAGATCCAAGATTACTTGCTTTATTAAACAATACAAAAATAGGAGAATTTACTCCGGTATTAAATGGCGAAAATGCTTATATAGTGTATTTTGTAAAAGAAAAATATGGTAAAAATCCTATCGAATTTGACTTAATCAAAGATCAAGTTAGCAATGTCTATACTCTAACCCAAAGAGAACAAGCCTTAAAAAATCATCTTGATAAAATAAGAGCAAATGCTCATATAGAAGAATTAAGATAGGTTTAAAACCTATCTTAATTAATGTCTTGAAAGATAATTTGTATCATAATTATTATTGATAAAATCTGCATTATCCATCATCGCTAAATGAAAATCTTTAGTTGTTTTTATCCCACCTACAATAAGCTCTTGCAAGGCTATTTTCATTTTAGCTATAGCCGTGTTTCTATCTTCTCCCCAAACGACTAATTTTCCAATCATAGAATCATAATAAGGAGGTACGCTATAATCTTGATAACAATGGCTTTCCATTCTTACATTGCGTCCTGCTGGAGCTACGTATTTTGTGATTTTACCTGGACAAGGTAAGAAAGTTTTAGAATCTTCGGCAGTGATTCTACATTCTATAGAATGGCCTTTAAGTTTAATTTCTTCTTGTTTTGGTAAAGGATACCCTTCTGCTACTTTAATCATAAGCTCGATAATATCTACCCCGCTTACCATCTCACTCACACAATGCTCAACCTGCAAACGCGTATTCATTTCAATAAAATAAAAATCTAAATTTTTATCCACTAAAAATTCAAAAGTTCCCGCACCCTCATAATCAATAGCCTTAGCAGCTTTAACTGCTGTTTCATGAAGTCTTGCTCTTGTTTTTTCATCTAGTAAAATTGCAGGAGATTCTTCTATAAGCTTTTGATGGCGTCTTTGCATAGAGCAATCTCTCTCACCCAAATGTATCACATTACCAAAGCTATCTCCTATGATTTGCACTTCTATATGGCGTGGGTTTTGGATGTATTTTTCCATATACATAGTGCCATCGCCAAAAGCACTCATAGCTTCACTTTCTGCCGACCAATAAGCTTTTTCCAAATCTTTTTCATCTTCAACTACACGCATACCACGGCCACCACCACCTGCTGCTGCTTTTAAAATCACAGGATAGCCTATTTCTTTAGCAAGTTTTTTAGCTGCTTCAACCCCACCTAAAGCTCCATCGCTTCCTGGGATTACAGGCACGCCTGCTCTTTGCATTACTTGTTTTGCTTTGCTTTTATCACTCATTAGTGCCATAGCAGCTACTGAAGGGCCTATGAATTTAATATTATGTTTTGCACAAATTTCAACAAAATTTTGATTTTCACTTAAAAATCCATATCCTGGAAAAATCGCATCCGCTTCGCTAATTTCAGCCGCACTAATAATAGCTGGGATATTTAAATAGCTTTCTGAACTTCTAGCATTTCCTATACAAATACTCGCATCAGCATATTTTAAATACAAAGCATCTTTATCTGCAGTAGAATACACACAAATTGCTTTTTTTCCCATTTCTTTTACAGTTCTTAAAGCTCTTAATGCAATTTCTCCACGATTTGCTATTAAAACTTTTTTAATTTCCATTTTATAATTTCTCCACCACAAATAAAGGCATACCAAATTCTACAGGCTGACCATCTGCAACTAATACTTCTACTATCCTACAATCATATTCAGCTTCGATTTCATTCATGATTTTCATCGCTTCAATAATTGCTATAGTACTTCCTTTTTTAATAGTTTGTCCTGCTTTAGCAAAAGGTGCTGCACCCGGACTTGGAGCTTGATAGAAAGTACCTACCATAGGACTGTTGATAGTTGGTTTATTAGAAGAGTTTGAGCTTGCTTTGGTTTCATTAACTACATTTACATTAATTGGCTGTGGAGCTGGAGCAACAGGAGCTGGAGCTGGTAATTCACAGCACATATCTCTTTCAAGTTCTATTTCAAATCCGTCTTGTTCTTTTATTTTAATCTTGCTTATATTTGCTTCTGCAAAAAGTTGCATTAGTTCTTTGATTTCTTCTTTTGTCATATATTCTCCTTGTTTATAAGACTTAATTTATAATTATATATAAAAATACTAAAAATAACTTCAATTATTTATTTTTTACTTTTATTTTAAGATATAATTTAAAAATTCACTTTAATTATAAAGGACAAAAATGGGCTTAAAAGCAGATAATTGGATCAAAAAAATGGCATTAGAGCACAATATGATAGAGCCATTTTGTGAAGCAAATATAGGTAAAGGTATAGTTAGTTATGGGCTTTCAAGCTATGGATATGATATAAGAGTTGGAAGAGAATTTAAGATTTTTACTAATGTAAATTCCACTGTTGTAGATCCTAAAAATTTTGTAGAAGAAAATGTAGTAGATTTTATAGGCGATGTATGTATAGTACCTGCAAATTCTTTCGCGCTTGCAAGAACGGTTGAGTATTTTAAAATGCCAAATGATGTTTTAGCAATTTGTCTTGGCAAAAGCACTTATGCAAGATGTGGTATTATAGTAAATGTAACCCCTTTTGAGCCAGGTTTTGAAGGACATATCACTATAGAAATTTCAAACACAACCCCACTACCTGCTAAAATTTATGCTAATGAAGGTATAGCTCAAGTTTTATTTTTACAAGGAGATGAACCTTGTGATGTAACATATGCTGATAAAAAAGGTAAATATCAAGCTCAAACAGGTATAACTTTACCAAGAATTTTAAAATAATTTTATTTTCAGCCGATATAAAAACTTAGTCAAGTAATAGGAAAATAAATATGTTTAATGGAAAAAGCATTTTAATCACCGGTGGCACAGGAAGTTTTGGAAAAACCTATACTAAAACTTTACTTCAAAAATACAAACCTAAAAAAATCATCATTTATTCAAGAGATGAGTTAAAACAATTTGAAATGGCAAGAAAATTTAATGATAATTGCATGCGTTATTTTATAGGCGATGTAAGAGATAAAGAAAGACTAAATATAGCAATGAAAGATGTTGATTTTGTCATTCATGCAGCTGCTATGAAACATGTGCCAATTGCAGAATATAATCCAATGGAATGTATAAAAACTAATATCCATGGAGCACAAAATGTAATCGATGCGTGTTTGGAAAATAATGTAGAAAAATGTATCGCTCTTTCAACCGATAAAGCATGCAATCCTATTAATTTATACGGAGCTACAAAGCTTGCAAGTGATAAGCTTTTTGTAGCAGCAAATAACATCGCAGGAAATTCTCATACCAAATTTAGCGTTACAAGATATGGCAATGTAGTGGGCTCAAGAGGCTCTGTTATACCATTTTTTAAAAAGCTAATTAATGAAGGTGCTAAAGAACTTCCTATCACAGATGAGAGAATGACAAGATTTTGGATATCTTTAGAAGATGGGGTTAATTTCGTGCTGAATAATTTTGCCTATATGCATGGAGGGGAAATTTTCGTACCAAAAATTCCTTCTATGAAAATTGTAGATTTAGCTAAAACCATGGCTCCTAATTTAACTCATAAAATCATAGGTATAAGAGCAGGTGAAAAACTACATGAAATTATGATTTCAAGTGATGATAGTCATTTAACTTATGAATTTGAAAATTATTATGCCATTAGTCCAAGTATTCAATTTAATAATATTAATGTTGATTTTAGCATAAATGCAAAAGGGCAAAAGGGCAAAAAAGTTTCTAATGGCTTTTCTTATAGCTCAGATAATAATCCATCATGGATTAGCCAAGAAGAGCTTTTAAATATAATAAATCATACAGAGCTTGAAAAATGATAACTTATTCTCATCAAAATATCGACGAGCAAGACATACAAGTAGTTTGCGAGGCTTTAAAAGATGATTTTTTAACCGGTGGAAGAAAGGTTGAAGAATTTGAACAAGCCCTTTGTGAATATGTGGGTGTAAAATATGCTTGCGTGCTAAATTCAGCCACTTCTGCTTTACACCTTGCGTATTTATCTTTAAAAGTAAAAGAAAAAATTGTCTTAACAACTCCCATTACCTTTGCTGCAACTGCAAATGCTGCTTTAATGGCAGGTGCTAGGGTTGAGTTTATAGATGTAAAAAGTGATGGAAATATTGATGAGAAAAAACTTGCTTTAAGATTAAGCCAAGATAGCTCTAATATAGGAGCAATTTGCGTGGTTGATTTTGCGGGAAATAGCGTAGAAATGGATGAAATTTTAGCCTTAGCTAAACAACACAACATCCCACTAATTGATGATGCAAGTCATGCCCTGGGTGCTATTTATAAAGATCAAAAAGTAGGTTCTATGGGGGATTTGAGCATATTTTCTTTTCATCCGGTTAAACCTATTACAACCTTTGAGGGTGGTGCAGTCGTTAGCAATGATGAGGAATTAATCTCAAAAATCAAGCTTTTAAGAAGTCATGGCATAGTCAAAAAAAGGCTTTGGGATAGTGATATGATTGAACTAGGCTATAATTATCGTTTAAGTGATGTTGCTTGTGCTTTAGGTATAAACCAACTTAAAAAACTTGATAATATGCTAGAAAAAAGAGAAATCATCACAAGTTTTTATGATAAAGAATTTGAAAAAAATCCTTATTTTAGCACTATAAAAATCAAAGATTATAAAAAAAGCTCAAGGCATTTATACCCTATTTTGCTTTTTCCTGAATTTTATTGCCAAAAAGAAATCATTTTTGAAAAATTATTAAATTTAGGCATAGGTGTACAAGTGCATTATAAGCCAACTTATGAGTTTAGTTTTTATAAAAATTTATATGGAAATTTATTTTTAGAAAATGCAGATAATTTTTACAAAGCCGAGCTTAGCATACCTGCTCATCAAGAAATGAGTTTAAAAGAAGCACAATTTATTAAAGATAATTTATTTAAGATCTTAGAAGAAACTAAAAAGGCTTGTTGTGAGTAAAAGTATGTATGAGCTAGCTTGTGAGCTTTTTCCTATATGTAGAAGTATTACAGGGGCTGGCTTTAGACAAAGCTTAAAAATACTTGATGAAGCTATGGGGGGGGGTATATTAAAAATTCACTCTATAGCAAGTGGAAGTAAAGTGTTTGACTGGGAAGTACCTGCTGAATGGGAGATAAATGATGCTTATATCATCACTCCAGATGGAGAAAAAATTTGTGATTTTAAGCAAAATAATTTACATGTATTAAACTACAGCACAGGCATAGACACAGAGCTTAATCTAGCAAGCTTACAAGAACATCTTTACTCTATAGAGGATATACCTGATGCCATACCTTATGTGACAAGCTATTATAAAAGGCGTTGGGGTTTTTGCATAAAACATGAAGATAGAGTTAAACTAAAAGAAGGAAAATATAAAGTTTTCATAGACGCAAAGCACCATGAAAACGGGGTTTTAAACTATGCTGATTTACTCATACCTAGCACGCAAGAAACAAAAGATGAAATTTTAATCTCTACTTACCTTTGTCATCCATCTATGGCAAATAACGAGTTAAGTGGCCCTGTGGTAGCTGCATTTTTAGCTAAATGGCTTTTAGAACTAAAAGAGAGAAAATACAATTATCGTTTTATTTTTACCCCTGAAACTATAGGAAGTATAGTTTATCTTAGTAAACATTTAAAGCACTTGCAAAAACATATCAAAGCAGGTTTTGTACTCTCTTGTATAGGTGATGATAATGCTTACTCGCTCATTCACACTCCAAGTGAAAATACCCTAGCAGATAAAGTAGCCTTGCATACTTTAAAAGATAAAAATAATTTTAAAGAATTTAGCTTTTTAGATAGAGGAAGCGATGAAAGACAATACTGCGCTCCTTTAGTAAATTTACCTGTAGTTTGTGTATGTAGGACTAGATTTGGCGATTATAAAGAATACCACACTAGCAAAGATGATTTAAATTTCATCAGCGAAGAAGGATTGCAAGGTGGCTTAAAAGCCATGCAAGAAATCATTATGAATTTAGAAGTGAATGAAATTTATCAAAATACAGTATTTTGCGAACCCAATTTAGGCAAAAGAGACTTATATATAGACCATTGCAAAAGAGAAGGAAGAGTTGAAAATATACTTAGTTTTTTAGCATATTGTGATGGCAAAAATGATGTTTTAGATATAGCTTCAAAGCTTAACATACAAGCTTATGAGTTAAAAGATTTAATAGAAAAATTAAAAACCAACCAACTGATAAAGATTATCTAAGGAGGCTCATGATAACCCACATCAATGATTTTTTACAAGAAAGCGTTGCTAAATTTGGAAGTAAAAATGCTTTTGTTGAGTTTAATGGTAAAAGTATAAGTTATAAAGAATTTGATGATTTAAGTAAAAAAATATCAAGTAAAATTCTTTCTAAACTTCCCACTAAAAGTACACAAGATCCTGTATTAATCATACTTCCTAAAGGGATTGATTGTTTGCTTTCTTTTTTTGGTGTAGCAAAAAGTGGGAATTTTTATACACTTTTAGATGAAAAAAGTCCTAAAGAGCGTGTAGAAAAAGTTATAGAAGTTTTAAAACCAAAACTTTTAATTACTTCTAAAAAATTAAATTTAGATTTTAATCTTGATACTATCTTCACAGAAGATTTTGAAAGTTTTGATATAAATGAAAATGCTTTAGAAAAAGCTTTAGATAATCACATAGATACAAACTTACTTTATGTGCTTTTTACAAGTGGAAGCACAGGAACTCCAAAAGGAGTAAGTATAAGTCATAAAAGTGTGATTGATTATACTTTTTGGGTATGTGAGACTTTTAAACTAAATCATGAAGATATACTTGCTAATCAAGCACCATTTTACTTTGATAATAGCATATTAGATATATTTAGCTCTGTTAAAATAGGAGCTACACTTCATATACTGCCAAATCATCTTTTTGCCTTTCCAAATAAAATTTTGGAGTATCTAGAACAAGAAAAAATAACAACAATTTTTTGGGTACCTTCAGTGCTGATTTATTTTGCTAATACTAATGCGGTAGATAGCACCAAATTAAAAAATTTAAATAAAATTCTTTTTTGTGGCGAAATCATGCCAAATAAACAACTCAACATTTGGCGCAAATACCTTCCTAGTGCTTTATTTGCTAATCTTTATGGACCTACTGAAATTACCGATGTATGCTCTTTTTACATAGTTGATAGGCAATTTAGCGATGATGAGCTTTTACCTATAGGAAAAGCTTGCAAAAATACTCAGCTTTTAGTATTTGATGAAAATTTAAATTTAATTACTCCAAGTCAAATAGGAATTAAAGGCGAGCTTTATGTAAGAGGAACTTGTCTTTCTTTAGGGTATTACAACGATAAAGAAAAAACAAAGCAAGCTTTTATGCAAAATCCTTTGCATGATAATTACCTAGACTTGCTTTATAAAACAGGTGATGTGGTAGCTTATAATGAATTTGGCGAACTTTTATGCTATGGAAGGATAGATCATCAAATCAAATATATGGGTCATCGCATAGAGCTTGGAGAGATAGAAAGTATTATAAATTCTCATGAGAATATAAAAAATTGTGCTTGTATTTTTAAAGAAGAAATTATTTGTTTTTATGAAAGCAAGGAAGAGTTAGATTTTAAAAACTTTTTAAAAGACAAACTCCCTGTTTACATGATACCTAAGAAATTTGTTAAAATAGAACAATTTGCTTTAAATGCAAATGGAAAAATTGATAGGAAGATTTTACAAAAAGCTTATTCAAAACTCCTTTAAAAATTTAATAGTATTGTTTTTTAAACGCACAATTTCTAAAACAAAATCCACAATATCATCATAATCAATATCTTTAAAACCAACTCTATCATTTGCTTCCACAATACCTTGATTTTTAAATAATTCTTTTTTATGTGGAAAAAAATTACACCTTACCCATTTATTGGAATTACTAAAAAATTTTTCATAGTTTTCACATAATTGCGCTTTTAATGAAAACTTCAAATGAGAATGAAACGAGTCTAACTCAAAATATTTTTCTATTATTTTGGATAAAAATTTTATTGTATTAGGATCTTTGCTTTTTTGATTAATTCTTTTTAACAATTCTATCCCTAATAAATTCAAGCTTTTGTTTTGATTTTGAGGAATTAAAAACTCATTCTTATTAACTTCCAAATCAATACAGTGTAAAAAATCTTCTATTAAATCTTGATTAAAAAAATCATCTTTTTCAAAAATTCTTATCTTTAAGTTTTCTATACCAAAAACACTTGCATAACTTTGACATAACCATTTATAATCAAAGATATGTTTTTTAGAATGCATATTAGGATCTATAGGTGTTAAATCAATCTGTAAATTATTTTTTATCTCTTGTGAATATAACGAATTTAAAAGATCACTGATATTGCGCAAATATAATATAATATATATTTTATCAAAACCTAAATTTTCTAAAAAAATTTTCAACTGCTGTATATACTCTATTTTAGAAAATTCCCATACAATACCCTCACAGGAAAATATAAATTTTTTATCACAATGTGCTTTAAACTCTTTTCCGTTCAACCCTTTTAGCACTTGCACATTTTTATCTTTATTAGGACTTAAAATTTGCTCCACCAAACCCCAATGTCTAGAAGTAATACGAAAGGATTGAGGGTAAATACAACCTTTTTCTAATAATTTATTTTCATTCAATGCACAAAAATTTTGTATAGTAGTAGTTCCTGTTTTTACATTACCTATATGCAAATAAGCTACCATTTTACCTCATTTTAAGTTTATAAAAATTTTTTTTAAATATAATATCATAAATTGCTTTCAAAAAAAGGTCAAAAATGAAAATTATTCAACAATTTTTTATTAATATAGAAAGAGATGATATTGACTCTTCTATGAAAAATTTAGTGAGTGATGGTACTATTAATAGTATAGATATAATGTCTTTAGTGATGGAGATAGAAAAATACTACCAAAAACCACTAAATGCTGATTTTATTACTCCTGAAAATTTTGATAATTTTGAAAACATAAAAAAAATGCTAGATGAAGCCATGAAATAATGCAAGCTTTATTTAAAAATCAAGATAAAATATTTTATAAACAAGACCTTATCAAAGCACTTAAAAATTTAGGAATTAAACAAGGAGATATATTATTTGTCCATTCTGAAATTTATAATTTTGGAATTCCTCTAGTAGCTCCTAAAGAATTATTGCGTATTTTTTTAGATTGTTTTTTTGAAGTTATAGATAAAGAAGGTACGCTGATCATGCCTACATTTACATATAGCTTTTGTGATGGAAAAGATTATGATAAAATAAATTCTAAAACAAAAGTTGGCGTATTGAATGAATTTTTTAGGCTTCAGCCTGGAGTTAAACGCACTAATGATCCTATTTTTTCTTGTGCAATAAAAGGAGCTCAAGAAAATCTTTTCCTCCAAGAGTGCGATAGTTGTTTTGGCAAAAATAGCGTATTTGATATACTCACAAAAAATAACGGAAAGATTATTCTTTTTGGAAATGAAAATTTAGGTATTACATACATACACCATATTGAAGAAAAATTTAATGTTCCTTATAGATATTTTAAAACTTTCTATGGAAATATAATAGATGAATATGGCATACAAAAACAAAAAAATATCAAATACTACGTTAGAGATATAGACAAAAAATCAAAAGCACAACCCAAAAAATATTTTGAAATTTTAAGAGAAAACGATATAATAAGGGAAATTCAGTTTGCAAATGCAAAGATAGCATCTATTAATGCAAGGAGTTTTTTAAATATTGCTATTGAATATTTAAAAAACGATGAAAATTATTTTGTAGTATAAACATAGGATTTATCATGAAAACTTCTTTTTCACATGCTAAGATTTCAGCCATGGCTATGGTGGTTCCGCAGAATAGGTATAATATCGATGATGAACTTCATACAAGATATCAAGGAGATATTAAGAAGTTAAACCGTATTAAAAAATCTGTAGGATTGCAATATAAGTATATAGTAGATGAAGAAACTTCTGTAAGCGATCTAGCAGAGTATGGAGCAAATATATTATTTAACGAGTATGGACTAGATAAAAATACTATTGATGCTATAGTAGTTATTACCCAAACTCCTGATTTTTTTATACCTGCTACAGCTTGTTATCTTCATGGTAAGCTAGATTTACCACAAACAACTTTAGCTTTTGACATCAATCAATCATGCGCAGGTTTTGTATATGGACTTTACACGCTTTTTTCTATGATAGAAAATGGGGGATGCAAAAGAATTTTGATGGTATGTGGTGATGCCAACAGTAAAAGTGAAACTGAAAAAATACGTGAAAAAAACAAATTTAAAACTAATGTTACAGGTGATGGAGTAAGTATTAGCTTACTAGAATATACCCAAGAAAAAACGCAAAGCTTTTTTGAACTTGGAAATGATGGCAAAGGTGTAAAGTATCTTTTTAAACCTTTTGGTGCTTTTAAAAATCCCAAACCACATGAATTTGACGAACCTGAATGGTATAATACAGAACCTAAAGAATCTTATATGAATGGTTTGGAAATTTTTAATTTTGCCACACAAAAAGAACCTGAAGCTTTTGAGTCTATATTAGAATATGCAAAGTGTAAAAAAGAAGATCTAGACTATATTTTCTTGCATCAAGCAAATAAAAGCATAGTTGATACCATCATAAAAAAACTTGAACTTGATCCATTAAAAACTCCAAATGATACCATCACAAAATATGGTAATGTAAATGGAGCGACTATACCAGCTACCATATGCGATACCCTAAATACCGTTATAAACCCTTTAAGTAAAAAACTAAAAGTAGAATTAGGCGGTTTTGGAGCTGGACTTAGCTGGGCAAATGCTATATTAGAACTAGATCAAAACTTTTGGTGTAAACAAACTCAAATTTATAAGAAATATTTATGAAAACTTCTTTTTCACATGCTAAGATTTCAGCCATGGCTATGGTGGTTCCGCAGAATAGGTATAATATCGATGATGAACTTCATACAAGATATCAAGGAGATATTAAGAAGTTAAACCGTATTAAAAAATCTGTAGGATTGCAATATAAGTATATAGTAGATGAAGAAACTTCTGTAAGCGATCTAGCAGAGTATGGAGCAAATATATTATTTAACGAGTATGGACTAGATAAAAATACTATTGATGCTATAGTAGTTATTACCCAAACTCCTGATTTTTTTATACCTGCTACAGCTTGTTATCTTCATGGTAAGCTAGATTTACCACAAACAACTTTAGCTTTTGACATCAATCAATCATGCGCAGGTTTTGTATATGGACTTTACACGCTTTTTTCTATGATAGAAAATGGGGGATGCAAAAGAATTTTGATGGTATGTGGAAATACTTGCTCTAAAATAGAAAAAGATGCTCCTCAACACCATACCAGAATTCGTGGCGATAGTGTAAATGTTAGCTTACTAGAATATACCCAAGAAAAAACGCAAAGTTTTTTTGAGCTCAATAATGATGGAAAAGGCGTAAAAGACCTATTTGTCCCTTTTGGCGCCTATAAAACTCCAAGACCACATGAATTTGACGAACCTGAATGGTACAATAACAAACCAAAACAAGTATATATGAATGGATTAAGTATTTTCAACTTTGCCACACAAAAAGAACCTGAAGCTTTTGAGTCTATATTAGAATATGCAAAGTGCAAAAAAGAAGATCTAGACTATATTTTCTTGCATCAAGCAAATAAAGGAATGATAGACCTAATCATAAATAGATTAAAACTAAACCCTAGCAAAACACCAAATAATACCATCAGCCTTTATGCAAATCTAAGCCTAGCTTCTATACCAGCTACCATTTGTGATACTCTAGACACTGCCACAAACCCTTTAAGTAAAAAGCTCAAAGTAGAATTAGGCGGTTTTGGAGCTGGACTTGGCTGGGCAAATGCTATATTAGAACTAGATCAAAACTTTTGGTGTAAACAAACTCAAATTTACAAGAAAGGATAAAAAATGACAAAAGAAAAATTTTTAGAACACTTAGAGGATGCTTTACAGCTTGATTATAAATTATCCAAAGATATGATTCTTGAAGATATTGAAGAATATGATAGTTTGGGATTGATCTCTGTTATAGCCTTATATAACCATCTTTTTAATGTCAATATACCAGGTAAAACACTAAGAGAATGTAAAAATATAAACGATCTAATCGCTCTAATACCTAGCGAACATTTAGAGTCTTAATATGATTTTCAAAGAAAATTTATTTAAAGATAAAAGCTATGTCGTTACTGGAGCTAGTAGTGGCATAGGAGCTCATGCAGCTTTAATGCTAAATGAGCTTGGTGCTAGAATCATAGCCATAGGTAGAGATGAAAATAAGCTCTTAACTCAAAAAGAACAAGCTAAAAACCCAGACAACTTCATCACAATCTCAAAAAACTTATCAAATTTTGAGTATCTAGACAAATGGACTTTAGAACTTGCTAAAGAATATGGTAGTTTTGATGGTTGCTTATTAAGCGCTGGAACAGTAAATACCATGCCTTTAAGTGCTCCCAATTTTGCTAATTTTGGAGTCAAACTATTTAATATTAATTATTTTGGAAATTTGCAAATTCTTAAAGGTTTAACGGATAAAAGGGCTAAAAGCAAAGATGGCTCTAGCTTTGTTTGGATAAGTTCTGCTGCCTTCGATAGACCTGGAGCTGGACTTGGAAACTATGCAGCTAGTAAAGGAGCTATTGTCTCTGCTATAAAATCCTTTGCTTTAGAATTTGCTCCAAAATATAGAATCAATGCTATATGTCCCGGTCTTGTTTTAACTCCAATGATTGATGTTTCAGATAGTACAACAGGAAAAGATTATGTTGCTATTGCAAATTCAAGATATCCTTTAGGTGTTGGAACTACCGATGATACTTCAAATTTAATTTGTTTTTTACTTAGTGATGCATCAAGATGGTTTACCGGGCAAGAGTTTATTGTTGATGGCGGGGGTCATTTAAAATTTTAATACCATGAAGAATCTTTGTGTTATCCCTGCGCGCGGTGGATCTAAACGTATTCCTAGAAAAAATATCATTGATTTTTTAGGAAAGCCTTTAATTGCTTATAGCATAAAAAGTGCTTTAAATTCAGGTATTTTTGATGATGTGATCATTTCAAGTGATGATGATGAAATCATCGAAGTAGCTTTAAAATACGGAGCCAAAGCTCCTTTTGTACGTAAAAAAGAACTAAGTGATGATTATGCAAGCTCAACCGCTGTAATCCAAAATGCCATTACTACTCTAGAAAAGCAAGGTAAAACCTATGAAAATGTGTGTTGTTTATACGCTACTGCACCGCTTATAGATGAGTTTATCTTACAAAAAGCTTTTGAGCAATTTAGTCAAGAAGAATGTAAATTTTTATTTTCAGCTTGCGAGTTTGAATACCCTATACAAAGAGGTTTTTACCTTGATGAACAAAACAAAGTTTATATGTTTGATGAGTCAAACTATAACAAACGCTCACAAGATCTTACCAAAGCTTATCATGATGGTGGAGCATTTTACTTTGGTAAAAAAGAAGCGTGGCTAGAAGAAGATTTTATGTTTAAACCTCACTCTAAAGCTTTTTTGCTTCCTAGAAATAAAATTTGTGATATTGACACTTTTGAAGACTTAGAATTTGCTAAAATACTATATCAGTTTCACAAAGGCAATAAATGTTTATAAATAAAATCAAAGGTTTTAAGTATCCTGATATGGAGCTTGTAAGATGGTTTTTTAAAAACAAGCTTGATACCTTAAAAAATGCAAAAGTCTTAGAATTTGCCTCTCATAATGGCAATAATCTTTCTTTATTTGCAAATTATGATTATGAGTGTATTGGTGTAGAACTTAGCAAGCAAAATCATGAAAATGCTATTTATAATTTTAAAGAAATTATGCATTATCAAAAGGCAAGTTTTTTTAATGAAAATATGCTTGATTTTGCTAAAAATCATCAAAATATAAATGCAGATGTATTTTTAATACCTAATGTAATTAATTACATTAGCAAAGATGAATTTAAAAATTTACTGCAAGATGCAAAACAAAATAACTTATATCAAACAAATAAATTAGGATATACTCATTTTTTCTTAAGAGCAAGAAGCGTTAAAGATCATCGTTATGGACTTGGAGAAAGATTAAAAAACGATAGTTTTATTTTAAGCTATGATGAATTTAGTGGCGAGAAAAATTGTCTTTGCACCGCTTATCAAGAACATGAACTTGTAGAAATTTTAAAAGAATATTTAAATCTATATGATTTTGAAGTTATCACAAGTGAAAATATCAATATAAAAAATAAAGTTTATATCAAAGATAGCGATATAATCATCTATGGTAAAATCACTAAGGAGTAAAAAATGTACTTAAGAGATTTAAAAGGTTTAAAATTTCCAGATTTAGCTATAATTAAATTCTTTTTTAAACAAGAACTACATCAAAAAAGCAACCAAAAAGTTTTAGAATTTGCTTGTTCTAACGGCAATAATCTTTCTTTGTTTGCAAATTATGATTATGAATGTATCGGAGTTGATTTAAATCAAGAAAATATTAACAATGCTAATTACAATTTCAAAGAAGTAATTCAATGCAAAAACTATCAGTTTTTTCATGATAATATCTTAGAATTTCCTTTAAAAAATCCAAATCTTAATGCAGATATTTTTATGATTCCTAATGTGATTAACTATCTTTTGAAAGAAGATTTTTTAAAATTATTAAAAATTTCCAAAGAAAATTCTATGTATAAAGAAAATGCTTTGTTTTTTTTAAGAACAAGAAGTATAAAAGATTATAGATATGGCTATGGAGAAAAAATAGCTCATAATTGTTTTAAAATCACAAATGATAATACCACAGGAGAGCTTGGATGTATCAATACTCTCTACCAAGAATACGAACTTGTAGAAATTTTAAAAGAATATTTAAATTTATATGATTTTAAAGTACTTACTTATGAAAATACCAATATCATGGGAGAAGATGAAAGATTAGTTAATGATAGTGATATTGTAATTTATGGAAAAATTAAGTGAAAATAGCCATCATGCAGCCAACCTTTAATCCATGGCTTGGCTACATGTATATGATACAAAGTGTTGATACTTTTGTCTTTTTGGATAATGTTCAATTTGAACGCAGATCGTGGCAAAATAGAAATAAAATCAAATTACAAGATAAAACCTTTTTACTAGGACTAAACTTACAAAAAGCACCACAAAAAACATCACTCCAAGATATATTATTTGAAAAAGATGACAAATGGAAAATTAAATTTTTAAAAACCATTCAACATGCCTATTCTAAAAGTGCTAATTTTGAAAAATATTACAGTGTCTTAGAAAAAGCTTTATTTAAACATACACATTTGGTACAATTTAATATGGAGTTAATCAGAATTTACTGTGAGCATTTAAACATCAAAACACCCATTTTGCAAAGTTCTTCTTTAAACTTAAAAAATGAAAAAAAAGAAAAATTACTACTTGAAATTTGTCAAACATTAAAAGCTAATTATTATCTTTCTCCAGAAGGTTCAAAAAATTATCTTGAGAAAGACACAGCAAAAGAAATTTTTAAAAATGCAAATATAAAAATTGAATATTTTGATTTTATCCATCCAACCTATACACAATTAGGTGCAAATTTTATAGCTTATTTGGGAATTTTAGACTTTTTATTTAATGAAAAAAATCCTTGTATAAAATTTCAAGAATGTATCAAAATAAACGAGCATAATATATGAAAGTTCTTTTTAGAAGTGATAGTTCTAGCGCTATAGGACATGGACACATTAAAAGAGATCTTTTACTAGCTAAGCAATATCATGATGTATCTTTTGCTTGTTTGCCACTAAAAGGCTCTTTAATAGATGAAATTCCTTATCCTGTATATGAACTAACAAGTGCTAGCATATATGAGCTAATCAATCTCATCAAAAAGGAAAAATTTGATCTTTTAATCATCGATCATTATGAAATTACCGCTGATGATGAAAAACTCATAAAATTAGAAACAGGAATTAAAATTCTCAGTTTTGATGATGAGTTAAAAGAACATTTTTGTGACATTTTATTAAATGTCAATGCTTATGCTAAAGAAAGTGATTATGAGAATTTAGTGCCAAGATATTGTGAGTTAAGATGTGGCTTTTCCTATGCTCTAATACGCGATGAATTTTATGAAGAAAGCAAGATAAAAAGAGAAAAAATTTATGATTATTTTATCTGTATAGGAGGAAGTGATCCAAAAAATATTTCCTTTGATATAGCAAACAAGCTTAACAAAAACAAAACCATCATCATAGCTACCACAAAAGCAAATTCCCATCTAAACTTGCTTCAAAAATTAAGCCAAAAAAACCCTAATATACAAATTCTAATAGACCATCCTAATCTTGCTAGATTGATGAATGAAAGCAAAAAACTCATCATTAGTGCAAGCTCATTGGTGAACGAAGCTTTGATTTTAAAAGCAAATTTTAAAGCCATAGCCTATGCTAAAAATCAAGAAAAACTTGCAACATGGCTTGCTAAAAAAGGTTATGAGGTGGAGAGTTTTATATGATAGTTTTAAAAGATTTTATCCACTTAAACCAAGAAGAAATAGAGCTTGTTTTAAAATGGCGTAACGATGAAAATATTGCTAAATTTATGAAAACGCAAAATATCACTTTAAAAGAGCACTTAAGTTTTTTATCTAGTCTAAAAACGGATACAACTAAAAAATATTTTTTAGTTTATGATGATAAAAATATCATAGGTGTAATTGATTTTATTAATATAACCAACCATTCATGCGAATTTGGACTTTATGGCATAAAAAAAGGCGTAGGCAATCTTTTAATGCAAGAAGTTAAAAACTATGCTTTTAGTGTTTTAAAAGTTCAAACTTTAAACGCTTGTGTTTTTAAAGAAAATACAAAAGCTTTAAATTTATATTTAAAGCATGGTTTTAAGGTTATTAAAGAAGATAATAATTTTTATTTTGTAAATTTAAACAATCCTCACAGGGATATTATTTTTTAAAAGCTCATTTTTAACATCATTTGGAGTATATTGACTAAAATGAAATATAAAAGCACCAGCTAATGCATTTGCACCAAGTTGTATAGCTTTTACCCCATCTTGAGGCTTAGAAAGCCCTCCATTGATAATAAGTGGAATTTTTAATTTACCTTTGAAATACTCTAATAATTCCCAATCATATCCCAAAGAACTTCCTTCTTTATCAACACTTGTTAAAAGTATCTCCCCTGCTCCTAAAGATTCGTATTTTAATGCAAGTTCTAGGGGATCAATATCTAAAATTTCATTATTAAAAACTTTAAATTTATTTTTATCTTTTTTTACATCAACCGAGCATACTACACAAGAACTTCCAAAAGTATTTGCCACCTTTTTGACAAAATTTGGATCTTGCAAAGCCATAGAATTAATACTAATTTTATCAGCACCTATATCTAACACTTTTCTAATATCTTCTAAAGTTCTAATCCCACCTCCAATAGTTAAAGGCATAAAGCACTCATTAGCTATATCTTCTAAACTTTCAAAATCTATAACGCCGTTTTTATTAATATCCAAAACTATAAGCTCATCAACATTTCTAGCATTATATATCCTAGCTGTGCTTATTACATGCCCGATAGTTCTAAAAGAAGAAAAATTGATACTTTTTACAAGCTGATGATCTTTTAATAACACACAAGGTATAATTCTTGTTTTAAGCATATTAGACCTTTAAATTTGCAAAATTTTCTAAAAGTTTCAAACCTACATTTTGGCTTTTTTCAGGATGAAATTGCACAGCAAAAATATTATCTTTTTCAAAACTTGCACAAAAAGGTTTTTCATACTCACAAAAAGAAGTTTCCACTCTCTCTAAACATTCTACATAATAAGAATGCACAAAATAAAAATCACTTTTTTCTAAAATTCCATCAAATAGCTTGCTTTTTTTATCACTAAATTGCAAATCATCCCAACCACTGTGCAATAATTTTTCTTTACTTAAATCAAATTTCAAAACCTTTGCTTTTATAAAATCAAGCCCTTCACACTCTCCGCCCTCATATCCCTTGCTAGCAAAAAGTTGCATACCAAGACAAATCCCCAAAATAGGCTTTTTATCTTTTAAAACACATTCTTTTAAAAGCTCATCTAGTGCAAGTTTTTTTAAATTTTCCATACCTTGCTTAAAAGACCCAACACCTGGTAAAACTAATTTAGAGGCATTTTTTATATCTTCTTTTTTAGAACTTATAATCACTTCTTGATTAAGTTTTTCAAAAGCTTTTAAAACAGATTTAAAATTTCCAAGATGATAATCAACAATACAAATCATTTCAAAATAAACTCATCTTTTTTTATCAATGATCCATCGCTATCTCTTAAGAATTTACCATTTTCATCGCGTTTAAATATCTTTTTATTAGTATAAGAATCTACAATTTTTTCAAATTCTTTTTCACTAAAACCACTAAATTCCAAATACTTCTTAATAGCCTTTTTAGGTGGCTTTCCATCATATTTATTTACAAGTCTCACACCCTCTTCACGGCTAATATAGCCAAGTCTTATATCCAAGCACGCATTATCCGTAGCTCTTCCAAAACCATATTTGCAGTATTTTAAATAATCATGCACATGGTTTGAATAACAATCTAAATTTTCAAAATTCTCATAAGTAGTTTCAACTGGTTTTGTACTAGTTTTAAAGCCATTTTCTTGAGCTAATTTTAAATTATACTTATAATCCCATTTAAAATAATATCCCAAAAATAACCCTGTAACTCCTACTCTTTGAAGCTCTTCATTACTTGGATAAGTATAAAAATATAAATCCTTTTCTCTAATACCATCAACACCAATCATATCAGAAATTCTATTACCCAAAAGTCCGCCAAATTCTTCAAGCCACTCTCTACCTAAAGTGTTTTTTTCTTTAGAACTAGCTGGCCCACCATACTCAATCTGCGGACTTTCCCCCCAAATAATCAAAGGAATACCAAAAGCAACAGCTACCTTTGGAACACAAGTAAAAATTCCCAAATGGTTTTGCCATTCATTATCGCCCGTTCTTATAAAAGCTTCGCGGGCTAATTTTTTATACACCAAAGGATTTCTTTTAATATGAATTAAATCAACACCAAGATTGTTTAAATTTTTTAAATTTTTTTTACCTATTTTAGTAGGAATACTTGGTTCAAAACAAACACACAAAGGATTAAGCCCAAGCTCAAGACATTTTAAAACTTGAAAAGTAGAATCCTTACCACCACTTACCCCTATCACACAATCATACACAGGATGTTTTTTATATTTTTTCACAAGTTCTAGAAATTCTTTTTCACGCTCTTGCCAATTTATCTCATGATTTTTAGCTTCTTGCGAGCAACACGCATCGCAAATCCCCTCATCATTAAAATGCAAATCAGGCTTAGTATCTGGCATAACGCATTTTTTACAAAATTTCATATTAACTCCAAAAACTATTTATAGTCATCATAAATCGACTATGATTATATTTTCTAAAGCTAAATAAATTTTTCTTTTGTTACAATAAAAGCAAATTAAACTAAGGATTAAAATATGAATATATTTAAAAAAATACATTCTATGGAATTTATCTTTACAAAGGAATGTTATAAAACTTGCAATAGTTATTGTTGTAAAAACCCTTATTTTAAATATTTATCATCTGCCAAGAGTGATAATATAGTTTTACCCATGTTAGAAACTGAATTTCTAGCATTAGATAATCAAATACAATTTAAAAACACAAAGAATGTAATTTTTACTTTAAAAAATAATAAAAAAATAAAAATATATTTCGTTGAATGTGATTTTAAAGGTTTATGTTCACCACATAATCTAAGACCATTAATATGCAAACTATATCCTTATTTTCCTATAGTAAGTAATGATGGTAATTTTATTAGAGTCAGAGAATCTACAATATATGATTTATTCTATAAAGATGAAAAAAACCATCCCTGCACCTTGATACGAACAAATAAAATTAATGTAATTGATCAACTTAAAATAACCACAGAAGAAATAAGAAAAGTTCCTATCATGATTTTTATTTTCAAATCTCTTCAATATATAGATAAAGCTCTACAAAAATATTTTAAAAATATATTTGGCAAAAAAATATTTATAGATACATTAGATAGGGGGGGGGTTATAGAGTTTTTCAAACATTATGAAAAAAATTCCTTCACTATGCAAGCTTTTAAGGAACAAGAATTTATAGAAAATATAAATTCTTTATATAATACACTAGAACAAAAATATGGCGAAGAATTTACTCAATATTTTTTTGATTAAAGCGTATAGAATATGGATTTAACTTTACTTCCTTATATGATTATAGGGATTTTTTCAGGTATGGCTTCGGGGGTTTTTGGCATAGGTGGTGGTATGATTATCGTTCCTTTCATGCTTACTTTAGGGCTTAGCTCTCACCATGCTGTTGCAATTTCTGTTGTACAAATGATTTTTGCTTCTATTTTTGGTTCTTATTTAAACTATAAAAATAAAAATTTAATCTTAAAAGATGGTCTTATCATAGGCTTTGGAGGCTTTTTGGGTGCAATGTTTAGCGGGCTTTTACTCTCTTATTTTTCAGATATAACCTTAACAAGTATTTTTCTATGCGTGAGTATTGTATTCTTTTTAAAATTTGCTTTTAATCAAAAAAGCACCATTGGAAACATCAACCACTCTAATATCTTAAAAAATTCTATTTTGCTAATTTGTGGTGTATTTACAGGAATTTTTGCTATATCTTTAGGGATTGGTGGTGGGCTTTTAATCACCCCTATTTTAGCTTATTTTTTAGGCTATGATACTAAAAAAGTAGTGCCACTTAGTTTATTTTTTGTAATATTTGCTTCCATTTCAGGAATTAGTTCTTTTGTATATAATGACATCATTGATAAAGAAGTCTTGCAAAATGGAAGCTTAGTAGGACTTAGCTCTATGCTAGGGGTTTATCTTGGTATTAAAATCATGGAAAAAATCAACCTTAAATCCCACCGCATAGCACTTTTGGGCATCTACACTCTTTCTATAACTATGACTATTATAAGTTTGATTAAAAAGCTAAATTTATTTTAATCTATCAGCAAATTTTTGTCTGTTAGAGGTATAGACAAAACTTAAAACCTCTGCCACTGCTTTAAAAAGCTCTGGTGGGATAAGATCATTAACTTCACAAGTTTTATAAAGCTCTCTTGCTAAAGGAGGATTTTCATAAATCATCACATTATACTCATAAGCCATATCTTTTATACGCAAAGCTAAAAAGTCCACCCCTTTAGCTAAAACTTTTGGCGCAGCTTCTTTAGAACTATCATAACGTAAAGCAACTGCATAGTGGGTAGGGTTAGTAATCACCACATCAGCACTAGCAACATCTTGCACCATTCTACGCCTTGCTGCTTCCATTTGCAAACGACGAATTCTTCCTTTTACTAAAGGATCTCCTTCGCTTTGCTTGTATTCATCTTTGATTTCTTGTTTACTCATACGTAAATTTTTAAAATACTGATACCTTACTAAAAGCACATCTAAAAGTCCAATAATCAAAAAAGCTATAATCACAATAGCCGCAAGAATAATAGCTTTATCTCTAAGCCATAAAAGTTGTGGATAAATCGTATAAAGTTCTACCCTAGGAAGCTCTTTCATAAATTGTAATAAAAAAATAAAAGCTATGCCAAAAACCACTCCAACTTTAAGAGTAATTTTTAAAGCTTCAATGATTTTTTTTAAAGAAAAAAGATTTTTAAGTCCATTAATAGGATTAATTTTATTAAAATTTGGAGTAATGGGCTTAGTGGTAAAAATAAAACCAAATTGCATTAAATTACCAAGCACACCTGCAACCATAATCGTTAAAGTAATAGGTAAAACCATAATAAACATTTCTATCATAGTTTTTATGATAATTTTTTGTAAAATTTTTAAATCAAGTTCTATACCTATAAAACTTTGATAAAACCTATACAAACCACTAATTCTCTCACCTATAAAAGGCATCATAAACAACACCACAAGCACAGCTATAACAAGCACAGCCACAGCAGATGCATCTTGGCTTTTTGGGACATTACCCTCTTTACGCGCATCTTCTATTTTCTTGGACGTGGGTTCTTCTGTTTTTTCTTGATCATCAGCAGCCATAAAAAACCTTTAAAAATTTAAAGTAAAATTATAGCATTTAAATCCAAGTATAAACAAATTTGAATACTTGGATTTATTTCTCATTCAATCCTTAAAACTTCTTCTTCCTAGCATCCTCTAAGATATCATTAGCTATTTTATTT
>NZ_JAKMQT010000019.1:0-1434 GCF_025771725.1 Campylobacter sp. IFREMER_LSEM_CL2151 | reverse complement strand
GCTAGTTGAAAAAGTTCTATACTTTCATTTTTTACAGCATTGTCAAATATATTAAAAAGATGTAAAAGTATTTTAAAAGTTTCTTCATATATATTCAATAGTTCTCTCGTGATTTGCTCTTGTTCTTTTTTATTTTTTGGGTTTTTACACAGCAAAACATTAATGTTTAATTCATGATGATATAAAATATGAGGGTAAAGCTCATATGCTCCATTAGATGTTTTGTATAATTGTTTTTTAAATGCATCAAGTTGTTTAAATAGCGATTTAACTTTTAAATTAATTTTGGATTTTTGAATTTTTTCTAAAAGAATTTGAGATTTATTAATATTATTTTGATTGCAAGAAAGTATTTTTTCTATATTTTTTCTTGCAGTTTTTAAATTGGTTCCAATTTTGGATGTGCTGGTATTAATAATTTTAAACAAAGGCTTATTTTCTTTCAATAAATTTTCACATAATTCTTTAAAAGATTTTTCTATACTTCCTTCTATCCTAGCTCCACCTTCTGTGGCGTTATAGGTTGTAATATTTGATTTGTTTTTATGAACAATAATATCTTTTTCAAAAATATCTTTAAAAACTTTCCACCATTGATTCGTCTCAACCTTACCATTACCACCATAAGCAGTAATAAATAAACCCTCTTTTCTATCATTTTCACTTTCTTGGGTATGTAGATATTCTTTAGGATGAGAATTACCATTTTCATCATAAGCTAAATCTTGACCTATTAAGATAATATTCTTATGTCCTAGTTTTACGGCTAATTCATAAGCCATGTTGGCTACACTTAAACCACCAGAAACGTATCCATAAGCATTTAATTTTAATGTTTTTGCAAAAGGTAAGGATCTATGTACTAATATATATGATTTTTTTGTTTTTTCTAAAGTATTTATAACACTTTTATGTGCCACACTAGCTATAATAAATAATATATCTTTATCAAATTCTTGATTGTCTTGTTCAAAACATTGATAAACAAGACCATGTCTTTCTAAAGCTAATACATAATCAGGTTTTATATTATGTTTTGCTAATATAGGATAAGCACTATCAGCACATATAATACTAGCTTTATTAGCATATTCTTTTAATAAAGGCAATTGCTTTATTAAAGATGGACCAGTAGAAACTATAATAGCATTTTCTATTTTACCTTTTCTTTGTTTTAGTAAGTCTTTTAAGCTAGGGTTGGTTAGTAATGGAATTAAATTTCTTGTAAGCTGAGTAATGCCTTGCAAGGAATCACTAGGCGCGTTTCCTACTCTTAAATGATTAGATTTAATGGCTTGTATAATATCTTGATTTATTGTATTTGTATCGCAAGAAGAGTAAAAATTGCTGTGTATAAAAAGATTATAAATTTTATAATAATTTCTTATAGTTGAATAACTCATTAAAACATCAAGTTGAGTGAAAGTTGTTAGT
>NZ_JAKMQT010000018.1:0-1524 GCF_025771725.1 Campylobacter sp. IFREMER_LSEM_CL2151 | reverse complement strand
TACAAATGATTTTGATTTATCAAGCATCCTAGCTTATCTTAGTGGAACCTTAGGATTAAGAAGCTATTTATATGATAGTAAAGTTTTTAGTCACTGTGATTACTATAAAATATTTCAAGAGAATATAAACAAAATAGATTATGATTTAGAACAAATTTTAAATCTTTTATACAGTGCTTTAGGATTTAATATTGATAGATATTTTGATATCATGCAAAAATATATTCTAAATATACCCAAAATGATTACTCATCCTCCTTTGAAAAATTTAATCCAACAAAGAAAAAAGAAAAATACTAATGCCATTATCGTTGCAAGTGGACCTAGTCTTATAAAACAACTTCCTTTGTTAAAAGAGAATGCAGATAAAGCAACTATCATTTGTGTTGATGGAAGTTATCCCATACTTGCACATCATGATATAAAACCTGACTATGTTGTATGTTTAGAACAAAATGATTTGTCTAGTGAATTTTTTAATAATAATTTTGGAAGTTTTGATAAAAATATTTTGTTTGTAATCTCAGATTCAGCACATGTTAAAACCCTGCAATATCTTGAATCCAACAATAGAAACTATATACTCATTTCAAAAAATACACTTTTACATAAAAATTTTTTACACCTGCAAGATTTTGGAACTCTTGGGGGATTAAATGTATCAACTATGGCATATAGCCTAGCGTTAAAACTTAAACACAAAAACATTATACTAATAGGGCAAGATTTAGCTTATGATGAGAATTTAAATTCTCATCCAAAAGAATTTTTACACGGTAGTAATCTAGACACAAATCGCTATGAGATAGTAAAAACTACAGCCTACGGTGGCAATGGTGAAGTTTATACTCATGGGGCTTGGAATACTTATAGACAAAATTTTGAATTTCTTATACAAGAGGCTTTAAAAAAAGACATTATTACATTCAATTGCACAGAAGGTGGCTCAAGAATCAACTATGCTAAAGAAGAAACTTTTGCAACTATTTGCAAAAGTTTACTTTTAGAAAAAAAACAAACTCTTTTTGAACCTTTATGTTGTCTAAACACACAAGAACAACTTAATCTTGCAAAAAACACATATGATTCCTTGCTTAAAATCATATCACTAGCCAATCAAAAAACCACGCAATGTAAAGAGATTTTAAAACCTATTTTAAAACTCATAAACCAAACAAGTCACCAAATAGATCTTGAAAAAATAGATTTTAAAAAATTATTAAACATCAATGAAAACATACATAAAATTAAAGAATTTTTAGAAGATGCTGATATGCTTATTTTTAACGAAGCGCTAACAAGCGCGCTAGCTTCTAAAGAAGTCACATTAGCTAAAATTTCAATGATGAGTGCTCACACACAAGAAGAAAAGAAAATTCGTATGGTTATGTGGGTAATTAAACATGAAGAATGGCTAACAACAGTTATTGATACCTTGGAAAAACAGACTAAAACTATGAGTGACTCTTTAATAAATCTAAAAAAATTTATAGAAAGTCTCTCATGAACACCTATGAAGCTAAT
>NZ_JAKMQT010000017.1:0-1642 GCF_025771725.1 Campylobacter sp. IFREMER_LSEM_CL2151 | reverse complement strand
ACTTTAAATTTCTTAAAAGATGCCTATGTAAATATGGGTGTTGAAAATACTTACACCTTACCTTTAAATGGTGCTCCTTATGTAGTAGGTGCTTTTGGTATTGATGCTAATACTAATAATAATACAGTTATATTAAATAAGGGTGTAAAGATAGACTTTCATACTACCCCTTATAGACAAAGTGCTTTAGGAGATAATATCTTTGATGAGAGAATGACTCATGTAACAGGAGCAATTACTTATAATGCTAATGCTAAAAATAACAAGGTTATTATAGATGGAGCTTCTTTATTAGTTCATGGTCCAAGTGGAGCATATTCAACATCAGCTGCTACTCACTTAGGAGGAGCTTTTGTAGATGTAAATAATAATCAAAGCTATGAAGTAAGTAATAATAGTGTATTAATTAATGATTTAAAACTAGATTTAAGAGTAGATACTAAAAATACTCCATTAGCTTATAATGCTATCTTAGTAGGGGAAATCTATGGGGGTAAAATCATACAAGGTAATGCTTATAAAAACACCATAGATATAAAAGACTTACAAACCTTATTAGCGTTAAATACTAATGTAGAAGTAAAAGCTCTTTTAGACTTTTATGCAGGTGCTACTAATAATGGTATAGCTAATGATAATAGCATTAGCATTAATCTTAAAAAGCCATTTGAGATTAATTCTAATTTTACAGGTAAAAATGAGTTTAATCTTTATGGTGGGGTAGCTACTAAAGGAGCTAATAGAAATAGTATTAATATCAATGGGGATTTAACCCAAGGACTTACTGTTGAAAATCATCAAGATAAAATTCAAATCACAGCAGCACAAACTCTAAGTTCTAAAGCAAATAATAATAGCATTGTTATTAAAAACTCAAACATTGCTATGCCTTTATACTTATATGGAGTTAGTAAAGCAAGTATAGATAATAAAGATTATTATGCTAGTAGTGCTAATGCTAATAGTATAGTTTTAGATAATGTAAAATCAGGTAGAAACCTCACTGCTATTATAGAAGCAGATAATTTAGAAAAAAACACTATAAAATATAATCTTGTACAATCTTTATCGAATGCTTCTAATATAGATAAAGGTTCTAAAATCATTTTAAGAGCGAATGAAAATGCTAATGATAATACTTTAAATATTAAAGATTATTCTTCTGCAGCACATGATAATGTTTATGTTATTAATGCAAAAAATGAAAGTGCTAATAATACTTTTATCTTTGATGGACTTGCTCTAGGTACAGCTTCTGATAAAAGAGAAGGTATAGCTATTATTAGTGCAGGTATAGCTAAGAATACTCATGATAATTATACTCATATAAATAATTTAAATATAGATGAGTATAAAGATGATTCTACTATCATCATAGCAGCTTCTGGTGTATATAGTGAAAATGATAAAAGCTATAATAATACCTTATATTTAAGTGGTAATACTAATATTTTTAATAATACTAATATAAAAGTATTAGCAGGTAGCTTTTTACAAACTAGAATGGAAAATGATTTTAGCTCAAAAGCACTAATGCATAAAAGTGGCACTAATAATCATTTAGTATTAAATACAAATATAAAAGCAAATACTATTAATAACTTTGATCATTATAGCTTTATCTTAAAAGATGATACTAAAA
>NZ_JAKMQT010000016.1:0-2392 GCF_025771725.1 Campylobacter sp. IFREMER_LSEM_CL2151 | reverse complement strand
AGTTATTTTTTTGTTCTATATCGGCCAAAGCTCTTTCTAAAATCATCCTTTGTTGGTATAAAATATCAATAACTTCTTTGATATATCTTTTATGGTTGATGATATAGGATAATGTATTAATAAGCTTTTCTTGATCATTTTGTGTTTTTAAACTTTGTAGTTTTATAAAATTAGGCTCGTTTGCAAAAATTAAAGTATAGAGTACATCGCTCATACTTTCCCAGTTTTTTTGTGAAAACAGTAAAGACTTAAAAGTTTTGATGTATTCTTGAGCAAAGTTGATTTGAGTATAATCAAGTCGTTTAAGAGCATCTTCTAAAGTATAGTTGTTTGCTATAAAATTGATTTGCTCTATAATAGGATCTAATTTTGTTAATATTAATTCACATTGGGACACAAAAATTTGATTAATTTGGATGTGATTTTGCAAGGTTGAAATTGTAGATAAAATATATTTTTTATAATCGTTTGAAAGACTTAAAGAAGGAAAGTTTTTATTTGTGTTTTGTTTGTTTAAAATTTCATCACAAAATTCTTTAAAAGGTTTTTCTATGCTTCCTTCTATCCTTGCTCCACCTTCTGTGGCATTATAAGTGGTGATAAGGTGTTTATTATTTTGTATATCTTCCTCATAAGCCTTTTTATAAAGCTCCCATACACAATGGGTATAAACTTCTTCTTTTCCTCCATAAGCTAATGTTTTTATGAGTTCATAACGATGTGTATCTGTTTTTTCACCTAGTAAAAATTCTTTAGGGTGAGAATTGAGGTTTTTATCATAAGCTAAATCTTGCCCTATTAAAATGATATTTGTATAGCCTAAACCTATAGCAAAATGGTATAAATAATTAGCTACGCTTGAAAATTTTGTATCTGTATAACCATAGTCATCAAGTTTAAAACTATGATTAAAATTACTAGAAGCTAGAGTGATAATGATGTTTTTTTGATGATTTTGTAAAGTTTGGATGATACTAGGATTTGTCGTGTCTGTAAGAAGGAAAATTGCCTTATTGTCTTCATAATAATCTTTAAAAAAAACATTAGAATCTATACTTTTTTCAATACAACCAATATAATCAGGTTTGATATTGTGTTGGTGTAAGATAGTATAAGAGCCATCAGCACAAAATATAGTAACTTTATTTTGAATTTGTTTTAACAAAGGTAATTGTTTTATAAGACTAGGTCCGCTTGCCACTATGATAGCATTTTTACTTTTAGATTGGTGTTTTGTTAATAACTCTTTGGTGCTCGGACTTGTTAGCATGGGATAGAGATTTTTTGTAAAAAATTCTAAACCTTCTAAACAAGAAGAGCTTGAATGCACAGCATTTTTTATATGCTCTAGTGCTTGAATACACGTGTTTTCTATATATTGACTTAAATGAGTTTTTTTGAATGAAAATAGTGTAAAAATTTCATGGTAAAATAAAATATTTTGACTTAAAAACATCATCTTAGCATTTGAAAGATGAAAGTCTTGAGTGTGATAGATAGTAAGTTGATTCTTTTTAAGAAAATTACTAAAATCATTATTTTGAAGTACGTGATAAATTATCTCTAAATCATCTTCAAAAATAATAATATTTTTTAAGTTTTCATTTTTAAAAAGTTCTAAGATATACTCTCCTATACCATAGATAAAAAGTATAGGGTGGTTTGAATAATTGTTTTGAATATTTTCTAAAAAAAGTTTATTTTCAACAGGTTTTTTATGATTATTACAAGTTAAAATCTTAGTTGCCAAATTTTTTTCAATATTTAAGATATTTTTTTGTAGAAAATTCATTTATTTTTCCTTGAAATGGCACTATAAAAATTTATCAGTGTTGATTGAAGAATTTCAAACCACTCTTCTTGTTTTAAAATCCACAAGATCATTCTTGTTTTTTTATCTTCTTGGCTTATTGCTGGCATTAAATAAATTTTTGCAAGTTCTAATTCGACATTTTTTAACGCAGGAACCAAAACTTCTCCTAATAATGCAAAATCTTTTTCAAATGAAATTTTAAACTCATGAATTTCTTCATTAAACTTTAAAATTTTTGAAAAATCCAATTCTAAAATACTAAAACTTTTTTTGATATCAGAAGTAATGTTTTGTAAATTATCTTTAAAATTTTGAATTTGTTCTAATATATTTGTGCTTAAAACCCCTCTCAAACACTCATCAATCTTATCTTTTTTATCTTGAATTTCTTTTTCACTTAAAGTTTGTAGTTTTTCAAACAAAGGCTTATTTTCTTTCAATAAATTTTCACATAATTCTTTAAAAGGTTTTTCTATACTTCCTTCTATCCTAGCTCCGCCTTCTGTGGCGTTATAGGTTGTAATGCTATTAGTATCTATAGAATACTCTAAACTTTCTTTAAATAAAATCCACCATTGA
>NZ_JAKMQT010000015.1:0-5805 GCF_025771725.1 Campylobacter sp. IFREMER_LSEM_CL2151 | reverse complement strand
AACATAAGATTATATATAAAGTAAGAATAATAAGAGAATTAACAAGTCCGCAATGAGCTACTTTCCCCCTGCCAGTAAGGCGTAGTATCATCACCCACGATGTGCTTAGCTTCTTGGTTCGGGATGGAGCAAGGCGTCTCCACATCTGTATAATCACGGACATTGTTATTTAAATATTCTATTTAAATACAGCACAATAAAAACTAGATTGAAATCATTTTTATTTTAGTTTTCATCTTATTCTTATATTTAGATGTTTCATTAAACTAAATCATTTTATTGTTTTAGAATACTTAAAAAACAATGTTAAGAGCAAGTTCTAATATAAACTTTACTTATAAGATTTTATAAGCTAAATATAGTTTTCATATAAAAACACTCAAAGCTTTATTAAAAACCTTAACAAGGAAGTGATGCTTAAATAAGATAAGCCAAACGCTCTATTAGTACTGGTCAGCTAAAGGACTTTCATCCATTACACACCCAGCCTATCAAACTAGTAGTCTTCTAGAGAGCTTAGAGAAGATTCATCTTAGAGTTGGCTTCACGCTTAGATGCTTTCAGCGTTTATCCGTTCCAAACTTAGCTACGCTGCGATGCTCTTGGCAGAACAACAGCTACACCAGTGGTTTGTTCAACCCGGTCCTCTCGTACTAGGGTCAAATCTCTTCAATCTTCTTACGCCCACGGCAGATAGGGACCGAACTGTCTCACGACGTTCTGAACCCAGCTCGCGTACCGCTTTAAATGGCGAACAGCCATACCCTTGGGACCTGCTCCAGCCCCAGGATGCGATGAGCCGACATCGAGGTGCCAAACCTCCCCGTCGATGTGAGCTCTTGGGGGAGATCAGCCTGTTATCCCCGGGGTACCTTTTATCCTTTGAGCGATGGCCCTTCCACACAGAACCACCGGATCACTAAGACCGACTTTCGTCTCTGCTTGACTTGTATGTCTTGCAGTTAAGCTGGCTTATACCTTTATACTCTACGAACGATTTCCAACCGTTCTGAGCCAACCTTTGTAAGCCTCCGTTATTATTTGGGAGGCGACCGCCCCAGTCAAACTACCCACCAGACATTGTCCCACTTGAGGATAACTCAAGCTGGTTAGCTACCCAAATAAGAAAGAGTGGTATCTCAACAACGGCTCATATACAACTGGCGTCATATACTCAAAGCCTCCCACCTATCCTGCACATTCTTATCCAAATAGCAGTGTCAAGCTGTAGTAAAGGTCCACGGGGTCTTTCCGTCTTGCCGCGGGTAGGAGGAATTTTCACCTCCACTACAATTTCACTGGATCCCTCTTTGAGACAGCTCCCATCTCGTTACGCCATTCATGCAGGTCGGTATTTAACCGACAAGGAATTTCGCTACCTTAGGACCGTTATAGTTACGGCCGCCGTTTACTCGGGCTTCGATCAAGAGCTTCGCTAATGCTAACCCCATCAATTAACCTTCGAGCACCGGGCAGGCGTCACACCCTATACATCCTCTTACGAGTTAGCAGAGTGCTGTGTTTTTGGTAAACAGTCGGGAGGGACTCTTTGTTGTAAGTTTCTTCGCTTTCGGAGTAAATCCTAATACGAAGCGAACCACACCTTATACCGAAGATACGGTGCTATTTTGCAGAGTTCCTTAAAGAGAGTTCTTCCACGCGCCTTAGAATACTCATCCCACCCACCTGTGTCGGTTTACGGTACGGGCAACATTAGCTAAACTTAGAAACTTTTCTTGGCTCGACGGCATCAGCAATTCTCCTCGCTGTCCGAAGACTTTGAAGAGCCTTTCAGTTCTCGGAGTATTGTTATACGGATTTGCCTATATAACCTCCTACGACCTTAGACTAGCACTTCCATCCGCTAGCTTGCTTAGCCCTAAGCGTCCTTCCATCGCACACTAATGTTGGTATTGGAATATTAACCAATTTGCCATCGTCTACCCCTTTCGGACTCGACTTAGGACCCGACTAACCCTACGATGACGAGCATCGCGTAGGAAACCTTGGGTTTACGGCGTTAATGATTCTCACATTAATTATCGCTACTCATGCCTGCATGCTCACTTCTATTCGCTCCAGCACTCCTTACCGGTATACCTTCGGCGCAAATAGAACGCTCTCCTACCACTTGATAAAATCAAGTCTACAGCTTCGGTACTTACTTTAGCCCCGTTATATTTTCCGCGCAAAATCACTAGACCAGTGAGCTATTACGCTTTCTTTAAAGGATGGCTGCTTCTAAGCCAACCTCCTGGTTGTTTAAGTAACTTCACATCGTTTTCCACTTAAGTAAGATTTAGGGACCTTAGCTGGTAGTCTGGGTTGTTTCCCTCTTGACGACGGATTTTATCACTCGCCGCCTGACTGCTGTGATTACATATAAGGTATTCGGAGTTTGATAGGGTTTGGTACATTGGTGTATGCCCTAGCCCATTCAGTGCTCTACCCCCTTATACTACGACACAACGCTATACCTAAATATATTTCGGAGAGAACCAGCTATCACGAAGTTTGATTGGCCTTTCACCCCTATCCACAAGTCATCCGGGGGCTTTTCAACGCCTATCGGTTCAGTCCTCCACTAGTTCTTACACTAGCTTCAACTTGCTCATGGATAGATCACTTCGTTTCGGGTCTGCAGCATCTGACTTAAGCGCCCTATTCAGACTCGCTTTCGCTACGGCTTCGCGTGTGCTTAACCTTGCCAGACACCACAACTCGCAGGCTCATTATGCAAAAGGCAGTCCATCACACTGTATTGCTACATAGTGCTCTGAATGATTGTAAGCAAATGGTTTCAGGTTCTATTTCACTCTGATCACCTCAGTTCTTTTCACCTTTCCCTCACGGTACTTGTGCACTATCGGTCTGGTAGTAGTATTTAGGGTTGGATCGTGGTCGACCCAGCTTCAGACAGGATTCCTCGTGTCCCGCCCTACTCAGGATACTGCTAGCTAAGGTTTGGTTTTCGTATACGGGACTATCACCCTCTATGGCTACACTTTCCAGAGTGTTCTACTAACCTTACCTATTGCACATTGCAGTCCTACAACCCCCAGTGCAAGCACTGGGTTTGCCCTCTTGCGCTTTCGCTCGCCGCTACTGACGCAATCTCTATTGATTTCTTTTCCTGTAGGTACTAAGATGTTTCAATTCCCTACGTTCGCTCCATTATGGTAGTATATATCTCTATATACTGGGTTGCCCCATTCGGAAATCTACGGATCAAAGCTTCTTGACAGCTCCCCGTAGCTTATCGCAGTCTAGTACGTCCTTCATCGCCTTTACCAGCCAAGGCATCCACCATTCGCTCTTAATAGCTTACCTTTTAAATTCATTCTAAAACGCATCACTTCCTTGTTAAAGTTTTTATGATAAGACTTTACTATCTTAAGACGGAAAGCATTTAAACACTTAATAAAACTAAATAAATTAGTCTCACTAAGCTGCGAGTTTAAAACTTGTCTTTAACTAAAAGCTAAAGAAAAGATAGTTAGGTTTTATCCTTTAACAAGTCCTGTAAAATTGTTTTTATTAAAACTTGCTTGTGACTCTTAACAATGATAATTCAAATAACATTAAATAACTAATCTAATATATAAAATATTCTATTATTTATTTAGCTTAGGTCTTAAAACCTAAAGGAAGTATATATAAAGAGTTTAAATAATTTAAAAACATAAGCAATAAAGTATTTTACTTTATTTACTGCTTTATTATTAGCTATATACTTGCTTTAAGTTTTAAAACTTTATTATATGATTGATAAACAAATCTTTTTTATGGTGGGCCTAACAAGACTTGAACTTGTGACCTCACCCTTATCAGGGGTGCACTCTAACCAGCTGAGCTATAGGCCCTTAATAAATGGTGGAGAATAGCGGGATCGAACCGCTGACCTCCTGCGTGCAAAGCAGGCGCTCTCCCAGCTGAGCTAATTCCCCAAAATTAGCTTTTCATCAATCTTTGAAATCTAAACAAGGATGATTGAGTCTATATATGAACTGATAGTTGTGAGACTTATCAGTTTGTACTCTAGAAAGGAGGTGATCCAACCGCAGGTTCTCCTACGGTTACCTTGTTACGACTTCACCCCAGTCGCTGATTCCACTGTGGACGGTAACTAGTTTAGTATTCCGGCTTCGAGTGAAATCAACTCCCATGGTGTGACGGGCGGTGAGTACAAGACCCGGGAACGTATTCACCGTAGCATGGCTGATCTACGATTACTAGCGATTCCGGCTTCATGCTCTCGAGTTGCAGAGAACAATCCGAACTGGGACATATTTTATAGATTTGCTCCACCTCGCGGTATTGCGTCTCATTGTATATGCCATTGTAGCACGTGTGTCGCCCTGGGCATAAGGGCCATGATGACTTGACGTCGTCCACACCTTCCTCCTCCTTACGAAGGCAGTCTATTTAGAGTGCTCGGCCAAACCGTTAGCAACTAAATACGTGGGTTGCGCTCGTTGCGGGACTTAACCCAACATCTCACGACACGAGCTGACGACAGCCGTGCAGCACCTGTCTCTAAGTTCTAGCAAGCTAGCACCCTCTTATCTCTAAAAGGTTCTTAGGATATCAAGCCCAGGTAAGGTTCTTCGCGTATCTTCGAATTAAACCACATGCTCCACCGCTTGTGCGGGTCCCCGTCTATTCCTTTGAGTTTTAATCTTGCGAC
The DNA here is from genome assembly GCF_025771725.1 of Campylobacter sp. IFREMER_LSEM_CL2151. NCBI lineage: Bacteria > Pseudomonadati > Campylobacterota > Epsilonproteobacteria > Campylobacterales > Campylobacteraceae > Campylobacter > Campylobacter sp. IFREMER_LSEM_CL2151. The sequence continues at coordinate 1,118 of NZ_JAKMQT010000015.1, read as the reverse complement.
CGTACTCCCCAGGCGGTACACTTAATGCGTTAGCTGCATTACTGAGATGACTAGCACCCCAACAACTAGTGTACATCGTTTAGGGCGTGGACTACCAGGGTATCTAATCCTGTTTGCTCCCCACGCTTTCGCGCCTTAGCGTCAGTTAAGTTCCAGCAGATCGCCTTCGCAATGGGTATTCTTGGTGATATCTACGGATTTTACCCCTACACCACCAATTCCATCTGCCTCTCCCCCACTCTAGACTACCAGTTTCCCAAGCAGTTCAACGGTTAAGCCGTTGGATTTCACAAGAGACTTGATAATCCGCCTACGCGCCCTTTACGCCCAGTGATTCCGAGTAACGCTTGCACCCTCCGTATTACCGCGGCTGCTGGCACGGAGTTAGCCGGTGCTTATTCCTTAGGTACCGTCAGAATTCTTCCCTAAGAAAAGGAGTTTACGCTCCGAAAAGTGTCATCCTCCACGCGGCGTTGCTGCGTCAGGGTTTCCCCCATTGCGCAATATTCCCTACTGCTGCCTCCCGTAGGAGTCTGGACCGTGTCTCAGTTCCAGTGTGACTGATCATCCTCTCAGACCAGTTAAGCGTCATAGCCTTGGTGAGCCATTACCTCACCAACTAGCTGATACTATATAGTCTCATCCTACACCGAAAAAACTTTCCCTACTCAACTTGTGTTAAGCAGGAGTATAGAGTATTAGCAGTCGTTTCCAACTGTTGTCCTCTTGTGTAGGGCAGATTAACTATACCTTACTCACCCGTGCGCCACTAATCCACTTCTAGCAAGCTAAAAGCTTCATCGTTCGACTTGCATGTATTAGGCACGCCGCCAGCGTTCACTCTGAGCCAGGATCAAACTCTCCATAAAAATAATTGGATAAGTTTAATCTTTTTCTTCAAAGAAAAAGTTGATTGTTAAGATTTAAAAATAAATCTTTCTGGCTCAATCGATCACTTATTTAGATTTCAAAGATTGACTATAAGATTTGATTAACAATATTAATAATTTAAAGAACAAATACTAAAAATTAAGACAAAAAGTCTTAGCTTTTTAAAACCCTTTCGTTTGAAAAGGAAATGAAATTATAGCAATAAAAGCTTAAAGTTTTATTAAATA
>NZ_JAKMQT010000014.1:0-7066 GCF_025771725.1 Campylobacter sp. IFREMER_LSEM_CL2151 | reverse complement strand
ATAGGCCTTTATATGATAAAGTTAAAAGAAAACATATCAGTCAAATGACTTATTTTGATTATAAAAATGAGATTATCATTACACCTAAAGAATGGCTAGAGAAAGCTAGAGAAAGAAAGCTTTTTTATTTTTGGTTTGCTTGGCAAGGTATGATCAATTTGAATTTTATTAAAAATATAAAATTAAAATTTATTAATGGAATTTTTGCAGAAGATTGTCATTTTGGAGTGTTACTATTTGCTTTAAGCAAAAATATTTATATATTTCCAAAGCAGATACATGTTTATCGCTTAAGAGAATCAAGCTCTATGAATTTTACTAATAAAAAATGGATAATACATCCTAATTCACATCTTAAAAAAATAGATGTTTTTGAGAATTCAAGTATAACTAGGCTATATTATGAAAGTGTAAGCTGGATGCAAATTGCATTAGATTTTATAAAATTTATCGATTCTAATCATTATTTGAGTGAAGATATAAAAACACATTTTTTACCAGTGGTTTGCAATAAAGCTTTGACTTTAAAAAAGTTTGATAAGGATCCATTATGTTTAAAAAAATACACTAAAAATTTAAAAATATATATACAAAATCAACCTTTAGGGGCAGTTGATAGAGTGAAAGAATATCTTTCGTATAAACTTACAAAAGAACTTTTTAAAAAGAAAGGTATACTAAAATTAATTTTACCTTTTAGTGTTATTAGAGTATCTTTTCAACATCAAAAAGACATCATAGAATATAAAAAAAATATTAAAAAAGATGTTTTAAGTAAAAGATTGCCATTAGAATTTTACAGAGATTATCAGCAGGCTTTGAAATTAAGAAGAATGTTTTTTAAGTAATTTTATTATTATAAGGTGTTTTTTTAAAATTTTTTGCTATATTTGTAATTTGTAAATACAAAAAGGTTGCTAAATGTATGATTATTTAATAGTTGGTAGTGGTTTATTTGGTAGTATTTTTGCTTATGAAGCCAGCAAGAAAGGCTATAAATGTTTAGTAGTGGAAAAAAGATCACATATAGGTGGAAATTGTTATACTGAAAATATTGAAAATATTAATGTCCATAAATATGGTGCACATATTTTTAGAACATCTGATGAGGATATTTGGAAATACATGCAGCAATTTTGCAAATTTAATCATTTCGTAAATTCTCCAATAGCTAATTTTAAAGGTGAGATTTATAATTTACCTTTTAATATGAATACTTTTAGCAAGTTATGGGATATCTTTAGTCCAGAAGAAGCTAAGAATATTATAAAAAAACAAAGTCAAGAAATACAATGTGAACCTAACAATCTTGAAGAGCATGTTATAAAACTTGTTGGAAGAGATGTTTATGAAAAGTTTGTTAAAGGTTATACCGAAAAACAATGGGGAAGGGATTGTAAAGATTTACCTGCATCGATTATCAGGAGAATTCCGGTAAGATATATCTATGATAATAATTACTTTAACGATCCATATCAAGGTATACCTATAGGAGGCTATACAGCTATTTTTGAGAAAATGTTGGAAAAATGCGAAGTGCTTTTAAATGTCGATTTTTTAAAACATAAAGAAGAATTTCTAAAAAAAGCAAGAAAAATTATTTTTACTGGAACTATTGATTCTTTTTACGATTGTCAATTTGGACCTTTAGAATATAGAAGTTTAAGATTTGAGCATAAAATTTTAGATACAGATAATTATCAAGGTGTAGCTGTTGTAAATTACACAGATAAAGAAACTCCATATACAAGAACTATTGAGCATAAACATTTTGAATTTGGAAAACAAGAAAAAACTGTAGTAAGCGAAGAATATCCACTAGAATGGAGTCAAGATATAGAGCCATATTATCCCATCAATGATGATAAAAATCAAGTATTATATGAAAGATATTTAGAATTAGCTAAAAAAGAAACTAATATATATTTTGGTGGAAGATTAGGTGAGTATAAATACTATGATATGCAAGATAGTGTTAAATCTGCATTAGAATTTTCAAAAAAAGAATTAAAAATTTTTTAATATGTATATAATTCCTAAAGTTTCTATTATTGTTCCATCGTTAAATTCTATAAAATATATTCATGAATGTATTGATAGCGTATTAAATCAAACTTTAAAGGATATTGAAATAATTTGCGTAGATGCTGGATCTACTGATGGCACTCTTGAGATGCTTAGAGAGTATGAAAAAAATGATAATAGGTTAAAAGTTATATTTTCAGATAAAAAAAGTTATGGCTATCAAATAAATCTAGGTATTAAAGAGGCAAAGGGTGAATACTTAGGTATAGTTGAAAGCGATGATTATATAAAAGAAAATATGTATGAAGATTTATATAAGATAGCTAGAGAAAAAAAATGTGATATAGTCAAAGGAGATGTGTTAAATTTTTGGGACAAAGAAGAGAGGATTTACGAGTGCAGACTATTAAATTGGACAGAAGTTCTATATAATAAAATATTAAATTTTAAAACCGATAAGAGAATTTTGACCGAATCAAATATTGTGAATCCTAGCGGTATTTACAAGTTGGATTTTATAAAAAAATATAATATATTGTGTAATGAAACTCCAGGTTCTGCTTTCCAAGATACTGGTTTTTGGTTTCAATTGCAAGTTTTAGCTGATAGTATTTTTTTGGTAAAAGATGCATACTATTATTATAGACAAGATAATGTTAATTCTTCTTGTAATAGTCGTGCTAAAGTGTATTGTATTTGTGATGAGTATGATTATATAGAGCAATTTGTATCGAAAAACAATTTTTATAATATTTTACCTATTGTTAATTATTTAAGATACCGTGGATACCGTTGGAATCTTTATCGAATTTGCTTTAATTACAGGTTAGAATTTTTGTATAAAATTCAGAAGGATTTTAAAAGATTGGAAGTTCTTAGTAAGAATAGTTTTTCTTTGTTTAAAAAGTGGGAGTTAATACAATTGAGGGAAATTATATTCGACCCTAAAAAATTCTATTGTGAAGTGGCTAGGCATAAACAAGGTGCTGTTGAATATACAAAAAATACATCAGAATACAAATTAGGTAAAAAAATCATATCATGTAGAAAATATAAAGAGTTTGTAGCTTTATTGAAAGAAGAAAATATGCAGTTAACTAGTGATTTGGAAAAAAAATATTGTGATTATTATGAAGGTAAATCTTATGAAGAACATTTAAGTTATAAAATTGGCAAGATAGTCTTACAATCAAAAAGAAAAGAAAATTATATTGCAGTTATCTTTTTAAGAATATTATTTTGTTGCGTATGTCATAAATTAAAATCAAGGAAATAAATGAATAAAATACTATTGACGATTATAGTACCATGTTATAATAAAGAGCGCTATATTGAAAATGCTTTTAAGTGTTTAATAGAACAGAAATGTCCAAATGTGGAAATAATCTTTATTGATGATTGCTCTACAGACAGTACTTTAAGTAAGTTAAAAGGATTATGTGAGCAGTTTAAAGATGATCATAACAAATATATTCGTGTGTTTGCAAATGCTAAGAATAGGGGATATGGATATACTGTTAATATGGGTATAAAAAAATCAAAAGGAAAATATATATCAATTTTTGAGCCAGATGACGAAGTACCAGAGTTTTATTATTTAATTTTGCTAAAACAGATTTGTAAATATTCAATGGAAATCGTTTTTTATGATACATATCAAGAAGTTAGAGATTGTTTTAAAAATCGTACAATTAACATGTTTAATCCGGGGTATAGTAAAAATAATTATCAAGAAATGAGCAATGATGATATAGAAAGAAGACTGTGTTTAGGTAATGTTGGAATTTGCATGGGAATTTATGATAAAAACTACGTTGTTTCTAATAATTTTTTCTTAAACGAAAACAGTAGAGGTTATGAAGATGCTGTTTTCATAGCTTTAATTATGTCAAGAGCTACAAAGGTAAAAATAATTCCAGGTGGAGGTTATCGTTATAGAAAAGATGATGTTGTTCAAAGCACAAACGACCCAAAAAACTTTTATAAAATTTTACCAACTGTAAGTTATGTTTTAGAAAATATTGAAAAAAATTTAAGATATCCGGCTGTACTAGGATATTTGTTAAATCATTTAAAAACTTACTATGATAAAACAAGAGCAACAAACAATAATATAATTGCAAATCAAATTTGTTTGTTAGTTGAAAAAATGGTAGACAATCAGAGTATTAAATGTAATGCACGTGTTGCACAGTTTATTAAAAATATTACAACTAATTGCAAAGAAATTCATATTGTTGAAAACTATACCCCGTTAGTTTACCAGAAAACAGCACCTTTATCTAGTTATCTTGATCAGGATTTTTCTATTATGCGTTCTTATGCTTATTTAAAATTTTATTTGATTATGGATGATGGTGTAGAAAAATATTCTCAAAATGATATCTATAGTATTCTTAATGATATTTTAGTATTTTCAAATATCCCGAATACTGATAATGATCAAGAATTAAAAAGATTTCTAAAATTTTTTTTAAATAGTGTTTCATTGGATAAAATCAATAAAAACAAAAAAGTATTTAATGACATAATAATGCTATGTAGATCTTTAGGTATTTTTATAAATACAAAAAATTATATATATGAAAATAATTTTGATTTTTTTGATAATATGTTAAAAATTAATGAATTGGTTGAAGTAGAGGATTTTAAATGTATAAATTTTTTTCTAGATACAACAAGAAAAAATGAGGTTGAATTAAGAAAATATTTACACCAAAAAAGAATTGCTGTAGTAGGAAATAGTCCTTGTGAGCTAAATAAAAATAGAGGTGAGGAAATAGATTCTCATGATGTTGTAATTCGCTTTAATAATTTTTCATCAAATTTAAAGTTTCATAGAGATTATGGTGTAAAAACAAATATATGGGTTGTTACGCCAGCATTAAATTCTATTTTCCATAAGTCGTCATTGAAAGATTTTGATTATGTTGTTGCTCCAATTTGTAATAGGAAATTACCTTTAGATCAATACAAGGTTTTAAGTAATTGGTTGTATGCAGGTGTGAAAATCACCAGGATTCAATGTATTAACTATCTTGTCGAATATGATATTCGAGTTATGTCTTTAGGTTTGATTATGATTAATTATATATTGGATAAAATTAAATATAACGAATTGAATTTTTACGGTTTTTCTTTGCGGGATCAAGTGGATGGGGTTAGTCATTATTTTAATAACGATCCTTCTAGTGGGAAAATATTGGCGATACATAAATGGGAAGAAGAAGCTAAGATTTTTGATAAAATTAAAAAATAAAAAAAAGGGATAATATGCTTAAACATTATATTCATTGTCATCAAGGCTATGATTTGAAAAAAGGTGGTTCTGTGGGTTATATTTCATCGCTATTTTCAGCCTTTTTGCAAAATAACCCATCAAGACTAACACAAATGGGTACGGAGTGTTGTTTTCTTTTTCCAAATATCTTGCCTCATGAAAGAATAAGCAATGATTTACTGTCTGATATTATTGAAAGAAGGTTTTGTTATACTCAGCAGTATTCTAAAGATATGGTTTCATCGCATTTGTTAAAAAAAAGACAAGAATGGTTTAGGGAGATTATACCGTTTTCAGAATATGCTAAAATCGATTCAAAAAATATAGCATCCATACATATACATGGAGCTTATAATTTTTTGCCAGTATATAATTCTTTGATTAGATTGGGTATAGAATCAAGAGTTGTGAAAATTCTTACAACGCATAATCCATATCAACCAACCATGGAAGATATGTATCTTACATGTAGAAATACAAAATGGACTGAAGTTGATAAAGAAATGTTTCGTTACTATTTTAATGAGAGAGATAAATGGGCTTTTAAGCTCGCAGATTGTTTATTTTTTCCTACTGAAGAAAGTTTAGAAGGGTATTATAATTTATGGCCGGATTTTCCTTTACTTATAAAAGACAAACCTATTTATTTTTGCCCTACAGGTACTGATATAAACAAGCCAGTACTTGATAAAAAAATTCTCAGGGAAAGCTTGGATATTCCAAATGATGCTAAAGTATTTCTTTATCTTGGGAGATTTATAGATGTTAGAGGTTATGATATTTTAATAAATGCTGCAAAAAAAATTATTAGTAAAAATGATAGAATTTATTTTGTGGTTGTTGGTGAAAAACAAATCATACAAATTCAATCAAAGCAGTGGATACAAATACCTTTTATTGATAATCCACAAGAATATATTAATATGGCTGATGCATGCTTGTGTCCAAATAGGGGTAGTTTGTTTGATTTGAGTATGATTGAATTTTTAGCTTTTGGAAAACCGATAATATGCTCTTATGTAGGTGGATACCGTTGGCTAGAAAACAAAACAAGTGGAATGCTTTATTCTCCAGTTGAAGATATTGATAAATTTGCTGATAATATTTTTCTATTTTCTCAATTTTTAAATGAGAAAGTAAATAAAATGCAAGATGATAATATTAAGTTGTATAAAAAATGTCTTTCTCCAAATAGCTTTCAGGAAAATTATTGTAATACGATAGACAATATATATAGAGATTTTGGTGTCAGTGAAAAAATATATAATATAAGTTATTGTGATAAAACAACTGTATTTTCGACAAATGCTGATAACAAAGAAGAATTTCTTATAAAAGAAGAACCTAATGTGAAGTCTTTAGAAGTTGTAAAAAAAGTAGATAGTAAACAAGAAGTTTTCTACCGAAAATTTAAAAAATTAATAAAGAATCCATATTTATTTTTTAAAGATTTTCTTAAAAAAAGGTTGTGAATATTTTTAAACCGAGTTTGTTTTATGTGGAACAAATACCATAATATTGTAATAAAAAAGAGGTAAAATGCAAACCAAAAAAGTAGGCGTAGTAATCCCCATATATAATGTAGAAAAATATTTAAAAGAATGTTTAGATAGTGTAATCAATCAAACTTATACTAACTTAGAAATCATACTAGTAAATGATGGTAGCACAGATAAAAACTCACTCAATATTGCAAAAGAATACACTCTAAAAGATAAAAGAATAACTCTTTTTGATAAAAAAAATGGTGGTTTAAGTAGT
>NZ_JAKMQT010000013.1:0-15170 GCF_025771725.1 Campylobacter sp. IFREMER_LSEM_CL2151 | reverse complement strand
AAGGGAGGGGTATGGTGATAGAATTTAATATACAAGAATCAAAAATTTAAAAGAAGGCTGTAATATGAATACAATTTTGTTTCCTAACCATCTAAAAAATAAAATTAATTTTTATGTTAATGGAAAGGATAATTATATTGAGATTAAAAATTTAAATATAACGGAAAGAGGAAAAATAAATATAACAATCAAAGGTAATCAAAATAGAATTATTATAAAAGAAAATTGCGTAATAAACAATGCATTGAATATTACCATAGCGCCAACGGTTGTTAATGGGGGGGGGGATTGTTGTATTATTGAAATAGGATCTAATAATTTTTTTAATGGGATTGTAAGTATGATATGCGGTGAAAGAAACACTAATATTCTAATAGGAGATAGTGGACTCTATTCATCCTTTTCAATTAGAACATCTGATAACCATCCTATTTATGATATTTATTCAAATGCGCGCTTAAATATGCCTGGAGATGTTGTTATTGGTGATAAATGTTGGATTTGTGATGATGTTTTGATTTTGAATAATACTTTTATTTCTAGTGATTGTATTATTGCAGCAAGATCTTTGGTGACATCCTTAAGAACAAGCAAGAATTCTTTAATAGCTGGAATTCCTGCTAAGGTAAAAAGAGAAGGTGTGTACTGGAAGAAAGATTTGTAATTTGATATATTTTTGATATAATTATATTGTTGTAGTATTAATTTTGATGTGTTAGGTAAAAATGTTATTTGAAAAAAGCTATTTTAAAGAAAAAGATTTGATAGAAATCTGTAATTATACTTTTAACAATATAAACAATAATGAATATATTCTAAATTTTAAAGAAAAAACAAATATCGCGACAATTGTTTTTTATATGTATAATGTTAATATAGATTTATATGGATTAGATGAGTATGGAGATGTTTTTAGCATAAAAATAAAATGCCACGAGGAGCCTAATGTTGTTGATATTTGTTTTAATATAAGAATTTTAAAAATTTGTTTCAACCAAAAAACAATCTTTACACAAAATAATTTCAAGATATATAAAAGAAAATTTCCAGGAATGATTATAAGCACTTTGCAGGGCGGGTGGGGTGATAGAATTTTATCAATGCTTAATGCTAAATGGGTTGCCAATAAAATAGGATTTAATTCAGGTTTTGTTTGGAATAGATTATCAAGTGAATTTATAAAACTTGAAGGAGAAAAGTATATATTTTCTGAAGATTTTATATCCCAATATTCTTATACAAATCATAAAAAGTTTTTATTAGATCAAATTGCATGTCATACAAAAGCATTACCTGAGGACTATCAAAAAGATGAATTTCCACATAAGTTTGGATTTTATATAAACCATCGACAAAATTCTAAAGATTTCGAAAGAGAATGTCCTAGGCTATTTTCTAGTATAGAATTTTCGGAAAATATGAAAGAAATTATTACTAAAAGTAAATATATTTTTAATATAAAGTTTTCATCTGATGTAGTTGCTATTCATGTGAGAAGCGGGGGAATTGTTTATGGTGATATGCAATCGATTTATTTTTGGCATTATGAAAATAAAGCAACTCCAATTGAGATAGCAATGGAGCTGATTGAATATTACAAGGATTATAATATTGTTCTATTTGGAGAAAGCTATATATCACTAAAAAAACTCCAGGAATACTTCTTAAAGCTAAATATTCGAATTTTTTGTATCAAGGATTTGATTCCAAAAAATTACACTAACGATAGTGATGTTGCAATGTTTGAACTTATATTTATGTCACGTTGTTGCAAAGTTGTTTCCGAATCTGGTTTCGGGCTTTTGGCTAGTTTGATAGGAAATGGTGTTAAATCGATATATTGGAGGGAATTTTATTCAAATGAACAAAAAAAAGATATTTTCGAAAAAAACCACAATAAAATTCAAGTAGACAACTATCAGCAAGCATATTCTCTATTTTGTTATTTTATGATTTTAAGAAAAATTAATGAGGATGGTAAAAAGTTATTAGATATTCTTTATGAGGCAGCTAAGCATGATAGTAACAATGAACTTTTTGATTTATTTATTGTCGATACTTTAATAAATTTGGAAGCATACCAAAGAGCAGATGTGTTAGCTAGAAAATTACTATATAGAAGTAAACATCTAGACAGGATAATGTTTTTATGGAAAAATGAAATTTATAAAAATGTCAAATATGTAAAATATCCATATTTACTCTATCTATATTCAATTAAATTGTATAGTTTGGGTCGAATGCAAGAGAGTAAAAATTTTCTTTTGGAGGCGTTTAAACTTGCATATGATGAAAAATTTATTGTGCATTTTAAAAAATTAAAAATAGAACCTTCTTTGCTTTTTAGTTGCTTATCTTTTCAAACCAAATACGGCACAGCTAAAACAAGAATTCAAAACCAACTCTCCTATAAACTAGGTCAAGCTATGATAGTAAATTCTAAATCTATACTAGGTTATATAAGAATACCTTTTGTATTATCTTATATAAAAGATAAACACAAACAAGAACAAAAAATCTATCAAGAAAAAATAAAAAAAGATCCATCATTGGCATTACCTCCATTAGAAAGCTATCCTGATTATCAAGAAGCCTTAAAACTTAAAAATCATCTTTCTTATAAACTAGGACAAGCTCTTATAAAAGCTAATAAAACTTGGTATAAGGGTGGGTATATTAAGATGTGGTTTGTAATTAGAAAATTGAAGAGGGAAATCTGATAGATGGATAAAAATGTTAAAATTTATATAACAGGTCATAATGGTTTGGTTGGTTCTGCTATATTGAGAATGTTAGATAAACAAGGCTATAATAATGTAATTGTTAAGTCTCGTAATGAATTGGATTTGTTAAATACAACTCAAGTAAATTTTTTTTTCGAGCAAGAAAAGCCAGAATATGTTTTTTTGTGTGCTGCAAAAGTTGGTGGGATATTGGATAATAAAAAGCATAAAGCCGATTTCATCTACCAAAATCTTCAGATTCAAAATAATGTCATACACCAATCATATTTACATGGGGTAAAAAAATTAATTTTCATGGCTTCAACTTCTATTTATCCAAAAGATCGCAGTAGAGTTCGAGAATCGGATTTAATGACGGGAGAATTAGATTATTCAAACGAGTCTTATGCTATCGCTAAAATAGCAGGTGTTAAGATGTGTGAAGCGTATAATATTCAATATAATACAAATTTTATTTCTCTAGTTCCTACAAATTTGTATGGCAAGAATGATCGATTTGATTTGGAAAAAGCTCATGTTATACCAGCATTAATACGAAAATTTCATTTAGCTAGATTGTTAATGGAAAAGAGATATAAAGAAATATTGCATGATTTAAAAATTAAGAATTTGGAAGAAGCTGAAAATTATTTAAAACATTTTGGGATTAATAATAATAGTTTGATAATATGGGGGAGTGGAAATGCAAAAAGAGAATTTTTACATGTAGATGACCTAGCAGAAGCAAGCATTTTTATTATGAATAAGATTAACTTTAAAGATTTGCATGAATCAAATGATTTGGAGATAAAAAATACACATATTAATATTGGTCCGAATGAAAACATATCTATTAAAGAATTAGCTTATATTATAAGAGATATTGTAAATTATAAAGGAAATCTTATTTTCGATAAAGTAAAGCCTGAAGGTAGTTTAAACCGTTTCACGGATTGTTCTAAAATTCGTTCATTAGGTTGGCATCATAAAATCAATCTTGTGGATGGAATAAAAAAATTGTATAATTGGTATTTAAATAAAGGAGAGTGAGTGAAATATACGTTAGCTTCATCAACTTGGGATGAAAAAGAATTGCAAGCAATACAAGATGTTATCAAAAGTGATATGTTTACTATGGGTAAAAAGGTGGCTGAATTTGAAAAAGATTTTGCTAAATTTACAGGTTCTAAGTATGCGGTTATGACAAGCTCGGGTTCAACTGCAAATTTGATAGCAACGGCAGCTTTATTTTATACAAAAAATCCTAAATTAAAAAGAGGAGATGAAGTTATAGTTCCCGCAGTATCATGGAGTACCACTTATTATCCACTTTATCAGTATGGTTTAAAGCTAAAATTCGTAGATATAGATCTAGAGACTTTAAATTATGATCTAGATGCTTTAAGTAGAGCTATTAGTGATAAAACAAAAATGATTATGGTTGTAAATTTATTGGGAAATCCTAATGATTTTGATGCAATTAATGATCTTATTAAGGGAAAAGATATTATCTTACTAGAAGATAATTGTGAATCAATGGGTGCAGAGTATAAAGGTAACCAAGCCGGAACTTTTGGTATTATGGGAACTTTTTCAACATTCTTTTCTCATCATATGGCTACAATGGAAGGTGGTTTTGTAGTTACAGATGATGATGAGTTGTATCATATTTTGTTATGTTTAAGAGCGCATGGGTGGACTAGAAATCTTCCAAAAGAAAATTTAGTAGCCAATAAAAGCGATGATTGGTTTAGTGAGTCATTTCGCTTTGTATTGCCAGGGTATAACGTGCGTCCGGTGGAAATGAGTGGAGCTATTGGTATAGAACAGCTTAAAAAATTACCTATGTTTTTAAAACACCGTAGAGAAAATGCTAAATTATTTTGTGAGTATTTTAAAAACCACCCTGAATTTATCATGCAAAAAGAAATTGAAAGTAGTTCATGGTTTGGATTTTCTTTGGTGATTAGACCAAATTCGAAATTACAAAGAAAAGATATTATTAAAAAATTAGAAGAAAATGATATAGAATACCGTCCTATAGCTACTGGAGATTTCACACAAAATGAGGTGATTAAGTATTTTGACTATGAAATTCATCAAGAATTAAAAAATGCAAAATATATTCACGAGAAAGGATTTTTTGTGGGTAATCATCAATTTAGCATTAGCGAACAAATTAGTTTGTTTAAAAAAGTATTGGATAGTTTATGAAAAAAACAGCATTGATTACAGGTTTTACAGGTCAAGTTGGCTCACAAATGGCAGATTACTTACTGGAAAATACAGATTATGATGTTATAGGTATGATGCGTTGGCAAGAACCTATGGATAATATTTATCATCTAAGTGATAGGATTAATAAAAAAGATAGAATCAGCATTTTTTATGCTGATTTAAATGATTATTCAAGTATTCAAAAGCTTTTTGAGAGTAAAAGACCGGATGTAATCTTTCATTTGGCCGCACAGTCTTATCCAAAAACTTCTTTTGATATACCTATAGAAACCTTACAAACTAATATCATAGGCACAGCAAATATTTTAGAAAATATTAGATTATTAAAAGATAAAGATGGTTATGATCCTGTAGTGCATGTGTGTTCTTCTAGTGAAGTTTATGGTAGAGCAAAAGTTGGTATTAAGTTAAATGAAGATACAACCTTTCATGGTGCGAGTCCCTATAGTATAAGTAAAATCGGTACAGATTATTTAGGAAGATTTTACGGTGAAGCTTATGGTATAAAAACTTATGTCACTAGGATGGGAACTCATAGTGGTCCAAGACGTTCTGATGTGTTTTTTGAAAGTACAGTTGCAAAGCAAATCGCATTGATTGAAGCGGGTTATCAAGAGCCTATTATCAAAGTAGGAAATTTATCAAGTGTAAGAACTTTTCAAGATTGTCGTGATGCTATAAGGGCTTACTATTTGCTTTCATTAGAAAGTGAAAAAGGAAAAGTTCCTTGTGGTGAAGCTTTTAATATAGCAGGCGAAGAGGCTTTTAAACTTCCTGAGGTTATCGATATACTTTTGAGTTTTTCTACAAGAAAAGATATCAAAGTAGAGCAAGATGAAGAAAGATTGCGTCCTATTGATGCAGACTATCAAATGTTTGATAATACCAAAATCAAAAGCTATATCAACTGGAAGCCAGAAATTCCAGCTAGACAGATGTTTGAAGATTTACTAAATCATTGGAGAAAAGAAATTTCCATGGGCAGAATCCCACTAAATAGGTAGTAGTCATGATAATTCGCTCTCAAACTCCATTGCGCTTAGGTTTAGCCGGCGGGGGTACTGATATAAATTTATATTGTGATCAATACACAGGCTATGTTTTAAATGCAACGATATCTTTATATGTGCATTGTACTTTGGTAGAAAGAGAAGATGGGAAAATCATCTTTGATTCATCAGATATAAATGTAAAAGTAGAGTATAAAAGCAAAGATTTTTTAGAAAATGATGGCAAGCTAGATCTTTATAAAGCAATTTATAATCGTTTGGTAAAAGATTATATTAAAAAACCTTTAAGTTTTTCTTTGCATACTTATTCAGATGTACCAAGTGGTAGTGGACTTGGTGGTAGTTCTACTTTGGTGGTAGGTATCATCAAGGCATTTGCTGAGTGGTTGAATTTACCTTTGGGTGAGTATGAGATTGCACGTTTAGCATATGAGATTGAACGAGAAGATATGGCTATAGTAGGCGGTGCACAAGATCAATATGCTGCAACTTTTGGTGGGTTTAACTTTATGGAATTTTATGATCAAAAAAGAGTGGTTGTTAACCCTTTACGCATTAAAAATTGGATAGCAAGCGAGCTTGAAGCTAGAGTTTTGCTTTATTTTACAAATATTACTAGAGAAGCTAAAGACATAGAAGAGCATAAAAAAGGAAAACTAGGAGATGAAATTTCACTTAATGCTATGCATGCGATAAAACAAGATGCGCTAGATATGAAAGAAGCACTATTTAGAGCTGATTTTGAAAAAATAGCTCAAATTCTAGGTAAGTCATGGCAGTCAAAGAAAATTATTTCTGATATAGTGAGTAATGATGAGCTTGAAAGAATTTATCATTTAGCCATGGAAAATGGTGCCTATAGTGGCAAAACAAGTGGAGCTGGTGCTGGAGGGTTTATGTTTTTTATGGTTGATCCTATAAAAAAATATAAACTTAAAAAAATTCTAAATGAACAGCAAGGATATGTGCAAGAGTTCTACTTCACTAAAGAAGGAGCAAAATCGTGGAAAATTTAAATTTATATATAAAATCTCATTTTAGTGATTCAATTGATATTAAAACTAAGATTTTAAATGATAATGATATGATTGGTTTAATTAAAGAAGTGTCTTTAAAAGTGATCAATGCTTATAAAAATGGCAATAAAACTTTACTAGCAGGCAATGGAGGAAGTGCAGCTGATGCACAACATATAGCCGGGGAGTTTGTGAGTAGATTTTACTTTGATAGACCAGGTATTGCAAGCATTGCTTTAAGTACTGATACGAGTATTTTAACAGCTATTGGCAATGACTATGGTTATGAAAATTTATTCGCAAGACAAGTGCAAGCTCAAGGTGTGAGTGGAGATGTATTTATAGGAATTTCTACAAGTGGAAATAGTAAAAATATCTTAAAAGCTTTAGAAATTTGTAAAGAAAAAGGGATTTTAAGTATAGGTTTAACCGGAGCCAGCGGTGGTGCTATGAATGAACTTTGTGATTATTGTATCAAAGTACCTTCAACTTGCACTCCAAGGATCCAAGAAGCACATATTTTAATAGGTCATATTATCTGTGCTATAGTAGAAGAAGAACTTTTTGGCAAGGGGTTTGATTGCAAGCTATAGTTTTAGCAGGAGGGCTTGGCACAAGGTTGAAAAGTGTAGTGCAAGATATCCCAAAACCTATGGCACCCATTAATGGAAAGCCGTTTTTAGCTTTTGTCTTAGAGTATTTAAAAAAACAAGGAATCACCGAAGTTATTTTAAGTGTTTCGTATAAATATGAACTCATCCAAGAGTACTTTAAAGATGAATTTGATGGTGTAAAAATACGCTATAATATTGAAAAAGAGCTTTTAGGTACAGGTGGAGCTATAAAAGATGCCTTGAAATTGATACAAAATCAAGCTTATGTTTTAAATGGCGATACTATATTTGATATTGATCTAAAAAAACTTGTTTTAAATGATAGTAAAATTTGTATTGTACTAAAGCAAATGCAAAATTTTGATCGATATGGTACTGTAAATGTTAATGATCAAGGTATTGTGACATCTTTTGAAGAAAAAGCATTTAAAAAACAAGGTTTAATCAACGGTGGTGTATACTTGCTAAAAAAAGACATTTTTGATGAATTTGATTTGGATGAAAAATTTTCTTTTGAAGAATTTTTGCAAAAAAATCATAAGGTACTAAAAATACAAACCCAAATTTTTGATGATTATTTTATTGATATTGGAATACCGCAGGATTATTTTTTATTTTGTGATAAGCAATGACCCATTTAGAATATTTAGAATCACAGTCCATCCATATCATCCGTGAGGTGATAGCTGAGTTTGAAAAGCCAGCTATGCTTTATAGTATAGGTAAAGATAGCTCAGTTATGCTTCATCTTTTACAAAAAGCATTTTACCCAAGCTTACCTCCACTTCCTTTGGTGCATGTAGATACCACATGGAAATTTAAAGAGATGATAGATTTTAGAGACAAACGCGCCAAAGAGCTTGGTATGGAGCTTATAGTCTATCAAAACCCTAAAATCAAAGAATTAAATCTTTCTCCATTTACACATGGTTCATCCATGCATACAGATATTGCTAAAACACAAGGTTTAAAACAAATGCTTGATTTATATCAGTTTGATGCAGTATTTGGTGGTGCAAGAAGAGATGAAGAAAAATCGCGCGCAAAGGAAAGAATTTATTCTTTTCGTGATGAAAATCACTCATGGGATCCAAAAAATCAACGCCCAGAATTATGGGATATTTACAACGGTCGTCATAAAAAAGGTGAATCCATAAGAGTTTTTCCGCTGAGTAATTGGACTGAGCTTGATATATGGCAGTATATTTATAAAGAAAATATTCCTTTGCCAAGTCTTTATTTTGCTAAAAAACGACCGGTTGTAGAGTACATGGGGGCTAAAATTTTAGTTGATGATGAGCGTATGCCAAAAGAACTTGCTAAAAATGCTAAAGAAGAATTAGTCCGTTTTAGAACCTTAGGTTGCTATCCGCTAACAGGAGCTATAAATTCAAGCGCTAGCAATGTTTTAGAAATCATCGAAGAACTTTTACTTTCTAAAACAAGTGAAAGGCAAGGTAGGCTTATAGACACTGATGAAGAAGCAAGTATGGAAAAAAAGAAAAAAGAGGGGTATTTTTAATGAAAACGAATGTAGAAAAATACCTAAAAGAACATGAAAATAAAGAGCTTTGTAGATTTATCACTTGTGGTAGTGTAGATGATGGTAAATCAACCCTTATAGGTAGAATGCTTTATGATGCAAAAATGCTTTTTGAAGATCAAATTTTATCTTTAGAAAAAGATAGTAAAAAGCTTGGTAATGCAGGGGAAAAGCTTGATTTTGCGCTTTTAGTAGATGGTCTTGCAAGCGAGAGAGAGCAAGGTATAACTATAGATGTAGCATATAGATTTTTCACAAGTGAAAAAAGAAAATTCATCATAGCAGATACTCCAGGCCATGAGCAATACACTAGAAACATGGCAACAGGTGCTAGTACAGCTGATATTGCTATCATACTTATAGATGCTAGAAAAGGGGTTTTAACTCAAACTAAAAGGCATTCTTATATAGTGAGTTTGCTTGGCATAAAACAATTTATTATTGCTGTGAATAAAATGGATTTGATTGATTATAATCAAGAAATTTTTAATACAATCTGTAAAAATTATCAAGAAATTCTACCATACTTAAAAAATCATGAACATATTAAAACCCACTTTGTTCCTATATGTGCATTAGATGGAGACAACATAGCTTCTAAAAGTATTAATATGCCTTGGTATGATGGAAAAACCTTATCTGAGCTTTTAGATACTTTGCCTATTGCTACTAGTTTAAGTGATGAGTTTATCATGAGTGTGCAATATGTCAATCGCCCTCATTTAAATTTTAGAGGTTTTTGTGGAAATATTGCTAGTGGTAGTATAAATATCAAAGATGAAGTTGTGATTTTACCTTCTTTAAAAACAAGTAAAATAAAACAAATCATCACACCTAGTATTAAAAGCCTAAATATACCTGATAAAAATGAAAAGGTTCAAAGTGCTAAAAATGTTAGCTTTCCAAGTGCTATAACTTTAACTTTAGAAGATGAGATAGACATTTCAAGAGGCGATGTAATAGCTTCTAAAAATCATAGTATAGAAATTTCAAATTCTTTTAAAGCTATGGTGATATGGATGAGTGAGGTTAAATTTAATTTAAATGAAAATTATCTTATCAAAATAGCAAATTTAACTACTAATGTAGTATTTGAAAAAATTGATTTTAAAAAAGACATTAATACTTTCAAAGAATTTCAAAGCGATGAATTAAAACTCAATGATATTGCTAAATGCACCTTAAAGCTTAATAAAAAAACAGCCCTTAAAGCTTACAAGGACAATAAAATTTTAGGAAGTTTTATCATCATAGATAAATACTCAAATGAAACCTTAGCAGCGGGTATGGTAGAAGAAATTTTAGCAAGCGAAGAAAAGAGTAGAATTTATACTCAAGCAGAAATAGAACTTAATGCTTATATTAGAAAAAACTATCCTGAATGGGAATGTAAAAAAATATGAAAATTATTGTCGCATTAAGTATTTTAATCTTGCTTATTTTGTTAATTAGCAATAAAATTAAACCTTTTATTTTATTTGGTAGTGTAGCTGTGCTTTATTATCTTTTGGGGTATTTAAATTTAAATACTTGGCTTAGCTCTTACACGAGTGAATCTTTGATAGTGCTTATTTTGCTTTTGTTAGTTTCACTAGCTATAGAAAAAAGTGTTGTGATAAGTTGGTGTTCTAAGTTTATCATAGGTAAAAATTATCACTTGTCGCTTTTAAAGCTTGGAGTTGTTACAGCTAGTATTTCAGCTTTTTTAAATAATACTGCAGTAGTGGCAAGTTTTATGAGTATTATAAAAAATAACAAATTTCAAGCCCCTTCTAAACTACTCATCCCACTTTCATATTTTTCCATAGTTGGTGGAACTATGACTTTGATAGGTACTTCAACTAACTTGATAGTCAATTCTTTTGTAGTGCAAAATGGTTTGGAAAGCTTAAAGATTTTTGATTTTTTTGCAGTTGGTTTTTGTATAAGTGTTGGAGTGCTTATAGTGCTTTTGATTTTTAGCTTTTTATTGCCTGAGTATAAAGAAAGAGAAAATGTCATTAATGAGTATTTAATCAATGCTAAGGTTTTAAAAAATAGCTCATTAGTGGGGAAAACTATACAAGAAAATGGCTTAAGAAATTTAGAGTTTTTGTTTCTACTTGAAATTCAAAGAAAAGATGAGCTTATTGCCCCTGTTAGTCATAATGAGCTTATTAAAGAAGGAGATGTGTTAGTTTTTAGTGGAGATATTACACATTTAGAGGCTTTGAAAAAATTTGATGGCTTGCAAATTGACTCACAAGATTTAAAACTGGAAACATTAAATTTAATAGATGTTGTTATAAATTCTGAGTCAAACTTGATAGGAAAAAGTGTTAAGGAAGCAAACTTTAGAGCTAAATTTGATGCAGGGATTGTAGCCTTAAAAAGAGGCTCAAAAAATATTTCAAAAATCGGCCAAAGTTTATTACAAGCTGGAGATAGGCTTATTTTAAGCATAGGTAAGGATTTTCACTCAAGAGATAATATCAATAAAAACTTTTATATTATCTCAAATATCATGCAAAATCAAAAGTTAAGTAATATCCAAAGTTTTATAGTGATTTTTGCATTTTTAACTATTATCGCTTTATCTGCTTTGGAATTAGTGTCTTTGCTTAAAGCGTTGCTAGTGTTTCTAGCTTGCTTGTTTATATTTAAAATCATAAGTTTTGATGAAGTAAAAAGACGCTTTCCTTTGGAAATTTTTATCATAGTAGGATCTTCTTTAGCTATAACTAAAGTTTTAGTTGATAGTGGTTTAGCTAAAGATTTGGCTGAATTTGTTATAGGAACTTTTGGAGTGTATGGATTATATGGTAGTTTTGTAGGAATTTATCTTCTAACTTTGCTTTTAACTGAAATCATTACCAATAACGCTGCTGCAGCTTTGGCTTTTCCTATTGCTTATAGTACTGCTTTAGCGCTTGAAGTTAATCCAACTCCATTTATATTAGCGGTTGCTTATGGGGCAAGTTGTGCTTTTTTAATGCCACATGGTTATCAAACTCACTTGATGGTAGGTTCAATTTGTGGGTATAAAACTACTGATTTTATAAAAATAGGATGGATAGTTTCTTTGACTTATTCAACTATTGTTTTAACTATAACTCCGGTATTTTTTAGTTTTTAAGGAAAAAAATGAGTAAAAATTTAACTTGGCATACAAGTAGCATTACAAAAATTCAAAGAGCTAAACTTAAAAATCAAAAACCATGTGTTTTGTGGTTTAGTGGGCTTAGTGGTAGTGGCAAATCTACTTTGGCTAATGCAGTTGAAAAAAAACTTTTTGAGCGAGGTTTTCATACTTATCTTTTAGATGGGGATAATGTACGTCATGGACTTAATAAAGATTTGGGTTTTGATGAGGCTTCAAGAGTAGAAAACATAAGACGCATAGGAGAGGTATGTAAGCTTTTTGTGGATGCTGGTATGATAGTACTTTGCGCTTTTATATCACCTTTTGAAAAAGATAGAAAACTTATAAAAGATCTTTTAGATGAGGATGAATATATAGAAATATTTGTTGATACACCTTTGGAAATTTGTGAAAAAAGAGATCCAAAAGGACTTTATAAAAAAGCAAGAAACGGAGAGATTAAAAATTTTACAGGTATAGACAGTCCTTATGAAAAACCTAAAAATCCACATATACACATAACAAAAGAAGATCTTAATGAGAATGTGGATATGATTTTGAGATTTTTATATGGGAAGGTGTAAATGACTGCTTATGTGCATATAGGAACTATGAAAACAGGGACTACTAGTATACAAAAATTCTTATATACAAATAAAGCAATCTTAGAAAAATATAATTGTTGTTACCCTATAAGTATAAAAAACCATTTTCGATGGGCGCATCATTCATTTATCGGTTTATTGTTGCAAAGTATAAAAAGTAATAAACAAAATTTGCAATATAATCAATATAGCTTTAGCTTACAAAAGGAATTATCTTGTAATCAGTATGATAAAGTTATTATAACTAGCGAAAATATTCAGTATTTATTTATTGATGAAAAACATATTGTAGAGTTTAAAAAAATAATCAAAAAATATGGTTTTAAAAAAAATTATATAATAATATACCTTAGAGATCCTTTGGAATTGTATACTTCGTTATGCTCTCAAAGCGTTAAAGACGCATGGGATAATAGGTTAATTAATATTCCAATTGACAATAGTAAAGCATTAACAATATGTCATCATCAAAATACGCTTCAAAAATGGATGAAAGTCTTTGGTAAAGAAAATATAATTGTAAGATTATTTGATAAAAATGAATTTTATCAAGGGGATTTACTAAAAGATTTTATACATAGTATAGGTTTAGAATGGGATGATAAATTTCAAATTCTAGAGAAAGAAAATGAGACCTTAGATTTAATAGGATTTGAACTTCAGCAAAGATTAAATTGCTACTTATTAGGGGGATATGAATATGCTAATAAAAATGGATTAACCGTATTTACTGATAAACACTTCCAAAACTCTAAAGATCTTCGTCTTAAATTCCAACCCCCAAAAGAAATAATACAATCTTATATTGATTATTTTGAAGAATCAAATGAATGGGTAAGAAAAGAATTTTTTCCTCATAAAGAAAGATTGTTTCCTAAAAAAGACTTAAGTGATTATAAGGAAAATTATGAGCTAAAAGAAATGAAGCCAGAATATTGGGATAGGATAGCTGAATTTATAGCTGATATTGTTAAAACTAAAAATCAAATTATTGCAAACAAAGAACAGATGATACAAAACCAAAAAAATAAGATTCAAATTCTAGAGAAAACTAAAGATAATCTATATAAATATTCTAAATACGGCACAGCTAAAACAAGAATTCAAAACCAACTCTCCTATAAACTAGGTCAAGCTATGATAGTAAATTCTAAATCTATACTAGGTTATATAAGAATACCTTTTGTATTATCTTATATAAAAGATAAACACAAACAAGAACAAAAAATCTATCAAGAAAAAATAAAAAAAGATCCATCATTGGCATTACCTCCATTAGAAAGCTATCCTGATTATCAAGAAGCCTTAAAACTTAAAAATCATCTTTCTTATAAACTAGGACAAGCTCTTATAAAAGCTAATAAAACTTGGTATGGGGGGGGGTATATCAAGTTGCTATTTGAAGTTAGAAAGTTGAAGAAATTAATTTAGGAAAGAAATAATGTTTAAAGATTTTCATGATAAATATAAATGCGTTTTTATTCATGTTCCAAAGGTTGCTGGTAGTAGTATAGAAAGGGTAATATATCAAACAGATAGATGGCTTGTGGGACATGTAAAAGCAAGTGATTATGTAAAGCTTGATAGGAATAAATTTGAGAGTTATTTTTCTTTCGGTTTTGTTAGAAATCCTTATGATAGAGTAGTTTCAGCGTATCACTATTTAAGAAGTGGGGGTGGGAATTTAGTGGATGAAACTTGGGCAAAAGAAAATATTTACAAATATAATTCTTTTGAAGAATTTGTGTTAAATTTGCAAAACAATGATGAACGAATAAAAATTTTAAGTTGGATGCATTTTGTACCACAGTATAAGTATCTATGCGATAATGATAAAAATATATTAGTTAGTTTTATAGGAAAATTTGAAAAATTAGATGAAGATTTTAAAAAAATTTTAAATATTCTCAACAGAAAAGACAGTCTTGTGCATGTAAATAAGAGTAAACACTATGCCTATAAAGATTATTATAATTATGAAACATACAAAATTATAAGAGAAATTTATAAGAATGATTTTGAGATTTTTGATTATGATTTAGAGGATAAAAAATATTTTAATATTTCTGATAATACTATCTCAAATATACTGCAAAATAAAATAGAATATAAGAATGGTGTATTAGAAAATTTAAGATTGAAATATTTAACTCAAATTCAAAATTTAAATCAAAATATAAAACTTAAAGAACAAACCATTCAAGATAATTTAACTCAAATTCAAAATTTAAATCAAAATATAAAACTTAAAGAACAAACCATTCAAGATAATTTAACTCAAATTCAGTTATCAAGTAATC
>NZ_JAKMQT010000012.1:0-20258 GCF_025771725.1 Campylobacter sp. IFREMER_LSEM_CL2151 | reverse complement strand
CATATATTGGGATATTTTTAGAAAAACTTTTCAAAGAGATATAGAGTTAGTTAAAAAAATCAACATTACAACTTACAATGCCACAGAAGGTGGAGCTAGAATAGAAGGTGCACTAGAAATCACTTTTCCTAAAATTTGTAAAGAATTCTTAAAAAAAACAAAACCTCATTTTGCTTTTCCGATAAAAAATCAAGAAAAGCTAGAAAAATGTATCACAAAAACACATTTTACCATAGATAAACAGTTAAATACTTTGTCAAAATACCTACAACAAGGAAAAGATCTTTTATCTCAAATTGATAAAATTTTTGAAAATAAACCAAACAAAAACATCCTCTCCTTAATTAAAAAAATTGATTCTTTTAAAATAAAAGTTTATAAAAATCCTTTTATTAAAAGTGAGTTATTTGAGCCGTTGTTTTTTCATCTTGAGAGTAATCTAGCTATTATTTATGTCAAAACAATCAACACAGAAGAAGAAAAAGCTTTAAAAAATATAGAATGGATAAAAGCAAATAAAGAATGGCTTGAAAATTTTATTAGTTTTTTAACTATACAAAATGAAGCAATAAAAAAAGTTGATTTTAAAGCCCTTTAAAAGGGCTTTAACTATTGTAAAAGTTTTAATACATTTTGTTGTACAGCATTTGCTTGACTCATAGCATAAGAACCACTTTGAGCTAAAATGTTATATTTAGAAAAGTTCGCACTCTCAGCCGCAAAGTCAACATCTCTTATAGTAGATTCAGCTGATTTAATATTTACTTGAGTTACACTGATGTTATTAATTGTAGCTGTGATTTGATTTTGCACCGCACCAATATCTGCTCTAATATTATCAAGAGTTGTAATAGCGCTATCCGCTAGATCCATTACAGCCATAGCTCCTCTAAGAGTGGTTACACCAGCACTTTTTGGAGTTGAGATGTTATCTGCTGTGCTCATAGCATTAAAGCCCATAGCTGAGGCTATATCAGCTGAAATTTGTCCTTTAACATCTTCTAAATTTGCGGTTACTTCAGCCATATTTCCATTGGTACCAAGCCCAGCTTGAGATATACCAGTACCTGAAATCAATATATCTCTACCATCATTTTTAACCAAAGAAAGTCTTCCATAGTTTTCTTCTGCTACTTGATCCCCTAAAGCTCCCATAGAACCACTAAGCTTTATCCCTCTACCATCAGCTGAATTTAAAATGAGTTTTCCATCTACTACAGAAGCTTCAACGCCTGTTGTATCTTTTTTAGAATTTATAGCAGCAACCAAAGCACCATTTTTATCTCCAGCTTCATAAGTAACCTTACCTATAACAACACCATTAATAGAAAAATTTGATCCCGTAGAACCAGCTGCTAAAGGACCGCTTGATATGGTTTGAACTACCGCAGTTGCTCTAACACCTGTTTTATCTGCTACTTTATTTATCTCATCAGCCAAAGCTCCAAGTCCTGTTCCAACACTATATGAAATAGGAACGCTTTGGAATTTATAATCATTTACACCATCATATGATTTTAAAACTAAATTTGCCATGCTTGAAGCCGTTACTCTACTTCCTGTCTCAAAACGCGTATGGCCTATTTTACTTGATTGAGTTGGCCCTATAGTAGCATGCACTGTTTGGTTTGATTGAGCACCGATTTGGAATTCTTGATTTACAAAATTTCCACTTAGCAATTGTTTACCATTAAATGAAGTAGTGTTTGCTATATTATCAAGCTCTTCCATCAAGCGATTGATTTCATTTTGTATCATCGTTCTAGTTTTTGCTGTTTGACCATCTTGAGCAGCTTGAGTAGCTTTAACTTTAATGGTATCAAGTATTTTTAATTGTTCATCCATAGCTTTATCAGCTGTTTGTAAAATACCTATAGCATCATTACCGTTATTGATAGCTTGACCTAAAGATGCAGCTTGATTTCTCAAAGAGTCCGCTATAGCCATACCAGAAGCATCGTCTGCAGCTGAATTTATTCTCAAACCTGAACTAAGTCTTCCTAGAGATTTATCTAACTCTCTAGCTGTGATAGTTGAATTTGCGTGTGCATTCATTGCACCTATGTTGGTGTTTATTCTAAAACCCATTTTAAATCCTTTCAAAATATTGCTTAGCTCATTAAAAGCAAATAGTGTTCCAAAAAATATAAAACTTTTTTATACAAAAATATAAAACTTTTTATTTTCTTTCCGATATAGCTTTAACGACAGCATGAGGGTGTCGAATATATTTAAAAGGATTTAAAATGGGATTTCGTATTAACACAAATGTAGCATCTTTAAATGCTCAAGTAAATGCAGGGCTAAATTCAAGAAACCTTGATAGTTCATTAGCAAGACTTAGTTCAGGTTTGAGAATAAATTCAGCTGCAGACGATGCTTCTGGTCTAGCTATAGCAGATAGTTTAAAAACTCAGGCTAACTCTTTAGGTCAAGCTATTAACAATGCAAATGATGCAAACAGCATGCTTCAAATAGCTGATAAAGCTATGGATGAACAATTAAAAATACTTGATACCATTAAAGTTAAAGCTACTCAAGCTGCTCAAGATGGTCAAACAGCAAAAACTAGAGCAATGATTCAAGGTGAGATCAACAAACTTATGGAAGAACTTGATAACATAGCAAACACCACTACTTACAATGGTAAACAATTGCTAAGTGGTTCTTTTTCAAATGCACAATTTCAAATTGGTGATAAGGCAAACCAAACAGTAAATGCTACTATAGGTTCAACTAACTCAGCAAAAATCGGCCAAACACGTTTTGAAACAGGTGCTGTTATAACAGCTTCTGTATCTAATGGTTTTACAATAAAATCTTATGATGGTATAAACGATTATAAAATAGATTCAGTAGCTATCTCATATAGTGTCGGAACAGGGCTAGGAGCTTTAGCAGCTGAGATTAATAAAGCATCTGATAAAACAGGTGTTAGAGCAACAGCAACCGTTCAAACCATATCAAGCGGAACTTTAACTGCTGGTTCAACTGGTGCTAGTTTTGCAATCAATGGCGTTGTTATAGGAAAAGTTGTTTATGAAGCAGGAGATAAAAATGGTGCTTTAGTTTCAGCTATCAATGCTAAAAAAGATACAACAGGGGTTGAAGCTTCTATAGTAGATGGCAAACTTGTTCTAAACTCAGCCGATGGTAGAGGAATTAAGCTTAGCGGTTCTATTGGCTCTAGTTTAGAAGGCCAAATGCTAGAAGAAAACTATGGTAGATTATCTTTAGTTAAGAATGATGGTAGCGATATCTTCATTTCGGGAACAACTGTTTCTAATATAGGACTTGGAACAGCTCAAATGGCAGAAGCTACAGTAAATCTTGAAAGCGTTAAAGGTCAAATCACAGCTGATATAGCTTCAGCTATGGGCTTTAATGCCATGAGTACAGCTGATACTGCAGGTAAAAAACAATCAGCTGGTGTTACCTCTTTACAAGGTGCAATGGCTGTTATGGATATAGCTGATACTGCTATAGCAAACCTTGACACCATTAGAGCAAACATCGGTGCTACACAAAATCAAATCACATCAACTATTAATAACATTAGCGTAACTCAAGTTAATGTTAAAGCTGCTGAATCACAAATTAGAGATGTTGACTTTGCAAGCGAAAGCGCAAACTACTCTAAAGCTAACATTCTAGCTCAAAGTGGATCTTATGCTATGGCTCAAGCAAATGCAGCTTCTCAAAATGTATTAAGATTACTTCAGTAGTCAACTTACGATTTCCTAAGCTCACCTTTTGGTGGGCTTTTCTTCTTTTCTAAGCAAAAAATTTAACTTTTTTTTATACACTTTTACTAATTTTAATCCTCACAAGGAAAATAATGAAAAATTTAATCATAGTAGAATCACCTGCTAAAGCTAAAACCATAGGTAATTTTCTAGGTAAAGACTATGAAGTGATAGCCTCTAAAGGCCACATTAGAGATCTACCTAAAACTAGCTTTGGTATAAAAATAGAAGATGAAAATTTTAAACCAGAATATAGAATTTCAAATGATCATTCAAGCTTAGTAAAAGAACTCAAAGAAAAGGCTAAAAAAGCTAAAACCATCTACCTTGCAACCGATGAGGATCGCGAAGGTGAAGCCATAGCTTATCATATAGCTAAGGCTATTAATAAAGATGAAAATTCCCTACCACGCATAGTTTTTCATGAGATCACTAAAAGTGCCATAGAAAATGCTTTAAAAAACCCAAGATCTTTAAATATAAATAGCGTCAATGCCCAACAAACTAGACGCTTACTTGATCGTATAGTAGGCTATAAACTAAGCCCTTTACTCAATCAAAAAATTCAAAAAGGCTTAAGCGCAGGGCGTGTGCAAAGTGCGGCTTTAAAAATCATCGTCGATAGAGAAAGAGAAATCAAAGCCTTTGTTCCTTTGAAATACTTTAGTATAGATATGATTTTTGAAAAAGACCTACAAGCTGAATTAGTTGAGTTTCAAAATCAAAAGATAGAAAAACTAAGTCTAACTAACGAAGATAGAGCCAAACTCATCTTTGAAGCTTGCAAAAATGCTAGTTTTAAAATAAAAGATATAGAAAGTAAAGATAGAAAAATAGCCCCACAAGCACCTTTTATGACCTCAACTTTGCAACAAAGCGCGAGCAATCGCCTAGGTTTTAACCCTAAAAAAACCATGATGATAGCTCAAAAACTTTATGAAGGGATAAAAACTCATCAAGGCATTATGGGTGTGATCACTTATATGAGAACTGATAGCTTAAATATCGCAAAAGAAGCTTTAGAAGAAGTAAGAAAGCTCATTAAAAGTGACTTTGGCAAAGAATACTTACCAAGCAAAGCAAATATTTACACCACTAAAAGCAAAGGTGCCCAAGAAGCACATGAGGCTATAAGACCGACTAATCTTAGTTTTACTCCAAAACTTGCAAGTGAGTTTTTAGACAAAGATGAAGCAAGATTATATACTTTAATATACAATCGCTTCCTAGCTTCACAAATGAATCCTGCTATATCTCAAACTCAAAATGTTTATGCAAAATCAAATGAAGCAAGTTTTAAAATAAGCGGTAGAAAAATTTTATTTGATGGGCATTATAAAGTATATGGAGATATGGACAAAGATAAAATTTTACCTAATTTAAAACTAGAAGATACATTAAATATCCAAAATATAGAATTAAACTCACATTTTACCGAACCGCCTTCAAGATACTCCGAAGCTGGGCTTGTTAAAAAGCTAGAAAATCTTGGCATAGGACGCCCTTCAACTTATGCTCCAACCATCTCTTTACTTAGTGCAAGAGAATATGTGCATATAGATAAAAAACAAATCATACCTAATGAAATAGCCTTTGTTGTAACAGAAGTTTTAGAACAAAACTTTAGTGATATAGTAGATAGTGATTTTACTTCTAAAATGGAAGATAAACTTGACATCATCGCAGAAGGTAAAATGGACTGGCAAGAAGTTTTAAGAGAGTTTTATTTTCCTTTTATGAGAAAAATTGATGAGGGTAAAAAAAATATAAAAAGTCAAAAAACTTTCACAAAGCTAGATGAAACCTGCCCTGATTGTGGTGGTGAGCTTGCTATAAGAAAAGGAAGATATGGAGAATTTATAGCTTGTTTAAATTTTCCAAAATGTAAATACTCAAGAAATTTAAAACAAGAAACACAAAATGAAGAAAAAAGTGAGAAAAAACTCAATACCATAGGCATAAAATGCCCAAGCTGCCAAGAAGGTGAGATCGTGGAGCGTTTTTCTAAGCGTGGTAAATTTTATGGTTGCAGTGCTTATCCAAAATGCAACTATATAAGCAAATACAAACCAAGTGAAGAAAAATGTAGTGAATGTGGCGAAACTTTAATCATCAAAGAGCTTAAAAAAGGCACATTTTTAGAGTGCTTAAAATGCAAAATCAAAAAGGAAATCTAATGCAAATCATGCTTTGTGCTATATCTAATATAGCAAGTGGAGGGTGTGGGGAGGACTGCAAATACTGCACACAAAGTGCTCATGTGAAAACTAATATCAATAAATACAAAAGAAAAAATATAGACCAAATCATCTTAGAAGCTAAAATGGCTAAAAAAAATGAGGCTTTGGGTTTTTGTTTAGTCACAGCAGGAGCTGGACTTGATGATGAAAAGCTTGAGTATGTGTGCAAGGTAGCTCATGCGGTTCAAAAAGAAGTAGAAGGACTTTTACTCATAGCTTGTAATGGCATAGCAAATTTAGAACAACTCAAAGAATTAAAAAAAGCAGGAATTTTTTCTTATAATCATAATCTAGAAACTTCTAAAGAATTTTTTCCAAACATTTGCACTACGCATACTTGGGAGCAAAGATTTCAAACTAATCTTTATGCTAAAGAAGCAGGTTTAATGCTTTGTTGTGGAGGAATTTATGGTCTTGGAGAAAGCGAAGCTGATAGAAAAAGTTTTAGAGCAAGCTTAAAAGAACTTGATCCTTTTTCTTCGCCTATTAATTTTTTCATACCAAATGAAAATTTAAAACTTAAACAAGCTTTACTTGATCCTGATGAGGCTTTAAATATCATCAAAGATACTAAAAAAGACTTACCAAATGCACATATCATGGTAGCAGGTGGTAGAGAAGTAGTGCTAAAAGAAAGACAATATGAAATTTTTGACGCAGGAGCTAGTGCTATAGTAGTGGGTGATTATCTTACAACTAAAGGCGAAGAACCTAGCAAAGACATACAAAAACTAAAACAAATGGGATTTAGCTTTGCTAGCTCATGCCATTGACGCTCAAGCTGCTACGGATTTAAAAATTTTATTAGTCGTAGCAGGATGTTTGCTAACTTCACCTTATATTGCTAAATTTTTAAAACTCCCACTTTCAGCCACTGAAATCATGCTTGGCTCTTTTATAGGATTTTTGGGTTTTATAGGAGAAAGTGAGAATTTTAAGCTTTTAGCTAATGCGGGATTTTATTATCTTATGTTTATTGCGGGTATGGAGATTAATCTTAAAACCTTTTTAAACACTGAAAGAAGCTTACTTAATAAAGCTTTTATCTACATTATACTTTTATATGCTTTTAGTGTTTTAGCGGTTGAAAGCATAGATATTTCTTATATTTTTGTCATTATCATACCTGTTATGAGTGTGGGTTTACTCTCAACGCTTTATAGAGATTTTGGCAAAAACTGTGAGTGGCTTAATGTATCCATGGTGGTAGCCACTTTAGCTGAAGTTGTAAGCATAGTTTTGCTTACCATAGCTGCAGCATTTTTGGGCAAAGGTGCGGATATTTTCTCACTCACTCAAAATTTATTATACTTAGTGGGATTTTTAGCACTTTGTATTTTTGGATTTAAATTTTTAGAAGTGCTTTTTTGGTGGTATCCGCAGCTTAAAACTATACTCATGCCTTGGCAAGATCAAAACGAAAAAGATATAAGATTTTGCATGGCAATTTTCATAGCCATAGTTGCGATTATGATTTATTTTAAACTTGAAGTTGCACTTGGAGCTTTTATAGCAGGTTCATTTATAGCTACTTTTTTTGATCATAAAAAAGACTTAGAGCATAAACTTTCTAGTTTTGGTTATGGCTTTTTAATCCCTATATTTTTCATCTATATAGGCTCAAGCTTTAAACTCCAAATGCTTTTAAACCCTCAAGTTTTGCTCATAGCTTTTTCGCTAACTGCCTTTATGATAGGACTAAGAATACTTTGCGCTATGACTTTTGTAAAAATACTTGGTTTAAAAAACACCTTTTTATTTGGCCTAAGCCATTCTATGCCACTAACATTACTCATTGCAGTAGCTACGCTTTCTTATCAAACCAATATCATCACTCAAGATATATACTCAGGGCTAGTGCTTACTGCTTTACTTGAAGCAATTTTAGCCATTAGCTTGATTAAATTTATCAATAATCTTAGTAGAAAATAATTCTACTAAGTATTTATATAAAATTGCTATACTTTTTTTATGAAAAATTTAGACACACTTTTAAAATTAGCCTTAAAAGCAGGCAAGGAAGCCTCAAAAGTATTGCTTGAATATAAAGACAAAAATACCTTGTGGCTTAAAGATGATGATTCCCCAGTAGGTTTAGCTGATATAAAGTCTAATGAAGTTATTAGTGAGATTTTGACTTCAAGCGATATAGCTATATGCTCTGAAGAAAATATACTCTCTTATGAAGAAAGAAAAAATTTAGAGTATTTTTGGCTTATAGATCCTCTTGATGGCACTAAATCTTATGCTAAAAAAGATAAAGAATATTGTGTTTTAATCGCATTAATCCACAAAAACACCCCTATACTTTCACTCATAGGCGATGTGGAAAATAATGCATTTTATTATGCACATACTCATACTAAAGTTTATAAAAATAATGAAATTTTAAATCTTAGTTTAGAGCAATACGAAAAAGTTAAAAATATAGCCCTTTACTCTAAAAATCATGATAACAATGAAGATTTTTTCATTCAAAATCATCTTGAAGGCATTAAGGTTTCATCTGCTTTGAAATTTGTATATTTACTTGAAGCAAAAGCTGGAATTTACCCACGTTTTGGTGGCCCAAAAGCTTGGGATATAGCTGCGGGAGATTTTTTAGTCAAACAAAATGGCGGAATTTTATATGATTTTGATAAAAAGGCTTTAGATTATAATAGTCCTGATTTTAAACTTCCAAGTTTTATAGCTTTTGCTAAAAATGAATTTAAATTAAAAGGTTTTTAGTGAGATTTTTTTTGGTGTTTTTGTGTTTTTTAAGTGCTATTTATGCTAACTCTTTTGCAAATAAAAAAATCATCAAATTACAAAATAATGATGATTTTAATATCATCAATCTTGAGCAAAATATAAATTATGACAAGCTCTCGCATATTAATACCTTAGCTTTAGTGCCAAGCTATGAAAAAGAATATAATTTTTATTTTTCAAACTTAAAAATCGATGCCAAAAGCATGGCAAAAGATACGCTAAAAACATTAAGTGCTATTTTAAACGAGCAAAATAATTTTGCCTTACTTAGTCAAAAAGAAAATCAAACTTATATCAATAGTCAAAATATCTTACAAACAAATAAAAATTTCATCAATGCAAGTGAGTTTTTAGAATTTAATCGTTTTAAAAAGGCTGATTTTATTATTTTACTAGATTTAAAAAGCATTCAAGCAAGCCAACAAAATTTCTTGCTTTTTTCCAATTTTGAAGTCAAAGCCGACATAGAATACAAACTTTTTAATGCCAAAACAAAAAAACTAAAAGATCATAAAATTCTTACTATCAATACTCAATTTAGCACAAATGATAAAAATAAATCTTATCAAGAACTAGTCCAAGAAATAGCTACAATTGTTTATGAAGATATTAAAAATACTATATAATCACCACTTCTTCTTCTAAAACAATCCCAAATTCTTCAAAAACTCTTTTCTTAGCAAGCTCTATCAAAAACATAGCATCATCAAAACTAGCGTGTTTTTTATTGATTAAAAAATTTGCATGTTCATTGCTAAACATCGCATCATTTTTACTAAAACCTTTAAGATTAACTGCCTCTATCAACCTTCCTGCATGATCGTTTTTGGGATTTTTAAAAATAGATCCAAAACTAGCGCCTTTGGGTTGATTTTTTCTTGCATTTTTTAAAAGTTCATCTTTAACTGGGTCAAATCCATATTCTAAAAAAAACTTCGCACTAAACATTACTTCTTTAATAGGGTTAAACCTATAAGCAAAAGCTATATTTTGTTTTAAAATTTCTTGATTAAAAGTGCAAATACTGATTAAGTTTTTACTAATATCCTCATCTTTTAATCCTGCATTCATTTTTAAAATACCACCCAAAGTTCCTGGGATATTTCTTAAAAACTCAAAGCCTTTTAGGTTATTTTCTTTAGCAAAATGATACATTTTAAAAGATTTCACGCTAGAGCCTATCTCTAAAAACATACCTTTTTCATTTTGCTCTAAAATTTTAATATAATCAAAATTTTTCCCTAAAATTCCAAGTTTTTTGGATTTTGGAGAGATTAAAAGATTATTTGCCCCACCTATTAAAAAACCATCAAATTCACAAAGCCCTTCAAGCACTTGCACTTCAAAACTCTCGCCTATACGCACAGAAGAATACTTAGAAAAATCAATAATCATCGAATAAAGCTTGGAATTTGATTTAAAATATTCGTTGTAAAATCTATCATAGAACTTATCATCCAAGGCATTAAAAATACTATCACCACAACAACAAGTAAAATTTTTGGCACAAAAGAAAGCGTTGCTTCATTAATTTGCGTTACAGCTTGAAAAATACTTATAATAAGCCCTGCAATAAGCCCTGCTAAAAGCATAGGTAAAGAAAGCATAAGTGTGATTTTAAAAGTTTGTACACCCAAGGCTACTAAAGTACTTTCCATATTTTCTCCTTAAAAATTCAAATTCTATCAAGAATTTCTAAATTCTTCATACTCACTAGGTATAAGATAATCTTTGCTTTTTATTAATTTCTCATAAAATCCATGATTAAATCCAAGCTCAAAAAGCTTATCTATGGCATTGTATTGTTTATCATTCATATTTATAGAGTTTTTATTTGCGTATAAATTTAAATACACATCAAGTTTTTGTGCATCAACGCGTATTAAATTACGCTCTAAAAGCATGGAAGCTAAGATTTTTCTATTATGATCAGCTACTTCTACTGCTTTAATCAAATCTTTTTCAACCGCTATTGCATCACTAAGCGGTAAAGATCTTCTAAGCGCCATACCACCTAAAGGTAAAGGCAAATCATCTTTAGCCAATTCTTGCCAAATATCCCAAAGTTCAGCCTCAACACACAAACTAGAATCAAACTCTAAAATACTCTCATGTATAAGCACTCCTGCATCAACCTCATCTTCTAAAACAGCCTTTTCAATCTCTAAAAAATTCTTATAAACTATCCTAGCTTGTGGGTATTTTATGCGAAAGATTAAAGCATTAGTAGTATGCGCTCCACTTAAAGCAACTTTAAAATTTGACTTTAATTTTTTATCTTTTTTCTTAATAAGCTTTGGCCCATAACCCTCGCCAAAACTCACAGCAGTTTTTAACAAAGCATATTCACTAGCTATTAAAGGATAAAGTGCAAAAGATATCGCACTAACATCGTATATATTTTCTAATGCAAGTTCATTTAAAGTTTGTATATCTAAAGCTGTATTTTCATATTCATAAGCATTTCCAACCCAACCAAATTTAACCGCCATATACATAAAAATATCATCAGCATCAGGAGAGTGTGCTACGCTAATTTTTTTATTCATTTTTTTCCTTGAAAAATTTAAAAAAGTATTTTAGCAAAATTCAAAATAAAAACTTATATTAAATTTCTTTTTGATACAATTTTAAACATATTATAAAAGGATTAACAAGCATGGATGATAATAAAAGAAAATCACTTGATGCAGCCTTAAAAAGTCTTGATAAAACCTTTGGAAAAGGTACTATTTTAAGACTTGGCGATAAAGAAGTTGAAAAAATTGATTCTATTCCTACAGGTTCGGTTGGACTTGATTTAGCTTTGGGTATAGGTGGGGTTCCAAAAGGAAGAATTATAGAAATTTATGGACCTGAAAGCTCAGGTAAAACTACACTTACCTTGCACATCATAGCAGAATGTCAAAAAAAAGGTGGAGTTTGTGCGTTTATCGATGCTGAACACGCTCTTGATGTAAGATATGCAAAAAATTTAGGTGTTGATACAGAAAATCTTTACATCTCTCAACCAGATTTTGGCGAGCAAGCCTTAGAAATCGTTGAAACCATAGCAAGAAGCGGGGCTATTGATCTAATAGTGGTAGATAGCGTTGCTGCACTTACTCCAAAAGCAGAAATCGAAGGTGATATGGGAGATCAACATGTAGGTCTTCAAGCAAGATTAATGAGTCAAGCTTTAAGAAAACTAACTGGTATCGTTCATAAAATGAATACTACTGTAATTTTCATCAACCAAATTCGCATGAAAATAGGCATGATGGGCTATGGAACCCCTGAAACAACTACCGGCGGAAATGCTTTAAAATTTTATGCTTCAGTGCGTTTAGATGTAAGAAAAACAGCTACTTTAAAACAAAATGATGAGCCTATTGGAAACCGCGTTAAAGTAAAAGTAGCTAAAAACAAAGTAGCCCCTCCTTTTAAACAAGCTGAATTTGATGTGATGTTTGGTGAGGGTGTAAGCCGTGAGGGCGAGCTAATAGACTATGGTGTAAAACTTGATATTATTGATAAAAGTGGTGCGTGGTTTTCTTATAAAGCTTCTAAGCTTGGTCAAGGTAGAGAAAATGCTAAAGCCTTTTTAAAAGAAAATCCAGCTATTGCAGATGAAATCACTCAAGCCATACAAAACTCAATCGGTATAGATAGTATGATTTTGGGCGCAAAAGAAGACGATGAAGGAGAAGAATGATGTTGATTATTGAAGATTTAAGAGCTTTTGAAGTTTTAGACAGTAGAGGCAATCCTACCATTAAAGCTGAAATTATGCTAAGCGATGGTAGCGTGGGTAGCGCTATCGTTCCAAGTGGTGCAAGCACAGGAAAAAAAGAAGCTTTAGAATTAAGAGATAATGATGAAAGATTTGGCGGAAAAGGTGTTTTAAAAGCGATTGAAAACATCAATGGCACCATAGCTGAAAATATTATAGGGCTTGATGCATTTAATCAAACCCAACTAGATAATACCCTTTTAGAACTTGATGGGACAAAAAACTACTCTAACCTAGGAGCAAATGCAACTTTAGGAATTTCTATGGCAACAGCACGTGCTGCTGCTAATGCACTTGGAGTGCCTTTATATCGTTACTTAGGTGGAGCAAATGCAAGTGTATTGCCCGTGCCAATGTGTAATATCATCAACGGTGGTGCGCATGCAAACAATAGTGTAGATTTTCAAGAATTTATGATTATGCCTTTTGGTTTTTCAAGCTTTAAAGAAGGACTAAGATCAGTTTGTGAAATTTATGCAGTATTGAAAAAAGAATTAGCCAACTTAGGTCACTCTACTGCCTTAGGCGATGAAGGTGGTTTTGCACCAAATTTAGCAAATAATACAGAACCACTTGATCTTTTAATGACTTGTATTAAAAAAGCAGGTTATGAAAATAAAATCAAACTAGCACTAGATGTAGCAAGTAGTGAGCTTTACAAAGATGGTAAATACCATTTAGAAGGTAAAGTTTTCTCAAGTGAAGACTTAATCGCGTGTTATGAAGAATTATGCGCTAAATATCCTATTTTTAGCATTGAAGATGGTTTAGCTGAAGATGATTATGAAGGTTGGATTAAACTCACTCAAAAGCTTGGCAATAAAATTCAACTTGTGGGTGATGATTTATTTGTAACTAATGAAGATATTTTAAGAGAAGGTATTATGAAAAATATGGCAAATGCTGTATTGATTAAGCCTAATCAAATCGGAACAATCACTCAAACTATGAGAACAGTAAGATTAGCTCATAGAAATAATTATAGATGTATTATGAGCCATAGAAGTGGCGAAAGCGAAGATGCTTTTATAGCTGATTTTGCAGTAGCGCTTAATACAGGACAAATCAAAACAGGAGCCTTAGCAAGAGGCGAAAGAACTGCTAAATACAATCGCTTATTAGAAATTGAACTTGATAATGATGAGTACTTAGGAGATAAACTCTGAGTGATTTATTAAAAGAGTATGATGAGCATTCCAAAAAAAAGGAAGCTCGTCATCAACTCATCAAGACTATTGCTTTGTCATTTGTAGCTATTATCGTTGCTATGTATTTTGGTAATATGTTTTTTGGTAAATCTTCACTAGATGTACTACTAACACTCAAAGAAGAACAAAAAATTTTAGAAAAAAATATCATAACTTTAAAAGCTAAAAATGCCCAAGCTCAAAAAGAATATTTGCAACTTTTAAGACTTAAGGGAGAAAATTCGCATGAGAATTAAATTTTTTATATTATTTTTACTTTCTTGTGTATTTTTAAATGCAAAGGATAATCCTTTTGATAATAATTCAGAACAACAAAACACTGAATTTGTAAAACTTAGTCCTTTTCAAAGACAAGATTTTAACTTTAATTCCGATGCGAGAATTTTAAAAAATATTACCATTACTTATATCAACCTTGATGGTTCTGAAGAACAAACTACCTTAGATATATACAAAAGCATTAACTGGCATGATACCTACTCATTTATAAAAACCAAAAGTCCAAATGTCGCGCCTATACTTGATGTATCTGTAACTGTACCACAAAAACAAGGAAATAAAAACTCAAAAACAGAAGAAAACAACACCACTTTAAATATAGAAACACCACTTTTTAGTGGAAGTATTTATAATTTTATATCTATTAGTTTTTACAATAACAAAATCAACATTAAAACTGAAGATAAAATGTTAAGAAATTTATCTATAGGAGATCCAACTAAAATTATCATAGATTTTGCTAAAAAGCAAAATTTTAACACCAAAACACTACAAGTTAATACAGCAAAAGTTAAAAAGGTTGTATTTGGATCACATAAAGGGTATTATCGTTTAGTTATATATCTTGATGGAAAATATAGTTATAAATATTCCCATAGTGAAAATTTACATACCTTTAGTTATCGCTAAGAGTTTTACAACTCTTAAGCAAATTTATGATCATAAATAATCATTTGAAATCTTTGAGCTATCATTCTAGCTCTTTCTATGATAATACTTCTTGGTTCATCTTCAAAAACTTCTTGCAAACTCTCATCAAATAAGTTAAGCCAAATATCAAAAAATTCTCTTGGAAATGGAGGTAATTCATGATGAGCTCTCAAAGGCGAGCCACTATAGCTTGGATCAGCCAAAAACATTCCCGCCCAAAAACTTGCTATTTTTTCTTTATGTTTTTTCCAACTCTCATCATCTGTTCCGATTTTTCCATTAAAAATAGGTCCTAAATCCTTGTCTATTCTAACTTTTGCATAAAAAACATCCATAAGTTTTTTAATACCCTCATAATTAATAGTTTCAAATTTCATACTTTTCCTTAAAAATAATTTTGGCTTATTGTATTAAATTTAGAAATTAAAAATATAAACAAAAGTCAATTTTTAGTATAATTTTAAAAAACTAAAGAAAAACTATGACTTATACTATTTTGCCACCTAATCAATTCTTAGATGATTATGTCTTAAATGTACAATTGCATCAATTAGCAAATATCTCTAAAAATGCTTATAAATTTTGGAAAAACATTCAAGCAGCACGTTATCAAGGTACAAGAGTGGTATTTTTACACAAAAAAAGTATTTTAAAAAAACACCAACATCTTATACAAAAATGTGAAAATTTAAATGGCTATGTGCTAGCAAGTGCTTTTTGCTCATTTACAACCTTAGCTCCATCTCATTTAGTAGAAAAAAATAATTCTCAAATTTATAAAATCTTAGATATAAAAGAAGTGTGTGGGGTTAAATTTGTAAATTTAAGGGCATTTTACGATCTTTTAAAGCTAGATTATAATTATAATATTTACATCGAAAAATGCCATTTTTTTAGTCCCACTCCTTTGGAAAAGCGTATTAAAATCACTGAGAGTATGTGCGTTGGGTATTACTAAGATATTTAAACATCAAAGCACAAATAAGTGAGATTATAGCCATAGCTAACATATAAAATCCCAAAGAAAAACGAGCAATATTTTCTAAATTTGCTAAAGCAATGGTGTGTAAGAATAAAGCAAGTTGCGGGGTAAAACCACCGGCTAATGCATAAGCTATATTATATGAAAAACTAAGTCCTGAAAATTTAATCTTAGCATCAAATACTTCACTCATCATTAAAGGACAAAAATTCATCACTCCAGCAAAAAAACAAGCACTCAAATAATACACACTCACTGTATTAAAATCAGGTGTTTTAGTATAAAGAGCATTAAAATAAAACAAGCAAGTTAAGAAAAATCCTAGTGAAAAAATCACACAAGCTTTCACTATGCCTATTTTATCAGCCAAAATTCCACTTAATATACAGCCAATTACAAGTACAACTATACCAAGCATTTGCATATAAGTTTGGACGCTTGCATCAATACTTAACATTTTTGCCATAAAAGAAGGTATGATTAAAATCATCACAACAATGCAAGCAGTTAAAACCCAAGTTATCAACATAGAAAGCACAACACCTAACTTGGCTTTTTTAAACACTTCTTTTAAAGGGAATTTTTCTAAGGCTTTATCTTTTTTCATTTGCTCAAAAACAGGGGTTTCTCTTAAAAATTTACGCAAATAAGCAGAAATAATCCCAAAAATTCCACCCAAGAAAAATGGAATTCTCCAAGCCCACTCATAAAGCTCTTCTTGTGTAAAAAATTTATTCATCATCAAAAATACAAAACTACCAAGTAAAATTCCACCTACCACAGAAGCTGTTAAAATCCCAAGATAAGTGCGTTTTTGACCCTTTGGAGCATGCTCAAATACAAAAACCCAAGCACCAGGCAATTCCCCACCTATAGCTATACCTTGACAAATCCTTACAAATACTAAAAATACTATACATAAATACCCTATACTTTCATAAGTAGGTATAAAAGCAAGTAAAAAAGTTGGTATAACCATCAGCAAAATACTAAGCATAAACATTTTCTTACGGCCAAATTTATCGCCAAAATGCGCCATTACTATACCACCAAGTGGTCTAGCTAAATATCCTGCAGCAAAAATCCCATAAGTATTAAACATTTGCCAAAATGGGCTTAAATTTTCAGGAAAGAAATTTTTAGAAATATAACTTGCAAAAAATACAAAAATGATAAAATCATAAAATTCTAAAGTCCCTCCCAAAGAAGAAAGACCTAAAACTTTTATATCTTTTTTACTAAGATTTTTACTCACTCTTAATCCATCTCATAAGTATCATCATCACTATAATCATCATCGTATTCATAATCATCATCATCATAATTATACGATCTTTGATTATTTGTGTAAGTTTCATCATCTATTTCATCATACATTTCATCATCATAATTTTCAAATTCTTCATCATCATAAGCCATTATAAATCCTTTAAAATTTTTTAGTAGTATTTTAATATAAAAATATACATTTTGGTATAATTTTTCAAACTTTACTTAAGGAAAAATATGAATTTAACGCATTTAGATGAAAAAAATCATCCCAAAATGGTAGATGTAAGTCAAAAAGATATCACCCAAAGAGAAGCTTGTGCAAGTGGTAAAATATACATGAGCAAAGAAGCATTTGAAGCTATCATTGAAAATAAAGCTAAAAAAGGACCTGTTTTGCAAACTGCCATCACAGCAGCCATCATGGGAGCTAAGCAAACTTCAAATCTCATTCCAATGTGCCATCCTTTAATGATTTCAAAAGTACAAACTCACATAGAAGAAAACAAAGAAGAATGTTCTTTTAAACTTTTTGTAACCGTAAAATGCGAAGGAAAAACAGGAGTTGAAATGGAAAGTTTAACCGCTGTTAGCATTGGGCTTTTAACTATTTATGATATGGTTAAAGCTATTGATAAAAGCATGCAAATTACTAATATAGTTTTAGAAAGCAAAGAAGGAGGAAAAAGTGGTAAATATCTGCGATCTTAAAAAAGAACCTATTATAAACTATCCTACTTTTTGGGATTACAAAGTCGTTTTTGAAGCTGGAGTTGATGCTTTGGAAGTTTTTACTCAAATACTTAATGAAAGAGAATTTAAATATAAAATCTCAAATACTAGCAAACAAGGAACATACAAAAGTTATCTTTTAAGTGTTTATGTTGATAGCAAAAGCGATCGTTTAAATATTTTTAATCAATTAAAAAGCAAAGCCAAATTTGTACTATAAAAAGGAAAAACTATGAAAAATTTAGCCATTATTTTTGAAAATTCTCTCTTAGCTTGTGAAAAAAACGAAATTCCAAGCTTAATTAGCGAACTTGTTTTTAATCTAAGTTATAAAAAAATTAGTTTTGAAAATACTAGCAATGAAGAGCTTTTTGCCATCTTTTCTAAAGTATTAGAAAAACTTGAACTAATAAATGAAGAAAATATTTCCAAAATAATCCAAGGTATCATCAAAGCTAGAGTGGAAGAGGATAAAAAAGCATTTTTTGCTTATATTAACGAATATGGCAAATTAAAAGTAAAAATCGAAGAGCAAAAAAACACCATTAAGCATAAAATTTGTGATAATTTTTTTGACTTAGAAAAAACCTTAAAAGATTTAAATTTAAATGAATTTAACATAAGTATTAATGATGCTATGCTTTATGATATAGAAATACTAGGTCTTTTAAAAGAAACTGCTGAAAGTGCTTTTATCACAACCTTAGAAAAAGGAGAAAATATAGAACTTACTTCTTGTGAGATTGCTAAAAATTTAGTCTTTAATGCAATTTGTGAAGGAAGTTTTGAAAAAGAAAGAATTTTAAAAATCTCTCAAGTAATTTTAAATGCAGCTTTTGAACTTGCTAATGAATCACAAGCCTTTGCTTATGATTTATGTATAGGAAGTATTTATGGAACACAAGAAGGGATTTCTTTGGCAATTGAAAAATTTAAAGCAAGCTTTGCATATAGTGCTTTAGAACATGATTTAAAAAATAAAGAAAAAGAACTCATAGACATAGAACAAGAATTTATTCAAATGCTTAAAAAAATATCATTAGAATTTAATAATCCTGTAAAAGATATACTCAAAGATTTATTAGAAAATAAATTTGACACTTTATTTGCCAAATTTAAACGCCTTATACAAGAAAATAGAGAACAAATTCTTATTAAAATCAACGAAATCAAACAAAATCCAAAAATTGATGATTTTAGCAAGCTAGCACAAAACAAACTTAATAACCTAGCTAAAGAATTAAGCGAGCTTGAAAAACTTGCTAGTCATAAATATAAAAGTTTAGATAAAAACAATGCAAAAGAATTAGGAGTAAGATTGTGGGAAAAAGCTAAAAAATTAATTAAAAAATAATCTTGATTAAGATACAATGAAATATTTACTTAAAATTTTTAATTTAATTTTACAAAGGAGCTTATTTTGTTTTCAAATTTAAAAATAGGAACTAAAATAGTTGCAGTTGTAATTGCAATTATAGTTTTAGGTATTGGAGTTTTAGCAAGTGTCATTGCTATGCAATCTTCAAGTATTTTACACACTGAAGCAGATAAACTACTTCAAACTAGTGCTTTTAGATATTCAAATATTGTAAGAGGTGCAACCGAAAGTGTTCATTCAACTCTTATAAGTGCTGAAAGTTCTATTGATCAAATTCTTGATACACAAACAGTAATTGAAGAAGACAGACTTCAAGATATACTTGGCGGTGCACTTGATTCTAATGGTTGGATAGCATATATTTATGTGCATATTCTTGACACATCAAGATATACAAACATTAACCCTAAACTTTTAACTCAATCAAATAAATTCTTAATGCTATTGCACGATACCACTTTAAGAGAAAAAGGCGGAATTCAACTTATACAAGCAGATGATAGAGTTTTAAATCAAAGAAGTGTTAATAGCGCTTTAAGTGATAAACATGAAGGTATTGGAAGACCTCAAAAATTCGTTATTAATAATGAAGAAATCCTTGCTTACAATATCGCAGTGCCTATTATGAGAAACGGTAAACTTATAGGTGTCATAGGAGCTTTAGGAAGCTTAACTCAACTTCAAGAAGAGCTTACAAATCCTGAAAGAAGTGTATTTAAAGACGATCAAAGATTGTTACTTGGAGATGATGGACTTATAGCAGTTAGTCCAGCAACTGAATTTATAGGTAAAAACATTACTGAAATTAATCCTCATCCTAGTGCAAATTTATTAGTAGAGTTACAAAAAAGTAAAACAAATACTTTATTTGATTTCACACCAGCTTCTACAGGAAATGCAAATAGAGCAGCAATAGCAAACTTTAACGTATGGGATGGTGCTGATGATTATTGGTCAATAGTAACTATGGCTCCAGTTGGCTCAATACAAATGCCAATTACCAAACTTGTAGCGACTATAGCTATGGTATCTCTTTTTGTAGTTTTAGCAATAGCCTTAATAGTATTTGTATATATCAATAAAGCAGTAAGCTCAAGAATTGTTAATTTACAAAATAACCTATTGCATTTTTTCAAATTTGTTAATCATGAAACCAAAGATACCATCTTAAGCAAAGATGTAAAAAGCAATGATGAATTAAGCATTATGGCTAAAGCCATTAATGAAAACATCACTAAAACTAAAAA
>NZ_JAKMQT010000011.1:0-21598 GCF_025771725.1 Campylobacter sp. IFREMER_LSEM_CL2151 | reverse complement strand
TTAAAGCAATACTCAAAAAGGATTAATTATGAAAAAGCTAGCAAATCACATCATACTCTCAGGCGTAACTGTATCAATGTTATTTTCTCCACTAATGGCTTTACCTAGTGGAGGTAAATTTACTCATGGGACTAGTGGGACTATAAATATTAATGGTAACAACATGGATATTATGGGCAAAGGTCCAAGCTCAGTCATACAATGGGGTGGTGGTTTTAGTATAGGTAAAGGTGAAAGTGTGAACTTTGGAGGAAATAGTAAAAACTACCTAAACATTGCTCATGGTACTAGTAAATCTATGATAGAAGGTTTATTAAATGCAAATGGTAAAAATGTCTTTTTAATTAATCCTAATGGGGTAATCATAGAAAAGAGTGGATCTATCATCAATGCTAAAAATTTTATGGCTTCAACCGCTACTTTAGATGAAAAAGATTTTAATATTTTTAAAACTCTTAGCTTTGAAAACCCACAAGCATTTTCACCTAAAATCAAGCCAAATAATGGCAATGTAGTAAATTTAGGAAAGATTAATGCAACTAATAGCATTACCTTGCAAGGTAATAAAATAGTACTTGAAGCAGGTTTTGACGAAGGAAAATTAAATAAAATAGAAACTAATGAGCTAAATTTAAAAGGCAATGAAGTTTATGCAGATGTAGGAACAACGCAAGTAAAAAAAGTAAATGTTGAAGCAAATAAGGGGACATTGTATTTAAGTGCTACGGGATATTACTATAATCCTACAAAAAAATACGATGAATTTAATAATGTAAATAACAAACTCAAAAAAACATATAATCAATACATTAGCATAGGTTCTGTGCAAGATTGGTGGCACTTTGCTAAGGGTTGGAATGAAGAAGTTGATTTTAGAAATAATGTAGTAGGAAATACCTTTAAACTTACTAATGATATAGATTTTGGTGGAAATCAAGGTAAAGGCGATGAAGGCAAAGATTGGCAAAACTACGCAAACTATTGTATAGAAGGACTTGGTTGTACTAATATGATAGTTGGTTTTAAAGATGGTAGTGCTTTTAATAAAACCTTTGATGGGCAAGGATATACGCTTAAGAATATTAATATAGATACAGTATCAGATGAAGTTAAAAATAAACCTCAATTTGTAGGTATATTTGGAAAAGCACAAAATGCAACTTTTAAAAATGTCAATGTAGATTATATGAACGGAAGTATTAATGCAAAATCTGATAACGATAATGGGGTTTATCTTTTTATAGGTGGTTTTGTTGGTTCAGCTAAGAATTCAAAATTTGAAAATCTTAAACTAAGTGGTATTAATACAATT
Source organism: Campylobacter sp. IFREMER_LSEM_CL2151 (assembly GCF_025771725.1). Lineage (NCBI taxonomy): Bacteria > Pseudomonadati > Campylobacterota > Epsilonproteobacteria > Campylobacterales > Campylobacteraceae > Campylobacter > Campylobacter sp. IFREMER_LSEM_CL2151. The sequence continues at coordinate 20,286 of NZ_JAKMQT010000011.1, read as the reverse complement.
AAAGCAAATGTAAAAAGAGGATATGAATCTATAGTTGGTGGGTTTGCTGGAGAAGTTAGATATGGTATTATAGATCAAGTTCAAGTTGATCAAATAAATGAAATAATTGGACATGAAAAAGTTGGTGGGTTTGCCGGAGGTGTAAGTGATGCTAATATTAAACATATAACCTTTTCGAATGTTAATAACATTATTGGCAAAAAATATGTTGGTGGTTTTGTAGGACATCTCACAGGAGGAGATTTTGATAATATAAAAATTTACAAAATTGTTTCAATTAAAGGTGGAGATCATGTTGGTGGTTTTTTAGGTTATGCTATTCATGATAATGCAACCTTTGATAATATAAAAATAGATACAATAAATAGTATAGAATCAACAGGATATTACTCTGCTTATTTAGGTGGATTTGCAGGCTATTTGGCTTCAAATGCTTCGTTTGATTTTAATGATATAGCATTAAATAACATCGGTAGTTTAAAGGCTATTGCAACCGGTAATAATACTTCTAAGATATATTTAGGTGGATTTATAGGAAAAGGGGAGATATTTGATATGTCTAATGTATATATCAATTTTCAAGATAATTCAAAATTTGAAGCTATTAATCACAGTCCTTATGGTGGAAAATATAATTATGTTGGAAAGTTATTTGGTAATATTGATGAGTTTTTTGCACCAAAGTACTCAATAAACAACGTCCATGTTTATCACAAAAATGGAATTTTAACTAATGCTACTTCGGATAGTAAGTATTATAGTGAAATTAATTTTCATACTTATGAAAGTAAAAATGATAGTGAGTATAAAGATTTTGAAAACAAATTTAACTCTATAAAAGATCCATCATTGCCAAGTATTACTAAGCCTGCGGAAAAAGAATACCTAAGTGCCCAAGAAGCAAAAAATGATCAAGCAACACTAACACAAGATGATCTTTATAAAGATATAGTAAATGATATCTTTAACTCTTTAAATGGACATTCTTACGCGATAGATTTAAATACTTTGCAAGCATTTTTAGAGGCTTACGATAAGTTAAGCGATACTAAATCTAAGGTAGATTTTTTAGCAAATTTCTTACTTGATAAAAGTAAATATACAGAGAAAGAAAGAGAAAATTTAGCACATTCTTTAGTTCAAAGTATGGATTTTATGCTAGCTTATAGTGAAAATGAAGCTGAAGATTCTAATTTTGATAATGGAGTTAAAACAACTTTTGATGGATTAAAAGGAGAAGCAGAAGAAATTTTAAAGCAAGGTGAAGCACTAAAAGCTTATGTTAAATCTTTAATAGATCCTGTAAGCAGTATCAAAAATAATAATGAAGCTATAACAAATAATAACACATCAATAAAAGACTTACAAGATGAGTATAATAGTCTTGCAAATTCTATCAACAAAGGACTTTTAGATGAAGATGAGTTGTTAATAGCTCAAAAAAGACTTAGAGAAATTGTGGCTAATATTGAAGATTTATTGGAAAAAAATAAAGTATTAAAAACTGATAACGATGAATTACTGACACAAATAAAAAATCATCACGAAGGTAATTTTAGAACCTATGGTGTTTCTTCAAGTACTCCAGAAACACCTACTTTAAGTGCTGTTATTCTAAATCCAGGTACAAATAATGGAAATGATAATAACGGAGATACAAGTAATGGATCTGATGCTAGTCAAGTAGTATCATCTATTCAAAAACAAAATTCAGACAAATTAGGTAATGCTGCAGTTGTAGATGAAGAGGAAAAGAATGAAGTTGAGGAAGCCTCTCTTGTACAAAAAGGTAAAATTTGCATAGTAAGCGATAATTCAAAAGCTATGAACCCTTGTATTGTAAGCTCTTTTTAACAACAACACTAGGATTTATCCTAGTGTAATAACGAGTATATTAATGAATACTCGTATTAAATAATATTTTGATTCATCAATAATAGATATAAAAATAAAACCCATGATTTTAAAATACATCACTAAAAGGAAAAAATAAGTATGAAAAAACTTTTACTTAGCACTATAGCACTTAGCTCTTTAGTCTATGCTAATAATGGAAGTATTACCATAGCTAAAAATGATATAGAAAAGGTTATAGAATTATCCCCTGATAGAAACCTCCCTCAAAACAAAGCCATTAAAGAAAATCTAAAAACCAAAGATGATTATAAAAAAAGTCAAGAAGCTAAAAAAGACTTTGAAGAAAAAAAGAAAGAATTAAAAGAAAAACTCAATCAAGAAAATGAAACTAATGATGAAACTAACAATCAAACCACTAATGCAAACAATGATAAAGCTAATACTAGTGTAAATGATAATAGTTCTAATTCAACTAATAACACTTCAAACAATCAAACCACTAATAGTTCTAATACTAACTCTATTAACTCAAGTAATCAAACTAATACTACTACCACTAAACAAGTAATAACCAAATACAAATTTGTTATCACTAATGAAAACACTAGCTTTGAAAAGCTAGGTATTAAAGAAGAAGATTTACAAATACTCATTAGCGAGTTTAGTACTAGAAAATTTAGCTTACAAGATTTACAAGATATATCTAATATTATTGCTTATTATTTCCAAGTTAATGGCTATCCTGCTGCAACAGCTTATGTGCCTCAACAAGAATTTGAAGATAGTGTACAAATAAACATAGCCTTAGGAACATTAGGTAAGTATATAGTAAAGAATAAAACTAATATAAAAGATTATTTTATGGAAAGTAAGCTTAATGAAAGAATCAAAGGTAAAATCATCTCTACTAAATTAATAGAAGATAGTGTATATAAAGTCAATGAAATGTATGGCATTCAAACCCTAGCAGGCTTACAAGCAGGAGAGAATGTAGGAGAAACTGATATAGTTATAGAAGTAGTTCCTGATACTAAGGCTAATGTATTATTATATAGTGATAATTATGGTATTAAAAGTGCAGGGGATATTAGAGCTGGTATTAGTATGGGATTTAATTCTATATTTAATATGGGAGATTATTATAATTTTTACTTACAATCAAGCAATGAAAAACAAATCAACTATGGAGCTAGTTATACTTTCTTTTTAGGAAATTTAAAAATCACTCCAAGCATATCTCAAGGCTCTTATTCTTTAGGTGGAAAATACAAAGATGCGGGTTTTTATGGTACTTCTAGAAATTTTGGTATAGACTTTTCTTATCCTATGTGGATTACTACCGGTTCGTCATTTTATTTAACTTCAAGTTTGTATCATAAAATACTTAGTGACACAAGAGCTGGATTTTTAACCTTTGATAAACATTCTAATGTAGGTAGCATGGGTTTTAATGGCTTGATAAGAAATTTTGAAAACAATGCTTTAAGTTATAGTGCAAATATTATCATAGGCAAGGTATATGATGATAGTGATTTTAAATTCGGTAGTAAAACTTTTGGCTGGTTTAGAAAACTCAATGCTAGTTTGAATAATTATTATAGTATTAATGAATACATTACTCATACTTTAAATATAAACTATCAAAAAGTATTAGGGAATTTTGAATTAGATTCTTCTGAGAGTTCATCTTTAGGTGGAGCTTATGGAGTAAGAGCTTATGATAATGGAGAAGGTGATGGAGATAATACCATAGTAGCTAACTTTGGTATAAGAATAAATATACCAAATACTAATTTTTATTTTACTCCCTTTTATGATGTAGGTTATGCTTGGTATGAAAAAGATGGGGGTAGATTAGCAGATGAGCATTTTTTAGATGCAGTAGGCTTACAAATACTTTATAATAAAGCTAATGAGTATTATATAAAACTTGATGCAGCTAGAGCATTACATCAATACAAATACGATGATGAGCATAGAATGAAATTATATTTAAGTGGTGGGGTGTATTTTTGAGATTGCAAGCTAAAACAGCTTGCAATTTGAATTAAACATTGAATCTAAAATGCATTACATCGCCATCTTGTACGATATAATCTTTCCCTTCAAGGCGTAGTTTTCCTGCTTCTTTAGCACCACTTTCGCCTTTACAAGCGATATAATCTTCATAAGAAATCACTTCAGCTTTGATAAAACCTTTTTCAAAGTCATTGTGGATCACGCTTGCTGCTTTTGGTGCTTTCCAGCCTCTTTGTATAGTCCATGATCTAACTTCTACTTGTCCTGCGGTAAAATAGCTAATTAAATTAAGCTTTGAAAAAGCTGTGCGTATAACCACTTCAAGCCCACTACGCTCAACGCCTAAAGATTTTAAAAACTCAAAATGCTCTTCATCGCTTAAAGCTATCATTTCCTCTTCTATTTTAGAGCAAAGCTTGATAACCTCATGGCCTGATTTTGCTGCGAATTCTTTAAGATCTTTTACAAATTCATTATCTTCTAAAAGTGAATTCTCATCTACATTTGCCCCATATATTACTTCCTTAGCTGAAAGCAATCTTAGTTCTTTTATAAGAGCATGATAGACTTCATTTTTATTTGGGAAAGAACTTGCACTATTGTTTTGATTTAAATGTTCTAAAAGTTCATTAGCTAAAGCCAAACTTTCTTTTGCACCTTTTTCGTTAGCCTTTGCACCTTTGGTGAGTTTTTCTATTTTTTTACTAAGTTGCTCTATATCTGCTAATATAAGTTCTGTTTCTATGATTTGCACATCACGCACAGGATCAACACTACCTGCAACATGGGTGATATTTTCATCATCAAAACAACGCACAATATGCAAAATCATCTCTGTTTCACGTATGTTAGATAAAAATTTATTACCCAAACCCTCGCCTTTGCTAGCGCCAGCTACTAAGCCTGCTATATCAACAAATTCTATATTTGAGCGTATGATTTTTTGTGGATTGACAATCTTTGCTAGCTCTTTTAAGCGATGATCAGGCACAGGTACCACTGCTTTGTTTGGTTCTATGGTGCAAAATGGATAATTTGCGCTTTCGGCATTTTGCGCTCTTGTTAGTGCATTAAAAGTGGTAGATTTTCCAACATTTGGAAGTCCTACTATACCAACTGATAAACTCATTTTTGTTTCCTTGAAAGATAAAGTAAATATGAAAGGCACATTCTAACACCCGCTCCACTTGCACCAAAGCTATGATAACCCCAAGCTTTTTCTAAGTAAGCTGGCCCTGCGATGTCTAAATGTAACCATTTGTCTTTGTATTCTTCTCTAATGAAAGAATTTAAAAATAACCCTGCAGTAATAGCCCCGCCATAACGACTTGAAGAGGTATTGCTAACATCTGCTATATTTGATTTTATAAGCTCTTTTAAGTGTGGGTTAAAATGTAAAATAGTAGCTAAATCTCCACTTTTTTTACTTACTTTGAAAAAATCATTTTGCAAATCTTCATTATTTCCCATGATGGCACTTGTGTATTCTCCAAGTCCTACTACGCAAGCTCCGGTTAGAGTAGCAAGATCTATTAATAAATCAGGTTTTAGATCTTGAGCAAGTGAAAGACAATCTGCTAAAACTAATCTTCCTTCTGCGTCGGTATTTCTAACCTCAATACTCACACCTTCTCTTGAGATAAGTACATCATCAGGCTTATAAGCATTTCCGCCTATCATGTTTTCAGTTGCACCGATGATAGAATGCACTTCTATATCAAGGTTTAATTCACTTGCACCTTTGATGATAGCCATTGCAGCCGCACCACCACTTTTGTCTGATTTCATCGTAAGCATATAATCAGCAGGTTTTAAACTAAGCCCACCACTATCGTAAGTTAGCCCTTTACCTACAAACACTACTTTCATTTTTGGATTTTGTGGTTTATATGAAAGATGAATAAGTTTTGGAGGATGGATTGAAGCACGATTTACCGCTAAAAATGCTTGCATTTTTTCTTGCTCTAAGAAATCGCTTTCATAAATTTTACATGAAATCTTGCAATCATTTTGACTTAAACTAAGCGCGTCTTCGGCCATTTTTACAGGAGTGTAAATTTGTGGAATTTCATTTACGATATTTTTTGCAAAATCACAAGCATTTGAAAAAACTTGTCCATAGTTTATACCTATACAAGCTTCTTCTAGGTTGTATGTTTTGTCGTTAATCTCATCTTTTGAAATGAAAATATTTTCTAATTTACTCGGTGTTTTTTCTTTTTTGTATTTATCAAACTCATAAGCACCAAAAGTAAATCCTTGAATCATAGCATTAAAACTATTTACTACGCATTTTCCTACAACACTTTTTGTTTTAACACTTTGAATTTCAAGTTTTTTTAAAGCCTTATAGGCATTTGCAAAAGCAAGTCTTATATCTTCATATTCTAAACTTTTAAGTTCGCTATAAAGAATTTTATTTTGCATATCTATGCAAATTCCTTCGCCTTTGTAGTTTGAAAGTTTAAAAAGTTCTTGGCTTTGAGTGTATTTTTCTATCTTTTTATCTTGTATTAAAATGATTTCAAAATCAGCATTTATAGAATTTATAGCTTCTTCTTTAAAATTAAAAGTCATTTATGAGTCCTTTTTCTAAGTATTGATTTTTCAATTTGTTTCATACCTAAAAATAAAGCAAGTAAGAAACAAGCAATAATAGGCACTGCAAAATACCAGTGATCTCCAGCCCATTCTACTGCAAGCCAAATTTCTTTCCCAAAAAACCAAGCAAGTAAAATGGTTATTGCAGCCCAAGCCCAAGCACTAATGAGATTAATAAATGCAAATTTTTTCGCACTATAACGTGTTAGTCCTATGCTCATAGGTATAATGGTTCTAAAGCCATACATATATCTTTGTATGAATATAATAGGCCAGCCAAAACGCTGCAAGAGCAAATGTGCTATGGCAAATTTACGCCTTTGGGTGCGGAGTTTTTTCTGAATGTATTTTTTATTATATCTTCCTATATAAAAATATATTTGATCACCTACAAAACCACCCAAACCTGCTACAAAGATGATAAGTCCTAAATTTACATGGCCTTCATGTGCAAAAATACCTGCTAAAATAAGCGCAAGTTCTCCCTCAAGTATGCACCATAAAAACACGATGATATAAGCCCAGTTTTTATAATCATACAAAAGTTGTTTTAAAAATTCTTCCATTTTATACCTCTAAAACACTATAAATAGAAGTTAATTTAGCTAATTCTTTAGCCCCATCAAGATCTTTTAATTCTAGTAAAAAGCAAGCTTCAACGCATTTTGCATTGAGTTTTTCTATGAGTTTAACAGCAGCGATAGCCGTGCCACCTGTAGCGATGAGATCATCTATAAGTAAAACATTTGCCTTTTGATTATTAAATGCATCAATGTGAATTTCTATGGTATCACTGCCATATTCTAAGCTATAAGATTCTTGCAAGCATTTTGAAGGTAATTTGCCTGGTTTTCTAATAGGCACAAAAGGTAGTTTTAATCTAGCACTTAGCGCAGCTCCAAAAATAAAACCTCTACTTTCTATACCAACGATATAATCAAGTTTTGCGTTTTGATACTTTTCTACCAAGTGATCCATTAAAAATGCAAATGCTTCTTTGTTGTTTAACAAAGTAGTAATATCTCTAAAAATAATCCCTTCTTTTGGAAAATCCTTAATAGCTCTAATGCTATCTAATAAGTATTTTTTATCTTGTTCTTTCATCATAATAATGCCTCGATTTTTGCTTCTAATTCTTTGATTCTTTGTCTTAATTTTTCATTTTCGATACGATATTGTGAATTTCTTGTTCTAAGAGAAGTTAAGTCCGCTTTGCTTTTGTTTAACTCTTCGGTTAGAATATCTATATTTCCTAAACTTCTTTGAAGTTGTACTTGTAGCTTTCTAATAACTATTTCAGTATCATCAAGGTTGTTTTTTATAAATTCTTTTGCTACTTTTTCTTTATGAAGTAAGGTTTTATAATAAAGCAACATAATAGTCATATAAATACTAACACAAATTAATACAGTTAATACAAGCCAACTTAAAATCATAATTTTGCCTCTATTTTACTAATTCGCGCACAATGTCTTCCACCGCTAAAAGTAGTATTGATGAAATTTGAGATGATTTCAAAAGCCATATCTACTCCGGTTAATCTAGCTCCTAAGGCTAAAACATTTGCATCATTATGCTCTCTTGAGAGTTTAGCGCTTAAAGGTTCGTTGCACAAAGCACAGCGTATATTTTTATGGCGATTTGCTGCTATACTCATACCAATGCCTGATCCGCATACTAAAATTCCAAAACTATTTTCATCAATTTTAGAGCTTAATAAATGCGCATAATCAGGATAATCACAGCGATCCTCGCTAAAAGGACCTAAGTCTTCAAAGCTTATATTTTTTTCTTGTAAAAAATTGACAATCTCTTGCTTTAAAACAAAGCCAGCATGATCACTTGCTATGTAAATTTTTTCTCTTAACATTTAACAATCACTTTATCGTTGAAATTTTAAAGTATTAATTTTATCATATTTAATTAAAATTTTTCTTTCTTGTATATAATTATTTTTTGATATTTTCAAATATTTATTTGATATAATAACAATAATTATTTAAGGTAAAAAATGAAGCTTATTTTGATTGGTTCTTCAACGGGTGGTCCAAGCCAACTAAAGTTTTTACTAAACGATGTAGAACTTAAAGACTGCGCGGTGGTGATTGCTCAGCACATGAACCCAGCTTTTATTCCTTCTTTTGTAAATCAGTTTAACAAAGAAGCAAAAAGTGATGTGATCATACCAAGCGATAAAGAAGTTTTAAAAAATAAAATTTATATTTGTCAAAGAAATATGGTTTTAAGCGGAAATAATGCTTTGGTGTTAAATACTACAGAGCAAACAAGTAGTTTTAATCCAGGAATTGATGTTTTGTTTCATTCGGCTGTAAATCTTTGCAAATATCATAAAATTTTAGCTTTGATTATGACAGGAATGGGTGATGATGGTGCTAAATCTTTGTTTGAGCTTTATAAGGTTGGGGTAAGGTGCTTGTGTGAAAATGAGGCAGATTCTATAGTATATGGAATGCCAAAAAAAGCTAGAGATACTAACCCAAATTTAAAGCCTATGAGTTTAATAGAGCTCAAAAAAGAAATAATTAATTTTATCAAGTCATAGGATGGAAAGATGATAAAAATTACAGAAAATGAAATGAATGATTTTATAAAAATAGTAGAACAAATAAGCGGAAATAACCTTAATACTAAAAAAGATATTTTATCTATAAAACTTCCTAAATTTTTACAAGAACTAGGTTTAAGTAATCTTAGTGAATTAAATGAAAAAGTGCAGTTTCAAAGAAATTTAAAACAAGAAACTATGGATTTTATCACAGTTTGTGAGACTTATTTTTTTAGAGAATTAGAGCAATTAAAAGATGTAATTTTTTATATAAAATCTCTTGATCGTCCTGTAAATGTGCTTTGTGCTCCATGCTCAAGTGGTGAGGAAGTGTATTCTTTGGCTATTTTAGCAAGTGAGAATTTCATTAAAGGTATGAATATAGTTGGTATAGATATTAATAAAAAAATGATAGATAAATGCAATGAAATGATATATTCAGAGCGCTCAGTAGCTAGATTAAACACTATGCAAAAAACGCGTTATTTTGATGTAAAAGATAGGATGTATCAGCTTAAAAAAGAAACCTTAGCTTGTAGATGTCGTTTTGAGCTTTGTAATGTTTTTGATGATTCTTTATTTAAGCTTGGAAAATTTGATGTGATTTTTTCAAGAAATATGATGATATATTTTGATCAAGATTTCAAAATAAGACTTATGGAGCGTTTTTATAAGATATTAAATAGAGAGGGTAGGATATATCCAGGAAAATCAGATCTTGTGCCTGAAACAGCGTATTTTGATAAGAACTTTTCAGCGGGTGGGGTTTATTATTCTAAGGTGGATTAATTATATTTTTTATTAAACCACCACCAATAAATCGCCGCAAAGATAAAACATACTCCTAAGCCAAAAGTAAAATGGCTTAATTTTACTCCATAAAATTCAAATAAATATCCTGTTGAAAAAGCAATAATCGCACTAAAGGTTAAATACACCATATCATTATAGGCAATCACTCTACCATAGTATCTTTTATCACAATCATTTTGCAAAAGTGTGTAAGTATAGCTCCATAAAGATGAAGTACAAAAACCTGCCATTATTAAGCCTATAAAGGCAAGATAAAAGTTAAATTGCAAACAAGCCCAAAGCATTATGCCTATACCTTGCGCTAAATATAAATATACTAAAGTGTTTTTATTAATATAAGGACTAAGAACATAAGGTCCTATGAGTAAAGATATAGCCCTTATGGCATTAGAAAGCCCTATGGCTAGAGGTATGGAAATAACTTTTGCGTATTCATATTCGGCTAAAAGAGTGATTAAAACATCATAAGCGGTTATCCCTACAACTCCATGAAGCAAAATCAAATGAATGATTTTTTTATTGCTAAATACATAAGCTAAGCCTTCTTTGATTAGTATAAAAAGATTGTTTTGTGTGGTGTTTTTTTCATCAGGTAAGATTAAAGTTTTAAGTATAAGCATAGCACAAAATAGCATTAAAGTATCAGCTATGAAAGCTGGTTTTACTCCAAAAAGATCTATAAAAAGTCCTGCTGCACCCATACCCAAAGCATATGATACAGCCCATATAATACTATGAAGCTCATTACCTAGTTTTAATTCTTGCGGGGTTAAAATTTTAGGTAAAACCGACATTTCTGTTTGGAAATACATACTTGCAACCGCCATACGTACAAAGGTTAAAAAGTATAAAAACCAAAGCATAGCTAAAGAATTTACAAAAATTAGCATAAAAATAGAAATCATCTCAATGCTAATCATTGTTAGCAATAAATTCTTAGGTTTAAATCTATCCACTATAACTCCATTTATAGGTGCAAGTATAATAGAAGGTAGAAAAACAAAAATAGCTGAAAAACCTATGATATTCGCAGGTGCTTGTAGTTCTTTGGTTAAAAGGGTGAAAACACCTACTTGAGAAAACCATGCACCAAAATAACTTATAAATTGTACTGTTGCTAAAAGGCGAAAAGTTTTATTGTTTTTAAATAAAGACCTATAAGTCATGAGTATCCTATGAATATATGAAATTAAAGGGCTTGATTATAGCGTTTTTAAGATTATTTTACATTTAAATGCTATAATAATTCTTTTTATAAAAAAGGTTAATAATGAATAGATTAAGCAAAAAAGAAGCATTAAATTTGCTCCATAATGCACCTTTGTATGAATTAGGCGCAATGGCATATGAGAAAAAATTAGAGCTTCACCCTGAAAAAATAACCACTTTTGTGGTAGATAGAAATATAAATTATACAAATATTTGCTGTATTGATTGTGATTTTTGTGCTTTTTGTAGAAAAGAAAAAGATGATGATTCTTATATTTTAAAATATGAAGAAATAGGGCAAAAAATAGAAGAATTACAAGCCATAGGTGGAACGCAAATTTTATTTCAAGGCGGAGTACACCCAAAACTTAAAATAGAATGGTATGAAGACTTACTTTCTTATATAAAAACTAATTATCCAACCATCACTGTGCATGGTTTTTCAGCAGTAGAGATAGCTTATATAGCAAGAGTTTCTAAAATTTCTATCGAAGAGGTTTTAAAAAGATTACAAGCTAAAGGACTTTTTTCTATACCTGGAGCGGGTGCTGAAGTATTAAGCGATAGGGTAAGAGATATCATCGCACCACACAAATGTGACACAGCCACCTGGCTTAGAGTGCATGAGAGTGCACATAATATAGGTATGAAAAGTACTGCTACTATGATGTTTGGTACGGTTGAGAATGATGAGGAAATTATCGAACATTTTGATCATTTAAGAAATTTACAAGATAAAACAAATGGCTTTAGAGCTTTTATTTTGTGGTCATTTCAAAGTGAAAATACCCCTTTAATCAAAAAACACTCTGAAATCATCAAACAAAGCTCTAATAGATATTTAAGATTGCTAGCTTTAGCAAGGTTGTATTTGGATAATTTTAAAAATTTACAAAGTTCATGGGTAACACAAGGCTCTTTAATAGGTCAACTTGCTTTAAAGTTTGGTGCAAATGATTTAGGTTCAACTATGATGGAAGAAAATGTCGTAGCTGCAGCGGGTGCAAAATACAGAATGAATCAAGAACAAATGATAGAACTTATAAAAGATATAGGAGAATTACCTGCTAAACGCGACACAGCTTATAATATTTTAGAAAGGTTTTAATGCTAAATTTAGACTTTAATAATACTAAAATAGACATAATATATGAGTATGAAAACGAGCTTCCTGTAGTATTTTTCAAACTCATTTTTAAAAATAGTGGAAAAATAGCAGAAAAACACAATAGAGGTTGTACTAGTATGCTTGCTAGGCTTTTAAATGAAGGAAGTAATGATGAGTTTTTTAAAAGCTTAGAATACCGTGCTATAGAGCTTTACGCTAAGGCTAGTTTTGAGCATTTTCAAATTAGTATTAAATGCTTGAAAGAACATTTTGATTTTGCTTTAGAAAAATTACAAGAATTGTTTTTAAATGTGCGTTTTGATGAAAAAATCTTACAAAGATTAAAAACTTTAGCCTTAGGTGAGCTTGCAAGTTTAAATACTGATTATGATTATCAAGCAAAAAGACTTTTAAATAAAAATGTTTTCAAAGATGAAATTTTTGCTAGTGGTCTTGATGGGACTAAAGAAAGCATAGAAAAGATTAGCTTAAAAGAATTGCAAGATTTTATGAGTGAAAATTTAGTGCTTGATAATGCTTTATTTGTTTTTGGTGGAGATATTAAAGAAAATGAAGTAAAGATTAAAGTAGAAAAAATTTGCCAAATTCTAAAAAGAAACACTCCAAATCAAAACAAAAGTTACAAACTTATTGATGAGAGTATAGAAGTAAGTGAGCAAAAAAGCACCGAACAAGCTTATATATACTTTTGTTCTCCATTTAATATACAAATTAATGATGAAAAAATGTATTTAGCTAAACTTGCTTTATTTATCTTGGGTCAAGGTGGTTTTGGTTCGCGTTTGATGGAGGAAGTGCGTGTAAAAAGAGGCTTGGCGTATTCAGCATATGCTATGCTTGATGTAAATTTAAATTATAGTAGGGTTTTTGGGTATTTGCAAACTAAAAATGAAAGTTCTAATGAGGCTAAAACTTTAGTTAAAGAAGTTTTTGAAAATTTTGTCCAAAATGGAGTGAATGAAAAAGAATTTCAACTAGCTAAACAATTTTTAGTAGGTTCTATGCCTTTAAGGTATGAAAGCTTGGCTAAAAGACTAGATATAATGTTAAATGAGTATTTGCATGGTTTAAAACTTGGAAATTTAAAAGAAGAAATGCAAAAGATTAAAAACACTACCTTAGATGAACTAAATGACTTTATCAAAACACATAGTGAAATTACAAAAGTGAGTTTTGCAAGTATAGAAAATGAAAGTTGAAGAAAAGGACTTAAAACTACTTCATGCTTTAGGGGTTAAAAATTGTATCGATTTGGCTTTGATTTTACCTAAAAAATTTGATGATTTTAGAATTTCAAAGTTTCCAAAAAATACATTTTGCACTCAAAATGTAAAAATTATCAGCATGCAAAATCATCACTCTCAGCTTTTTATGCTTTGTGAATGTTTAGAATGGGGTATAAAGGCAAATATAGTAATTTTTCATCCTAATAAATGGCATTTTAAAATTTTTAAACATAATGCTTTGGTTTGTATCTATGCAAAGATGAATTTTTTTAATGGAATTTGGCAGTTTATAAATCCAAAAATAGTAAAAAACATAGGTCAAATAGTCCCTAAATACCAAATTAGCTCTATTAAAGATGAAAGTATCAAAAAACTTATTTTAAAATATGTCAATGAAGCTAACTTAAAAGCACTAAATTTAGAACAAAAATACATTAATTTACTTTTAAATTTACACAATTATGATGATTTAACTCTTTATGAAAATTTTAACGCCATAGTTAAAGACTTAAAATATATAGAAATTTTTAATCATCTAAGGCGTTTAAAGGGTAAAAAAATATCACAAAATGCTTATGAAATAGAACTTTTTGATATAAGCTCTTGGCTTAAGGGTTTAGAATTTAACCCTACAAATGATCAGCTTTTAGCGATAGAAGATATTAAAAAAGATTTACAAAATAAAGTTGCTAAAAGGCGTGCGGTAATGGGTGATGTGGGTTGTGGCAAGACTTTGGTTATACTTGCTGCAAGTTTGCTAGTGTATCCTAAAAAGGCCATTTTAATGGCTCCAACTAGTATATTAGCAGAGCAAATTTATCATGAAGCAAAAAGACTTTTGCCTGATTTTGTTAATGTATTGCTTTTAAAAGGTGGTAAAAAAGATAAAGATTTAGCAAAATTAAAAGAACAAGCCCATTTTATCATAGGCACACATGCACTCATTCATCAAGAAGAATTTGAAGCAGTTTTAGTGATGATAGATGAGCAACACCGTTTTGGTTCTAATCAAAGACAAAAAATAAGTGAGCTTAGCAAAAACTCTCAATATGCTCCGCATATCGTGCAATTTTCTGCTACACCTATACCAAGAACTCTTTCTATGATACAAAGTGAGCTTGTAAATTTTAGTTTTATTAAACAAATGCCTTTTAAAAAAGACATTAAAACTTTTTGTATACAAGATAAAGATTTTAAATATTTGCTTAAAAAAATTGATGGTGAGCTAGCTAAAAATCATCAAATAATTATCATTTATCCTTTGGTAAATGAAAGTGAAAATATAGATTATTTATCACTAGAACAAGCACAAGGATACTGGATAAACAAATACAAAAATGTTTATGTAACCCATGGAAAAGATAAAAATAAAGATCAAATTTTACAAGAATTTAGAGAAAAAGGCACGATTTTGCTTTCTACAACCGTGGTTGAAGTGGGGATTTCTTTACCAAGACTAAGTGTGATTGTTATTGTTGGGGCTGAAAGACTTGGGCTTGCTACCTTACATCAGCTTCGAGGCAGGGTAGGTAGAGTAGGGCTTGAGAGCTTTTGTTATTTATATACTAAGCAAAAAGAAATTCCAAGCCGTTTGCTTGAATTTGCTAAAACTTTAGATGGATTTAAAATAGCTGAGCTTGATTTAAAAAACAGACTAAGCGGGGATTTGCTAGATGGTAGAGTGCAACATGGTAATCATTTTAAATTCTTTGATTTTGCAGATGATGAAGAATTAGTTTTAAAAGCAAAAGAAAGTATTAAAAATATGGAAAAAGAAAATGGATAAACATTTTGAAATTTTAATTTCTAAAGGCAAGAAAAAACATTTTAACAAAGGGAATATTTTATTTTTTCAAGGTGAAAAAGCAAATAAAATTTACATTTTACTAAGTGGAAAAGTGCGTATATATAAGGTGAATGCAAAAGGTTTTGAGCTGACACTGCATACTTTAACTCCGGTAAATTTTATAGCTGAAATGCCTGTGTTTGAGGGTATTAATTACCCAGCTAATGCTATTTGTGAGCAAGATTGTGAAATTTGTGTTTTTGATTTTGATGAATTTAAAAAATTATGCTTAGAAAATGGAGAATTTAGCTTTTTGCTTTTGACTTCTTTAATCGGTAAAATTCGAATTTTAGAAAATTTCATCAGACAAAAATCTTTGGATTTAAAGTCAAGACTAGTCAGCTTTTTACTAGAAAATGAAGAAAAATTACAAAATTTAAAGCAAAAAGAAATCGCTGTGATTTTAAATTTACCCCCAGAATCTTTGTCGCGTTTTTTAAAAGAATTAAAACAAAATGAGCTTATTTGCACAAATAAAGGTAAAATAGCAATTTTAAATAAAGAAAAAATGCAAAATTTAATTAAGTCTTTTTAAGTCTTATTTGTTACAATATTGTATTTGAAGTATGGAAGGTTTTATGGATTTTGATTTTTTAATCAAGTTTAGCCCTATGTTTATACAAGCTTCTTGGCTTACTTTAAAACTTGCTATTTATGGAGTATTTTTTTCATTTTTAGTAGGTTTATTTTGTGTGGGAGTAAGTTATTTTAAATTTTCTTTTTTAAATACAATCTGTAAAATTTATATAGAATTTTCAAGAAACACACCTTTATTAATCCAACTTTTCTTTTTATATTATGCCTTGCCTGAGTTTGGGATACACCTTAGTTCTTTTGCCTGTGCTGTGATAGGACTTAGCTTTTTAGGTGGTTCTTATATGGCTGAGAGCTTAAGAGCGGGTATGGAAGCGGTGAAAAAACAACAATATGAATCAGGACTTTCTTTGGGTTTGAGTAAATGGCAAAATTTCCGTTATATTATCATGCCTCAAGCTTTGGGTATAGCTATGCCAAGCATTAGTGCAAATATCATTTTTTTACTCAAAGAAACTTCAGTAGTAAGTATTATTGCTTTAGCAGATTTAGTATATGTGGCTAAAGATCTTATAGGACTTTATTATAAAAGTAATGAAGCTTTATTTGCTTTGGTGCTTTGTTATTTGATTTTGATTTTACCTTTATCTTTAGTGTTAAACCGTATAGAAAAAAGGTTAAATTATGTTTGAAATTTTAAATCAAGATACCTTTTTTAGACTAGCACAAGGCTTAAAGGTTACTTTAGAGCTTTCATTGATTAGTGTTTTGATTTCACTCATAGGAGGAGTATTTTTTGGAATTTTAATGCATTCTAAAAATAAAATCCTTTATGCTTTTTGTCGTTTTATGCTTGAATTTGTACGTATTATGCCTTTGATTGTTTGGCTTTTCATAGTGCATTTTGGCTTAGCTAAATGGTTTGGATGGCATTTGAGTGCTTTGGGTTCAAGTATTATTGTTTTTAGTATTTGGGGTGTGTTTGAGATGATGGATTTGGTTAGATCATCTTTAGCAAGCATACCAAAACACCAGTATGAATCAGGGCTTTCTTTAGGTTTTAATAAATTTGAAGTTTATCTTTTTATTATTATACCTTTATCTTTAAGAAGATTATTGCCGATGAGTATTAATCTTTTTACAAGAATTATTAAAAGTACTTCAGTGATTTATTTAATCGGCGGTATAGAGCTTATTAAAGTAGGCCAACAAGTGATTGAGCTTAATTTATTTCAAAATTCTTATGCGGCTTTTGTGATTTATGGTTTGATTTTATTGATTTATTTTATACTTTGCTATCCTTTGTCGGTATATTCAAAGTTTTTAGAGAAAAAATGGAGCTAATATGAGCATTTTAAAAATACAAAATTTACAAAAATATTATGATGATCATCATGTTTTAAAAGATATAAATTTAGAAGTAAATCAAAAAGAAGTAGTGGTTATACTAGGTCCAAGTGGCTGTGGGAAATCTACACTTTTAAGATGTATTAATGGTTTAGAAGAAATGGCTGATGGGGCTATTTTTGTAGATGATGAGAAAATTGATAAAAATTATAAAAAATGGACTCAAATTCGCCAAAAAATAGGTATGGTGTTTCAATCTTATGAACTTTTTGATCATTTAAATGTGGAGCAAAATATACTTTTAGGACCTTTAAAGGTTCAAAAAAGAAAAAAAGAAGAGGTTTTAGAAGAAGCAAAATACTGGCTTGATAGAGTAGGGCTTTTGCATAAATTAAAAGCTTATCCTAAAGAGTTAAGTGGTGGGCAAAAACAACGTATAGCCATAGTTAGAAGCCTTTGCATGAATCCTGAAATTATGCTTTTTGATGAAGTTACAGCAGCGCTTGATCCTGAAATCGTGCGTGAAGTTTTAGATGTGATTTTAAATTTAGCAAAAGATGGTATGACTATGCTTATAGTTACGCATGAAATGGGTTTTGCAAGAGCAGTTGCTGATAAAATAGTTTTTATGGATGATGGAAAAATAGTAGAAATTTCAAAGCCTGATGAATTTTTTCAAAATCCAAAAACTGATCGTGCGAAAAAATTTCTCAATTTGTTTGATTTTCATCGTTAATTTTATTTTAGAAAAGATTTGTTTAAAAAATTAATATAAGGTTTAAAAATTTAAATTTCAATCATTAAGGAAAAAATATGAAAAAGATTTTTCTTTTATCATTTTTAATGGCACTTTTTTTTAGCGCCTGCTCAAATTCAAGTTCTAATGAAAACTCTATAGAGAAAATCAAACAACAAGGTGTTATCCGCATAGGTGTGTTTGGTGATAAACCTCCATTTGGCTACCTAGACGCACAAGGGAAAAATCAAGGCTATGATGTGTATTTTGCTAAACGTATAGCAAAAGAACTTTTGGGTGATGAGTCTAAAGTGCAATTTGTTTTAGTCGAAGCAGCAAATAGGGTTGAGTTTTTAGAGTCAAATAAAGTAGATTTAATCTTAGCAAATTTTACTAAAACTCCAGAAAGAGAAGCTGTGGTGGATTTTGCTTTGCCTTATATGAAAGTTGCTCTTGGAGTAGTGGCTCCTAAAGGATCAGATATCAAAATTATAGATGATTTAAAAAATAAAACTTTGATTTTAAATAAAGGTACAACAGCTGATGCGTATTTTACAAAAAATATGCCAGAAATTAAAACGATTAAATTTGATCAAAACACAGAAACCTTTGCAGCTTTAATCGGTAAAAGAGGCGATGCGCTAAGTCATGATAATGCTTTACTTTTTGCATGGGCTAAAGAAAATCCAAATTTTGAAGTGGTGATTAAAGAACTTGGAAATCATGATGTTATAGCTCCTGCTGTAAAAAAAGGCGATGAAGCTATGCTGAAATTTATCAATGATTTGATTATAAAATTACAAAATGAGCAATTTTTTCATAAAGCTTATGATGAAACCTTAAAACCATTTTTTAGCGATGATATAAAAGCTGATGATGTAGTAATCGAAGGTGGCAAAATTTAATAATGCAAAAAGCCTTTAAAAATACCATCTATGCTTCTTTAGGTGGTATTTTAGAATTTTATGATTTTGTTTTATTTATCTTCTTTGCAAGTGTTTTTGCAAAAATTTTCTTTCCTCAAAATGATGATTTTTGGCCATTAATCTATACCTATGTAGCCTTTGGGGCAGGGTATTTAGCCAGACCTTTTGGTGCTGTTGTTTTAGCGCATTTTGCAGATATTAAAGGGCGTAAGAATGTTTTTTATGTCAGTATGCTTTTAATGGTCGTGCCAAGTTTTGTTTTGGCCTTTTTACCTACTTATGAAAGTATAGGACTTTTAGCTACTTTTATGCTTTTTATCATACGGATAGCTCAAGGACTAGCCATAGGAGCTGAAGTGAGTGGTGCTTGGATTTTTGTGAGCGAATTTGTAAGTAAAAAAAGACTTGGTTTGGCACTTGGTTTTATTTCAGCGACTTTAACTTTAGGTTTATTACTTGGAAATTTAGCGACTTTAAGTATATATGCGTATTTTGATAAAGAAGAAGTAGAAAGCTTTGCTTGGAGAATTCCTTTTTTTATAGGGGGATTTTTTGGCATATTAGCTTTATTTTTGCGTACAAAGCTTAATGAAACGCCAGCTTTTAAAAGCATAAAAGAAAAAGAAAAAATTTTAAATTTTCCACTTTTACAAGCTTTAAAAACACATAAAAAAAGTATGTTAATATGCGCTTTACTTACTGTGATTTTAACAAGTGGGGTAGCTACTTTAATGATACTACCGCAATATTTTGAA
This sequence comes from Campylobacter sp. IFREMER_LSEM_CL2151, assembly GCF_025771725.1. Lineage (NCBI taxonomy): Bacteria > Pseudomonadati > Campylobacterota > Epsilonproteobacteria > Campylobacterales > Campylobacteraceae > Campylobacter > Campylobacter sp. IFREMER_LSEM_CL2151. The sequence goes on along the minus strand of NZ_JAKMQT010000011.1, from coordinate 722 downwards.
AGCCTATTAGGAGTTAGTAAAACTACTGCTTTGTTATATCAAAATTTAGCCATAGTTATGATCATACTAGGAAGTTTAGTACAAGGGTATTTGGCTGATTTTTTAGAACATTTTAGAATTTGTTTGATTTTCACTTTGCTTTTTGGAGTTTTTGGTATAAGTTTTAGCTTTTATAATGAGTGGTTTTTATCATTTTATTTGCTTGCTTGTTTTGCGCAAGGCATTATAGCTTTTGCACCTATTTTTATGACTCAAATTTTTACTACAGAGTTAAGATCAAGTGGTCTTTCTTTTGCTTATAATGTTTCTTATGCGATTTTAGGTTTTTTAACACCCTTTGTTGTTAATTTTATGTATGAGAAATATTTTTATATTTATATTATTTTTATAGTGATTGCTAGTTTATTAAGTATACTTTTAGTAAAAAGTTCTTTTAGAAATTTATAACACTATTCTTTATTCAAAGTCCTATTTTTCAATATATTCAACCTCATGTAATATATTCTTATTATACTAATATTTTATTATTGTTTATAATTAAGCTTAAATTTATAAATATATTAATAACATTACTTAATTGTTAATAATATATTAGTAATTAACATTACAAATATTAAAAAATATCACTTCAAAGGATTTCTCAATGACAACATTTTCTTATAAGCGTATGGGGGGGGGTAATAACACTTTACTAAAACTATCCTTTGCTACTATTATTTCCC
>NZ_JAKMQT010000010.1:0-26784 GCF_025771725.1 Campylobacter sp. IFREMER_LSEM_CL2151 | reverse complement strand
TAATAAAATAGCTAATGATATCTTAGAGGATGCTAGGAAGAAGAAGTTTTAAAAAGTAATGGAAACTAACTTTTCTCAGTTTCCATACATTAACTATCAAAGAGCATAATTACATTTGTAAAAGCAAACATTCATAGATAACTCCTTAGTTTTTAAAGATCTAGTTTCAAACTAGATCTTTAAAGATATATATCTCTACTTTATACTAATACTATATAATCTAATATATTTTATATTGTTTTTATTTACTTTAAGAATTCTTATATAAAACTATGCTATAATACAAACCATAGTTTTAATTTTAATAAGGAGAATTCTCATGAAACTAGTTAAACTTAGTTTAGTAGCAGCTTTAGCTGCAGGTGCTTTTTCAGCAGCTAACGCTGTTTCACTTGAAGAAGCTATAAAAGATGTTGATGTATCAGGAATGATGAGATACAGATTCCAATCTGATAGACAAGAAATTGGTGATGTTGTTGAAAAAGAAGGTTACAATAGCACTAAAAACAACGAGCATAAATTTAAAGCACAATTAAACTTCAAAGCAGCTTTAGATGATAATTTCAAAGCTTTCGTTCAATTCCAGTATGATGCAACTGATTTTGGTTTTGGTAGAGGTAATAATGGTGAGCAAGGTACTACTACAAAAGATACATTTAATGTAAATCAAGCTTACTTAGAATACACTAACGAAGCTTATGCTACAAGCGTAACTTTCGGTAAAATGGAAGTTGGTTCTATTTGGACTGATGATGCAGTAGGAACAGGAGCTAAAGTTCTTAATAACTCTATCGAAGGTTTAACTTTTGCAGGTTATTGGTTTGATGCTTTCAATTGGGAAGATGATGGTGATTTTGGACCAACAAAACTTAACAAATCATCACTATACGGTGCTGCTGTATTAGGTGATTTTGATCCATTTGCATTCCAATTATGGGCAGCTTACTCAGCAAACAATGCGTTTTTATATGCAGTAGATGCTAGCTATAAATTTGCATTTAACGATATGAACTTCAAAATTCAAGGTCAATACTTAGGAAATAGTCTAGACAGCGATTTTGAAAACTTTTACAAAACTCACGGTCAAGAAGTAGATAATGGTAACTATTATGCAGGTAAATTCAGCGGACAAATCTCTGCTTTTGATTTCCAAGCAGGTGTAGTTGGCTATGGTGAAAAAGATAAAATGACAGTAGTTACTTTAGAAGATTTAGGTCAAGTTATCGCACCAGGTGAGCAAATTTTCTACTCTGCGGGTAGTGATTTAAGAGGTGATATAGGTGAAAACTTCTTCTATTTTGCAGGTTTAGGTTATACTTTTGCTGAAACTGTGAGAGTAGGATTTGACTATATCGGTGGTAAAACTAAACTAGCAAATTTGGAAGATGTTGATAAAAACGAATATATCGCAAGAGTATCTTATAAATACAGCCCAAAACTTACATTTAGCGGCTTCTATTCTTACTTAACTGAAGATAATTATGAAGGTGTGAAAAACACAGATAGTGATGATCAATTCATCAGACTTGAAGCTCTATATACATTCTAATTATAAAAAGCTAAGCCTTTTGGCTTAGCTTACTATATCTAAAATTATCTCTTCTTTTAATCCTTGTATTTTAATTTCTTTTATTTTTAATTCATTAGGTAGATTTTCAAGCAAAGCTTCTTTGCTATGTATATTTTTATTTGCTAGTATTCTTAGCATTTTACCCCTATAAGCTTTTGCAAAATGACTTAAACTCTTGGAATTTTTTAAAAAAGTGAAAGTTAAAAAAGGCTTTTTGATAGTATAAAATTTTTCATAAAATTTAGCTCTAAGATCAATTATTAATTCATTTTCTAAAAATTTATCAATTACATCAGAAAAATTATCTTTATAAAATTTTTCTATATTAAAATCTTTGATTTTCTCTCCTTGCTTTAATTTATAATAAGGTATTAAATCTTTTGCTAAAATAGGACCAAAAAGATTAGAAAAAATTAAAACATTCTCATCTATGTATTCTCTTGAAATCTCACTTAAATTTTCATAGTCTAAATAATCAAAAGCAACTCCATTGTATCTTTGGATAGCTTTAATTGTGTCTTTTATTATAATATCTTGAGTTAGCTCTTGCATGTCGTTTTTATCTTTTATACCAAAAAACTTTTCAAGTTCGCCTTCACTGCATTGTTTTATATGATTTTTATATTTTGTAAGCACTTCTAGTCTTTTGTTATATAAGTTACTAAAAACAAAAGAGTTTTCATTTATACAAGTTTGTGTGTTTGTTTTACTTTTGCTTTCACTAGGTGAAAATAAAATTTTCATATTTAATCCTTTATTTTTTAAAAAATTATACAAAATTATTTAAAACACTTGACATTAATTCAAAATTACATTATAATTCAACTTTATTTTTTGCTGGTTTAGCTCAGTTGGTAGAGCAGCTGCCTTGTAAGCAGCAGGTCGGGGGTTCAAGTCCCTTAACCAGCTCCATTGTTAATAGCAGTGTTTGACCAGAAATAAAAAGCATTTTTATTCATGGTGAGTTACTCAAGTGGCCAACGAGGGCAGACTGTAAATCTGCTGGCTTTCGCCTTCCGTGGTTCGAATCCACGACTCACCACCATTGCTTTGCGGGAGTAGCTCAGTTGGCTAGAGCATCAGCCTTCCAAGCTGAGGGTCGCGGGTTCGAGTCCCGTTTCCCGCTCCAACCTAATTTTGGTAGAGTGAAACTGGGAGCTGTTTTTAAATTCAGAATTTCTAGCAGTTTCAAATTTCCAAAATTTTATAATTTATGTTTTTAATTTTTCTGAGCGCTCGTATGGCTCAGAGGTAGAGCACTCCCTTGGTAAGGGAGAGGTCGCGGGTTCAAGTCCCGCTATGAGCTCCATTGATTTCAAAAGATTATAAAACATAAATTAGTATTTGTTTGTAAATTTTATATGGAGGAAAAAGATGGCTAAAGAAAAATTTTCACGTAATAAGCCTCACGTAAATATTGGTACTATTGGTCACGTTGACCACGGTAAAACTACTTTAACAGCTGCTATCTCTGCTGTTCTTTCAAGAAGAGGTTTGGCTGAGCTTAAAGATTATGATAATATCGACAATGCTCCTGAAGAAAAAGAGCGTGGTATTACTATTGCAACTTCTCACATTGAGTATGAAACAGAAAATCGTCACTATGCTCACGTAGACTGCCCAGGTCACGCTGACTATGTTAAAAATATGATTACTGGTGCTGCTCAAATGGACGGTGCTATTCTTGTTGTTTCTGCTGCAGATGGCCCAATGCCACAAACTAGAGAGCACATCTTACTTTCTCGTCAAGTAGGTGTACCATATATCGTTGTTTTCATGAACAAAGCTGATATGGTTGATGATGCTGAATTATTAGAATTAGTTGAAATGGAAATTAGAGAATTATTAAGTTCTTATGACTTCCCAGGAGATGACACTCCAATTATTTCAGGTTCTGCTTTACAAGCTCTTGAAGAAGCAAAAGCTGGACAAGATGGTGAATGGTCTAAAAAAATCCTAGATCTTATGGCAGCAGTTGATGAGTATATCCCAACTCCAGCTCGTGATACAGATAAAGATTTCTTAATGCCAATTGAAGATGTATTCTCAATTTCAGGTCGTGGTACAGTTGTTACTGGTAGAATTGAAAAAGGTGTTGTTAAAGTTGGTGACACTATTGAAATCGTTGGTATTAGAGAAACACAAAGCACTACAGTAACTGGTGTTGAAATGTTTAGAAAAGAAATGGATCAAGGTGAAGCAGGTGATAACGTAGGTGTTCTTCTACGTGGTACTAAAAAAGAAGATGTTCTTCGTGGTATGGTTCTTGCTAAGCCAAAATCAATTACTCCACATACTGACTTTGAAGCAGAAGTTTATATTTTAAATAAAGATGAAGGTGGTCGTCACACTCCATTCTTTAATAACTATAGACCACAGTTCTATGTAAGAACAACAGATGTTACTGGTTCTATCCAACTTGCAGAAGGCGTTGAAATGGTTATGCCAGGTGAGAATGTTAGAATTACTGTAAGTCTTATTGCACCAGTTGCACTTGAAGAAGGTACTCGTTTTGCTATCCGTGAAGGTGGCCGTACCGTTGGTTCAGGTGTTGTATCTAAAATTATTAAATAATCATAAGCGAGATTTTATCTCGCTTTTTAAGGAATAAAAATGAGAATTAAAGTTGGCTTGAAATGTGAAGAGTGCGGTGATATTAATTACAGTACTTTTAAAAACAGTAAAAATACAACTGAAAAATTAGAATTAAAAAAATATTGCCCAAGATTAAAAAAACATACAGTTCATAAAGAAGTTAAATTAAAAAGTTAAGGCTTTTATATAAAAGCCCTTAGGGCAATAGCTCCAACGGTAGAGCGCCGGATTCCAAATCCGATGGTTGGGGGTTCGAATCCCTCTTGCCCTGCCACAAAATAAGGTAAAATATGGAAAAACTAATAACTTATTTTAAATTGTCAAAAGCTGAATTATCGAAAGTTATTTGGCCTTTGAAAGAGCAAGTTAGAAATGCTTATATTACAGTTTTTGTAGTTGTTACTGTTGTTTCATTATTTTTAGCATTGGTTGACTTGATTATGTCGTTTTCATTATCTAAGATTATAGGATAAAATAATGAATCATAAATGGTATGCAATTCAAACTTATGCAGGTAGTGAAATGGCTGTAAAAAGAGCCATAGAAAATTTAGTTAGAGATCATGGAATTCAAGAGCAATTGCTAGAAGTGATTGTTCCAACTGAAGATGTGATTGAATTTAAAAATGGTAAAGAAAAAATAAGCGAAAGAAGTTTATATTCAGGCTATGTATTTGCCAATATTGACTTATCAACAGAACTTTGGCATAAAATTCAATCTTTGCCAAAAGTTGGTCGTTTTATAGGGGAAAGTAAAAAACCAACCCCATTGAGTGAAAAAGATATCAATCTTATTTTAGAAAAGGTGAAAAATAAAGCAGCACCTAAACCTAAAATTTCATTTGATAAAGAAGAAAGTGTAAGAATAACCGAAGGTCCTTTTGCAAACTTTGTAGGTATTGTAGAAGAATATGATATGGTTAGAGGAGTTTTAAAACTAAATGTTTCAATATTTGGTAGATCAACTCCAGTAGAGATCTTATACTCTCAAGTTGAAAAAATAGTTTGATAATATAGCAAGTAAAGGAGAAAGGTTATGGCTAAAAAAGTCGTAGGAGAAATAAAATTACAAATAGCTGCTACTAAGGCTAATCCATCACCTCCAGTTGGTCCTGCTTTGGGTCAACAAGGTGTTAATATTATGGAATTTTGTAAGGCATTTAATGAAAGAACAAAAGATATGGCTGGTTTTAATATTCCAGTTGTTATTACTGTTTATGCAGATAAAAGCTTTACATTTATCACAAAACAACCACCAGCTACAGATTTAATCAAAAAAGCTGCAGGTATTTCTAAAGGTGCGGACAATCCTTTAAAAAACAAAGTAGGTAAATTAACTAAAGCACAAGTTTTAGAAATTGTTGATAAAAAAATAGCTGATATGAACACAAAAGATAGAGAGCAAGCTGCTAAGATTATTATGGGTTCTGCTCGTTCTATGGGTGTTGAAATCGTAGATTAATACTCTTTACCGCCAAGAGTTTAAAAAGGCGGTAGCACTTTATATAAAATGCGGAGAAAAATTAATGTCTAAAAATACTAAAAGATTTACAGAATTATTAAAAAAAATTGATTCAAATAAAAATTACTTAATGGATGAAGCAATAAGCACAGTTAAAACTCTTGCTTCTGCTAAATTTGATGAAACAGTTGAAATTGCTTTAAAATTAAATGTTGATCCAAGACATGCAGATCAAATGGTAAGAGGCAGTGTAGTTTTACCTTGTGGTACAGGTAAAAAAGTGCGTGTTGCTGTTATAGCAAAAGATGCAAAAGCTGATGAGGCAAAAAATGCTGGTGCTGATATAGTTGGTAGTGATGATTTAGTAGAAGAAATTCAAAAAGGAAATATGAATTTTGATGTTTTAATTGCTACTCCAAATTTGATGGGTTTAGTTGGTAAAGTAGGTCGTATTTTAGGGCCTAAAGGACTAATGCCAAATCCTAAAACAGGTACTGTGACAATGGATGTTGCACAAGCTGTGAATAATGCTAAAAATGGTCAAGTTAACTTCCGTGTTGATAAACAAGGAAATATCCATGCAGGTTTAGGTAAAGTTAGCTTTACTCAAGAGCAATTAAAAGAAAATATGACAGCATTTGTAAAAGCTATTAATAAACACAAACCAGCGGCTGCAAAAGGAAGATATATTAAAAACGCTAGTCTTTCTTTAACTATGAGTCCTTCTCTTTCTCTTGATACTCAAGAATTACTTGATACAAAATAAAATTAATGAGAGTTTTACTCTCATTAATAAAAATTAGATAAGATAATAACTTTTATTTTATCTAATTTTTATCTTAGATTGGAGATAGCCGAGGTCCTAGGACTTAATTAGATTTTCTGCTCTGCTTGAAATCACCGGTCGGAAAGGAGTAAAGATGACTAAAAGCCAAAAAGTTGAACTTGTTTCTAAACTTGAAGAAGGTTTTAAAGCTAGTGAAGCTGTTATAGTTTGTAACTATAAGGGTTTAAACACTAAAAAACTTGAAGAGTTAAGAAATAATGCGAGAGAAATGGATGTTAAAGTTCAAATTATTAAAAATACTTTAGCAAGTATTGCTCTTAAAAATGCCGGCAAAGATGGAATGGAACTTAAAGATACTAATATTTATCTTTGGGGTGAAGACCAATTAAATGTTTCAAAAGTTGCTGATAAATTTAGCGAAGCTAATCAAGCATTTGAGATCAAAACTGCATTTATCGAAGGCGAAGTTGCTTCTGTAGATAAAGTTAAAGCTTTAGCTAAAATGCCTTCTCGCAATGAATTACTTGCTATGCTTTTGCAAGTTTGGAATGCACCAATCACCAATTTCACAATTGGATTAAATGCATTAAAAGAAAAAAAAGAAGCTGAATAAAATTATAAAAAGGATAAAAAATGGCAATTACTAAAGAAGATGTATTAGAATTTATTTCTAACCTAAGTGTTCTTGAGCTTTCAGAATTAGTAAAAGAATTTGAAGAAAAATTTGGTGTTTCTGCTGCTCCAGTTATGGTTGCAGGTGCTGCTGTTGCAGGTGCTGCTGGCGGTGCTGCTGAAGAAAAAACTGAATTTGATATCGTATTACAAGATGGTGGTGATAAAAAAATCAACGTAATTAAAGTTGTTCGTGCATTAACTGGTCTTGGATTAAAAGAAGCAAAAGACGCAGTTGAGCAAACTCCATCAGTTCTTAAAGAAGGTGTTAGTAAAGCTGAAGCTGAAGAAGCTAAAAAACAACTTGAAGAAGCTGGCGCTAAGGTTGAGCTTAAATAATTTTTTGTTTTTTAAAAGAAAGGATTATATATCCTTTCTTGTTTTCCTTTAATTAAGGATTCTTTCTTTCAATACTTTTACCATGGGGTATAATAATATGTTAAATTCACAATCAGGAAATCGTTTAAGAATAGACTTCTCGAATGTTCCACAACAAATAGACATTCCAAATTTATTACAATTACAAAAAAAGAGTTTTGATTATTTTTTAAATTTAGATGCAAAAAATTCAGAAAGCGGAATTGAAAAAGTATTTAAATCTATCTTTCCAATCCATGATCCGCAAAATAGATTAAGTTTAGAATATGTAAGTAGTGAAGTAGGTAAGCCTAAATATACCATTAGAGAGTGTATGGAAAGAGGTTTGACTTATTCTGTAAATTTAAAAATGAAAATCCGTTTAACTTTACATGAAAAAGATGAAAAAACGGGTGAGAAAATTGGTATAAAAGATATTAAAGAACAAGAAATTTATATTAGAGAAATTCCTTTAATGACAGATAGAATTTCTTTTATTATCAACGGAGTAGAAAGGGTTGTAGTTAATCAGCTTCATAGAAGTCCAGGTGTTATTTTCAAAGAAGAAGAAAGTTCTACTGTTGCAAATAAATTAGTATATACAGCTCAAATTATACCAGATCGTGGTTCTTGGCTTTATTTTGAATATGATGCTAAAGATGTACTTTATGTACGTATCAATAAAAGAAGAAAAGTGCCTATTACAATTTTATTTAGAGCACTTGGTTATAAAAAACAAGATATTATAAAATTATTCTACCCTATACAAACTATTCATGTAAAAAAAGATAAATTCTTAACCGAATTTAATCCAAATGACTTTTTAGATAGAGTTGAATATGACTTAAAAGATGAAAAAGGTAATGTAATTCATCAAGCTGGTAAAAGAATGACAAAGAAAAAGGCTGAACAGCTTGTAAAAGATGGTGTTAAATGGGTTGAATATCCAGTTGAAATTTTAACAAATAGATATTTAGCTAATCCTATCATTAATAAAGAAACTGGTGAAGTTTTATATGATTCTTTAACACTATTAGATGAAGGAAAATTAGCAAAAATTAAAGAAGAAAAACAGTTTGATATTGCAAACGATTTAGCTAATGGAGTAGATGCTGCTATTATTAATTCTTTTATTCAAGATAATGAAACTTTAAAATTATTAAAACAAACAGAAAATATAGAAGATGAAAATGATTTAGCAGCTATTAGAATTTATAAAGTGATGAGACCAGGTGAGCCTGTAGTAAAAGATGCTGCAAAAGCTTTTGTGAATGATTTATTTTTCAATCCTGAAAGATATGACCTAACAAAAGTTGGTCGTATGAAAATGAACCATAAATTAGGTTTAGATACACCTGAATACGTTACAGTTTTAACTAATGAAGATATAGTAAAAACTGCAAAATATTTAATTAAAGTAAAAAATGGTAGAGGCCATATCGATGATAGAGATCACTTGGGTAATCGTCGTATTAGATCAATCGGAGAGCTTTTAGCGAATGAACTTCATGTAGGTCTTGCTAAAATGCAAAAATCTATTAGAGATAAATTTACGGCTTTAAATGCGGATATTGACAAAGTAATGCCTTATGATTTGATCAATCCTAAAACAATTACTGTAACCATTATGGAATTTTTTACCGGTGGTCAATTATCTCAATTTATGGATCAAACAAACCCATTGAGTGAAGTAACTCACAAGCGCCGTTTATCTGCACTTGGTGAGGGTGGTTTAGTAAAAGAAAGAGCAGGATTTGAGGTGCGTGATGTCCATGCAACGCATTATGGAAGAATTTGTCCTGTTGAAACCCCAGAAGGTCAAAATATCGGTTTAATTAATACACTTTCAACTTATGCTAAAGTAAATGATTTGGGTTTTGTTGAAGCACCTTATAAGAAAGTAGAAAATGGCAAAGTAAGCAATGAAATCGTTTATTTAACCGCTACTCAAGAAGAAGGTTTAGTGATCGCAGCAGCTTCAACTAAAATTGATGAAAAGGGTAATATTGTTGAAGAATTTGTTGAAGCAAGACAAGATGGTGAAACAATCTTAGCAAGAAGAGAAGAAGTGCATTTGATTGACCTTTGTTCGGGTATGATAGTAGGGGTTGCAGCATCTTTGATTCCATTCTTAGAGCATGATGATGCAAACAGAGCTTTGATGGGTTCAAACATGCAACGTCAAGCAGTGCCTTTACTAACTGCGCAAGCACCTATAGTAGGTACTGGTATGGAAAAAATCATTGCGCGTGATGCTTGGGAAGCTATTAAAGCTAAAAGAGCAGGGATTGTGGAAAAAGTTGATAATAAAAATATTTTCATTTTGGGTGAAGATGAAAATGGACCATTTATTGATCATTACAAAATGGAAAAAAATCTAAGAACTAACCAAAATACAACTTTTATTCAACATCCGATTGTTAAAAAAGGCGAATTTGTTCAAGCAGGTCAAATCATTGCAGATGGTCCAAGTATGGATCAAGGCGAACTTGCTATTGGTAAAAATGCTTTAATCGCATTTATGCCATGGCATGGGTATAACTATGAAGATGCTATTGTAATTAGTGAGAAAATTTTACGTGAAGATACTTTTACTAGCGTTCATATTTATGAAAAAGAAGTAGAGGCTAGAGAACTTAAAGATGGTGTAGAAGAAATTACAAAAGATATTCCAAATGTAAAAGAAGAGGATTTAGCACATCTTGATGAGAGTGGTATTGCTAAAATAGGAACTCATATTAAGCCTGGCATGATTTTAGTAGGTAAAGTTTCTCCTAAAGGCGAAGTAAAACCTACACCTGAAGAAAGATTATTAAGAGCTATTTTTGGCGAAAAAGCTGGACATGTTGTAAATAAATCTTTATATGCAACTGCTTCATTAGAAGGTGTTGTTGTAGATGTGAAAATCTTTACTAAAAAAGGTTATGAAAAAGATGCGCGTGCTATAAAAGCTTATGATGATGAAAAATTAAACCTTGAAAAAGAACATCATGATAGACTTTTAATGATGGATAGAGAAGAAACTTTAAGGGTTTGTTCTTTGCTTTCTAAGTCGCCTTTAAATTCAGATGAAGAAATCAATGGTGTTAAATATAAAAAAGGTTCCAAAGTAGAAATTACAGAATTAGAAAAAATCAATCGTTTTGCATTAAATTCTTTAGTTAAAGCTTATTCTAAAGAAGTACAAAAAGAATACGATGATTTAAAAAACCATTTCCAAAATGAGAAGAAAAAACTTAAAACAGAACATGATGAAAAATTAGAAATTTTAGAAAAAGATGATATTTTACCAAGTGGAGTAGTTAAACTTGTTAAAGTATATATCGCGACTAAGAGAAAATTAAAAGTTGGAGATAAAATGGCAGGACGCCATGGAAATAAAGGTATTGTATCAAATATCGTTCCAGAAGTTGATATGCCATATTTACCTGATGGAAGACCTATTGATATAGCTTTAAATCCTCTAGGGGTTCCAAGCCGTATGAATATAGGGCAAATTCTTGAAAGTCACTTAGGGATTGTTGGTATGAGATTAGGTGATCAAATTCAAGAAATTTTTGATAGAAAACAAAAAGATTTTGTAAAAGAATTACGTGAAAAAATTCTTGAAATTTGTAGTGTATCTAGACTTGAGTTAGAAAAGAAATTTGTACAAACTTTAAATGATGAGCAACTTATTTCTTATGCTAGAGATTGGGCTAAAGGGGTAAAATTTGCTACTCCTGTATTTGAAGGTGTAACGGTTGAAGAATTTGGTAAGCTTTTTGAAATGGCTAAAATAGCTATGGATGGAAAAAGCGAACTTTATGATGGAAGAACTGGTGAAAAAATGGCAGAGCGTGTGCATGTTGGATGTATGTATATGCTTAAATTACACCACTTAGTAGATGAAAAAGTTCACGCAAGAAGTACTGGACCTTATAGCTTAGTAACACAACAACCAGTTGGTGGTAAAGCATTATTTGGTGGGCAAAGATTTGGTGAGATGGAAGTTTGGGCTCTTGAAGCTTATGGAGCAGCTCATACTTTAAGAGAAATGTTAACTATAAAATCTGATGATGTTGAAGGTAGATTTAGTGCTTATAAAGCTTTAACAAAAGGCGAGAATGTTCCAGCAACAGGTATTCCAGAGACATTCTTTGTACTTACAAATGAATTAAAATCTCTTGCTTTAGATGTTGAGATTTTTGATAAGGATGAGAATAATGAGTAAATTTAAACCTATCGAAATAAAAGAAGATGGCAGACCTAGAGACTTTGAAGCTTTTCAATTAAGACTTGCAAGTCCTGAAAAAATCAAATCATGGTCTTATGGGGAAGTAAAAAAACCAGAAACGATTAATTATAGAACCTTAAAGCCTGAAAGAGACGGGCTTTTTTGTGCTAAAATTTTTGGACCAGTAAGAGATTATGAATGTCTTTGTGGTAAATATAAAAAAATGCGCTTCAAAGGCATTAAGTGTGAAAAATGTGGTGTTGAAGTTACTAGTTCTAAAGTACGTCGTTCAAGAATGGGGCATATTGAATTAGTTACACCGGTGGCACATATTTGGTATGTAAATTCTTTACCAAGTCGTATCGGTACTTTGCTTGGTGTAAAGATGAAAGATTTAGAACGCGTATTGTATTATGAAGCATATATAGTAGAAAATCCAGGTGATGCTTACTATGATAATGAAAATACTAAAAAAGTTGAATTTTGTGATGTATTAAATGAAGAGCAATATTTAAATTTAATGCAACGCTATGAAAGTAGTGGATTTAAAGCTAGAATGGGTGGTGAAGTTGTTAGAGATTTGCTAGCAAATTTAGATCTTGTTGAGCTTTTAAATAAACTAAAAGAAGATATTGCAGCAACGAATTCAGAAGCAAAGAAAAAAACTATCATCAAACGTTTAAAAGTGGTAGAAAATTTCTTAAATAGCAATTTAAATAGCAATACAAATATTGATGAAGTGGTACCTAATCGTCCTGAGTGGATGATGATTACAAATTTACCTGTATTACCACCTGATTTAAGACCTTTAGTAGCTTTAGATGGTGGAAAATTTGCAGTTTCTGATGTGAATGATTTATACAGAAGAGTTATCAATAGAAATACGCGTTTAAAAAGACTTATGGAGCTTGATGCACCTGAAATTATCATTAGAAATGAAAAAAGAATGCTTCAAGAAGCAGTTGATGCTTTATTTGATAATGGTAGAAGAGCAAATGCGGTTAAAGGTGCAAATAAACGTCCATTAAAATCTTTAAGTGAAATCATCAAAGGAAAACAAGGTCGTTTCAGACAAAACCTACTTGGTAAAAGGGTGGATTTTTCAGGTCGTAGTGTTATTGTTGTTGGGCCAAAACTTAGAATGGATCAATGTGGTTTACCTAAAAAAATGGCTTTAGAATTATTTAAGCCACACTTATTAGCTAAACTTGAAGAAAAAGGTTATGCTACCACTGTAAAACAAGCTAAAAAAATGATAGAAAATAAAACTAACGAAGTTTGGGAGTGTTTAGAAGAGGTTGTTAAAGGTCATCCTGTAATGCTTAACCGTGCTCCAACCTTGCATAAGCTTTCTATTCAAGCTTTCCATCCTGTGCTTGTAGAGGGCAAGGCAATTCAACTTCATCCATTAGTATGTGCAGCGTTTAATGCTGACTTTGACGGAGACCAAATGGCTGTGCATGTGCCTTTATCACAAGAAGCAATAGCTGAGTGTAAAGTATTAATGCTCTCATCTATGAATATCTTGCTTCCAGCAAGTGGTCGTTCTGTGACTGTGCCTTCTCAAGATATGGTTTTGGGGATTTATTATCTATCTTTAGAAAAAGATGGTGCTAAGGGTGAGCATAAAATTTGTACAGGTATTGAAGAGGTTATGATTGCCCTAGAAGCAAAATCTTTAGATATTCATGCAAGTATTAGAAGTGTAGTTGATGGAAGAAAAATCACAACAACTGCGGGAAGATTAATCATTAAGTCTATCTTACCTGATTTTGTTCCTGAAAATATGTGGAATAAAGTCATGAAGAAAAAAGATATTGCAGCTTTGGTTGATTATGTTTATAAAGAAGGTGGCCTTGAAGTAAGTGCTAGCTTTTTAGATAAATTAAAAGATCTTGGTTTTGAATATGCAACAAAAGCGGGTATTTCTATTTCAATTGCTGATATTATTGTGCCTGATCAAAAGCAAAAAAGTATAGAAGAAGCTAAAAAACAAGTAAGAGAAATCCAAAATTCATATAATTTAGGTTTGATTACTTCGGGTGAAAGATATAATAAGATTATTGATATTTGGAAAAGTACTAATAATGTCTTATCAAAAGATATGATGGAGTTAATTAAAAAAGACAAAGAAGGATTTAACTCTATTTATATGATGGCAGATTCTGGTGCTAGGGGTTCAGCAGCTCAAATTTCACAGCTTGCTGCAATGAGGGGTCTTATGGCTAAACCTGATGGTTCTATTATTGAAACACCGATTATTTCAAACTTCCGTGAAGGATTAAACGTTCTTGAATATTTCATTTCAACTCACGGTGCTAGAAAAGGTCTTGCAGATACAGCGTTAAAAACAGCAAATGCAGGTTATTTGACAAGAAAACTTATCGATGTAGCGCAAAATGTAAAAGTTACAATGGAAGATTGTGGCGCACATGAGGGTGTTGAGATTAATGAAATCACCGCAGATGGTGTTGTAATTGAAACCTTAGAAGAAAGAATTTTAGGAAGAGTTTTAGCTGAAAATATTATCGATTCTATTACCAATGAGATTTTATTCTCAGAAGGTACTTTAGTAGATGAGGAAAAAGCTAGAATTATTGTTGAAAGTGGAGTAAAGAGTGTAAGTATTAGAACTCCTATTACTTGTAAAGCTAAAAAAGGCGTATGTTCTAAATGCTATGGTATTAACCTAGGTGAGGGCAAATTAGTTAAGCCAGGTGAGGCTGTAGGTATTATATCTGCTCAATCAATCGGTGAGCCAGGAACGCAACTTACACTAAGAACTTTCCATAGTGGTGGTACTGCTAGTACAGATTTGCAAGATCGTCAAGTAGTAGCACACAAAGAAGGTTTTGTAAGATTTTATAATCTTAATACCTATGAAGATAGACAGGGTAAAACTATCGTTGCAAATCATCGCAATGCTGCTATTTTACTTGTTGAGCCAAAAATCAAAGCTCCATTTAAAGGAACTATCCATATTGAGCATGCGTATGAAGATGTGGTTGTTAGCGTTAAAGCAAAAAACAATGAAGCTAAATTTATATTAAGAAAATATGACTTAGCAAAAGCTAATGAGCTTGCGGGTGTAAGTGGCAATATTGAAGGTAAATTATATATTCCATATAGTGATGGTGCTGAAGTAGCTGAAAATGAAAGTATTGTAGAAGTAATCAAAGAGGGTTGGAATATACCAAATCGTATTCCTTATGCGAGTGAATTGCTAGTAAAAGATGGAGATCCTATCACTCAAGATATTATAGCTGGCGCAAAAGGTACTTTGAAGTTTTATATGCTTAAAGGGGACGGTTTAGATAGAATTAGAAATCTAAAAAAAGGTGATGTGGTTAAAGAAAAAGGTGTTTTTGTTGTTATTGCTGATGAAAATGATAGGGAAGCAAAAAGACATTATATACCAAGAGAATCTGTGATTGAATTTGACGATAGCGCTTTTGTGGATAATCCTAAAACCATCATAGCAAAATCAAGCAAAGAAGATAAAACCATTATTGCTGAATGGGATGCATATAACAATACTGTAATCGCAGAAGTTGCAGGTACAATTAATTTTGAAGATATTGAATCAGGTTATAGTGCTGATGAACAAATTGATGAAGCAACGGGTAAAAGATCGCTTGTTATTAATGAGTATTTACCAAGTGGAGTGCGTCCTGCATTATTAATCATAGGTGAAAATGATAAGGTAGTGCGTTATCAACTAGAGCCAAAAACTGTTATTTATGTAAATGATGGCGATAAGGTTAAGCAAGCTGATATCTTAGCTAAAACTCCAAAGGCAGCGGCTAAGTCAAAAGATATTACTGGAGGTCTTCCAAGGGTATCTGAATTATTTGAAGCAAGAAAGCCAAAAAATACTGCTGTTGTGGCTGAAATTGACGGGGTTGTTAGATTTGATAAACCTTTAAGATCAAAAGAAAGAATCATTATCCAAGCAGAAGATGGAAGTAGTGCAGAGTATTTGATAGATAAATCAAAACGTATTCAAGTAAGAGATGGTGAATTTATCCATGCGGGTGAAAAATTAACCGATGGAGTTATTTCAAGTCATGATGTGCTTAGAATTTTAGGTGAAAAAGCATTGCATTATTATCTTATCTCTGAAATTCAGCAAGTTTATCGTGGTCAAGGTGTTGTGATTTCTGATAAGCATATCGAAATCATCGTATCGCAAATGCTAAGACAAGTAAAAATTGTTGATAGTGGTCATACAAACTTTATTGTAGGTGATTTGGTTTCAAGAAGAAAATTCAGAGAAGAAAATGAAAGAATTTTAAGATATGGCGGTGAACCTGCTGTAGCTGAGCCTGTATTGCTTGGGGTTACAAGAGCAGCTATTGGAAGTGATAGTGTGATTTCAGCTGCTTCATTCCAAGAAACAACAAAGGTTTTAACAGAAGCAAGTATTGCAGGTAAATTTGATTATCTTGAAGATCTAAAAGAAAATGTAATCTTAGGTCGTATGATTCCTGTTGGTACAGGTCTTTATGGAGATCAAAATTTAAAGCTTAAACAACAAAATTAATTTTCAATCCTAGCGATTTTGCTAGGATTTTTGGAGTGTATTATGTTCAAAGTGATTGATTTGGAAAAATATAAAAGAAAGGATCATTTTGAATTTTACACTCAAAATATTCCTTGCTCGTTTGAAATTACTGTCAAATTAGATATTAGTTCTTTTTATTATTTTATTAAAAACAATAATTATGAATTCTATCCTTGTTTTATCCACACTATTAGTAAAAGTATAAATGCTTTTGATAATTTTAAATTTAGTTTAGATCAAAACAAACAACTAATATGTTATGATATTATCCATCCTTCTTATACTATTTTTCATAAGGACTCTAAAACTTTTTCTGTTCTTTGGACTTTCTATAAAGAAAATTTAAATGATTTTTTATCTTTATATGAAGAGGATAAACAATTATTAAAAAGCAATAAAAGTATATTTTTAAAAGAACCTATAGATAATCTTTTTAATATTTCTGCTATTCCTTGGATAGCTTTTGAAAATTTTTCTTTACACTTGCCAAAAAAAGAGCAATATTTCTTTCCTATTATAACAAGTGGAAAGATTATAAAAGAAAATAAAAAATTTCTCATTCCTTTTAGTATTAATGTTAATCATGCCAGCAATGATGCTTATCACATTTATTTGTTTTTAGAAAAACTCCAAGAAAACCTTAATAGTTTATAATTTTATAAGTAAAATTTAGATATTATCCAAAGTTTATTATTTTATTAATGAAAGGAATTACTGTGCCAACCATAAATCAATTGGTTAGAAAAGAGCGCAAAAAAGTTTTAGAAAAATCTAAATCACCAGCGCTTAAAAATTGCCCACAAAGAAGGGGAGTTTGTACTAGGGTTTATACAACAACTCCTAAAAAACCAAACTCAGCGTTAAGAAAAGTTGCCAAAGTAAGACTTACAAGTGGCTTTGAAGTTATTAGTTATATCGGTGGTGAAGGTCACAACCTACAAGAACACAGCATTGTTTTAGTGCGTGGTGGTAGGGTAAAAGACTTACCAGGTGTTAAGTATCACATTGTTCGTGGTGCCTTAGATACTGCAGGTGTTGCAAAAAGAACTGTTTCTCGTTCTAAATATGGTGCAAAACGCCCTAAAGCAGCAGCTAAGTAATAAGATTGCAGACAAATCCGTTAGATTTGATTTTGTTTGAGTAAAATTATAAATTTGAAGGAAAATTATGAGAAGAAGAAAAGCTCCGGTAAGAGAAGTCTTGCCAGATCCGATTTATGGAAATAAAGTAATCACAAAATTCATTAATTCTTTAATGTATGATGGTAAAAAAAGCACGGCTACTACTATTATGTATGGTGCTTTAGAAGCTATCGATAAAAAAGGTGGAGAAAAAAAAGGCATAGAAATTTTTAATGATGCTATTGAAAATATCAAGCCTTTATTAGAAGTTAAATCTCGTCGTGTTGGTGGTGCTACTTATCAAGTTCCAGTAGAAGTACGCCCAGCTAGACAACAAGCTTTAGCTATAAGATGGATTATTTCTTTTGCTAGAAAAAGAAGTGAAAGAACTATGATTGAAAAATTAGCAGCTGAATTATTAGACGCAGCTAATAGTAAAGGTGCTTCATTTAAGAAGAAAGAAGATACTTATAAAATGGCAGAAGCTAATAAAGCATTTGCTCATTATCGCTGGTAAGAGGAGTAAAACATGTCAAGAAGTACTCCTTTAAAAAGAGTTAGAAATATAGGTATCGCAGCTCACATTGACGCTGGTAAAACAACTACTAGTGAGAGAATTCTTTTCTTTACAGGTATGAGTCATAAAATTGGTGAGGTGCATGATGGTGCAGCTACAATGGACTGGATGGAACAAGAAAAAGAAAGAGGTATTACAATTACTTCTGCTGCTACAACTTGTTTTTGGAAAAATCACCAAATTAATCTTATAGACACTCCAGGCCACGTTGACTTTACAATTGAAGTTGAAAGATCAATGCGTGTTTTAGATGGTGCTGTTGCGGTATTTTGTTCAGTAGGTGGAGTTCAACCACAATCAGAAACTGTTTGGAGACAAGCTAATAAATACGGTGTTCCAAGAATTGTTTTTGTAAATAAAATGGACAGAATTGGTGCAAATTTCTTTAACGTAGAAGAGCAAATTAAAAATCGCTTAAAAGGTAACCCAGTTCCACTTCAAATTCCAATTGGCGCTGAAGATAATTTCAAAGGTGTAATTGATCTTATTACCATGAAAGCTTTGGTATGGGAAGATGAAAACAAGCCGACTGATTATGTGGAAAAAGAAATTCCAGCTGAGCTTAAAGAAAAAGCTGAAGAATATCGTACAAAAATGATAGAAGCGGTTTCTGAAACAAGCGATGAATTAATGGAAAAATATCTAGGCGGTGAAGAACTTACTCAAGAAGAAATCAAAGCAGGTATTAAAGCAGGATGTTTAAGTCTTTCTATGGTTCCTATGCTTTGTGGTACAGCTTTTAAAAATAAAGGTGTTCAACCATTACTTGATGCTGTTGTTGCTTATTTACCAGCTCCTGATGAAGTTGCTAATATCAAAGGTGAATATGAAGATGGTACAGAAGTTTCTGTAAAATCAACTGATGATGGTGAATTTGCAGGTCTTGCATTTAAAATTATGACCGACCCTTTTGTTGGGCAATTAACTTTCGTTCGTGTATATAGAGGAAGTTTAGAAAGCGGTTCTTATGCGTACAACTCAACAAAAGATAAAAAAGAAAGAATTGGTCGTCTTTTGAAAATGCACTCTAATAAAAGAGAAGAGATTAAAACTTTATACGCAGGGGAAATTGGAGCGGTTGTTGGTCTTAAAGATACGCTAACTGGTGATACTTTAGCAAGTGAAAAAGATAAGGTTATTCTAGAGAGAATGGATTTTCCAGATCCTGTTATTTCAGTTGCTGTTGAGCCTAAAACAAAAGCAGATCAAGAAAAAATGTCTATTGCTTTAAATAAATTAGCTCAAGAAGATCCAAGCTTTAGAGTTTCTACAGATGAAGAAAGTGGTCAAACTATCATTTCAGGTATGGGTGAGCTTCACTTGGAAATTATCGTTGATAGAATGCTTCGTGAGTTTAAAGTTGAAGCAGAAGTTGGTCAACCTCAAGTTGCTTACCGTGAAACTATTAGAAAAACAGTTGAGCAAGAATACAAATATGCTAAACAATCAGGTGGTCGTGGTCAGTATGGTCATGTATTCTTAAGACTTGAGCCACTTGAGCCAGGTAGTGGTTATGAGTTTGTAAATGATATCAAAGGTGGGGTAATTCCAAAAGAATATATTCCAGCAGTTGATAAAGGTGTTCAAGAAGCATTGCAAAACGGTGTTTTAGCAGGATACCCTGTTGAAGATGTTAAAGTAACTGTTTATGATGGAAGTTACCATGAAGTGGATTCTTCTGAAATGGCATTTAAACTTGCAGCTTCTATGGGCTTTAAAGAAGGTGCTAGAAAAGCAGGTGCGGTAATCTTAGAACCTATGATGAAAGTTGAAGTTGAAACTCCAGAAGAATACATGGGTGATGTTATTGGTGATTTAAATAAACGCCGTGGTCAAGTAAATTCAATGGATGAAAGAGGTGGTAATAAAATTATTACAGCATTTTGTCCTTTGGCTGAGATGTTTGGTTACTCAACCGATCTTAGAAGTCAAACTCAAGGCCGTGCTACTTATTCTATGGAATTTGATCACTATGATGAAGTTCCAAAAAACGTTTCTGAAGAAATTATCAAAAAAAGAAACGGTTAATCTATCAAGATGAGCTTATTGCTCATCTTGAATTATTTATGCCCTTTTGAATTAATTAAATTAATTACTCCTTCATTAATTTCATATGCTTTTCCAAAACCTTTAACATATCTTCCATTTTTCAGTATAAGTTGAAATAAATGAAAATCTTGCATATTTTTAATGACTTGGATTACTTCTTTATTGCTTTCATTTTCATAAGTATTTAATACTTGCTCAAAGAGTTGATTATCTCTTGTTATTTCTATACATTCTATTCTAAATTTAAGTCTTTTTCTTGCAAAGATTGACATGCAATCTTTTTCATCTTCTATAAACATAATTTCTATGTTTTTATTATTGTGTTTAACTCCTTCAAAATGTTCAGCAATTTCACTAATATAAATATAAAAGTCATTTTTAATTTTTATAATAGGTGCGTATGAGCATATTGTTTGATTGTTTAAATTTAAAGAAGATATCATAATACTTTTGCATTCTTGCATAAATTGATTAATTTCATCATGTAATTGCATATATTTTCCTTATAGGTTAGAACGGATAAGATTGAGGATTGTATGAAAGTAAAAGAAGAGTTTATCACTCTTCTTCATCAGTATTTTTGCGTACAACTTTAATGCGTTCTATACTATTTCCATCCATCTTTTTGACTTCATAGTAGCAGAATTCATCTTCTATTCTATCTCCAACTACCGGTAAGCGTCCTAAGAGATTGAAAACATATCCACCTATAGTGACTTGCTCTAGTTCTTCATTAAAGCGTATATCAAGCATTTCTTCTACTTCACTAATTTCATATCTTCCTTGAAATTCATAAATGTTTTCTGCTAGTTTTTTAAAATGTGGACTAGAATCATCATGCTCATCGTTAATATCTCCAACGATTTCCTCCATAATATCTTCCATGGTTAAAAGACCGGCTGTGCCACCATATTCATCTACTACTAATGCTGTGTGTACTTGTTCTTTATTCATCATGAAAAGGACTTTGGATATGCTGATATTTTCTGGAACTAAGATCATTTTGATTAAAAAATCATCTAAATTTTTCTTATCTTTGCTAAGTTCATTTTGCATGATGTCTCTAATATGCACCATACCCAAAATGATATCTTTAGAACCATCTATATATGGAAAGCGTGTGTGTTTATACTGACAAACTATTTGCATATTTTCTTCATAGCTTTTTTGTTTGTTAAGACATATCATATCTTTTCTAGGTGTCATGATTTCTTTTGCTACTGTATCTGAAAAATCAACAGCATTGCGTATGATTTCAGTTTCAAACTCATCCAAAACTCCACCTTTTTGGCTTTCACTCGCAATAAATTTAATTTCTTCTTCAGAGTGGCTTAATTCATGTTCTTTAGCAGGTTTAATACCTATAACTTTTAAAGAAATTGCAGCTAAAAAGTCAAATGTTTTGATAAAAGGTAAGAAAAGTAACCAAAATAAATGTAATGGTCTTGCAACCCATAAAACAGCTTTATCTGCAATAGCGATAGCAACGCTTTTTGGAACTAACTCACCTAATACAACATGCAATAATGTGATAATAGCAAAAGCAATAACAAATGCTATGGTGTGAATTAATGCCGGAGCTAAGCCTAAATTTGCCAAAGGAACTTCAAGAATTTTAGCAATAGCAGGCTCGCCTATCCAACCAAGAGCAAGAGAGCTTAGCGTAATACCAAGTTGGCAAGCGCTTAAATAAGTATCTAGTTTTGAGGTTACTTCTAAAGCTTTTTTTGCATTACGTTTTTTTTCTTTTACCATTTCTTCAAGTTTTGATCTACGTACTTTAACAATAGCAAATTCAGATAAAACAAAAAATCCATTTAAAAGCACTAAAGCTAATGCAACAAGAATCATAAAAGTAGAATAGCCTACATCAATTGAGGCAACAGCGGGTAATGTTTGATTTAAGTCTAAAGATTGAC
This sequence comes from Campylobacter sp. IFREMER_LSEM_CL2151, assembly GCF_025771725.1. Classification (NCBI taxonomy): domain Bacteria; kingdom Pseudomonadati; phylum Campylobacterota; class Epsilonproteobacteria; order Campylobacterales; family Campylobacteraceae; genus Campylobacter; species Campylobacter sp. IFREMER_LSEM_CL2151. Next base: position 4,896 of record NZ_JAKMQT010000010.1, on the reverse strand, counting down.
TGGGGTCCAAAAAAACTCCTTTAATAAAATTTTTGCAAAATTATATCAAATCAAAACTATAAAATTAGCTTAAAATAAATGATATATTTTAAATTAATTTATGTTTTCTATATTCAATATTTTTTTCAAATTCATCTAAACGTTTATAAATGCTACGCAATTGTGTGATAGTTGTCCAGTTGGTGATAAAAATACTAAATGAGGATCTAACTTGATCAAAAGCATTGCCAACTTGTATGATAATTCCAAGTTGTATAAGTCCTAAAAACAAGCTTGGAGCCATGATTAAAAAAGGCACTATAACCATGATTTGCTCAAATAAATAAAGCCATATATTAAAATACCCATAATGCAAAAATAATCTTTTATAATTGATTTTAAGTCCAATAAATAAACTTAAAATACTTTCATCGCTTGCATAATTTTTTCTATCATCTTCAGCAAAAACAAGTTCTTTTCTAAAAGCAGCTTCGGCTTTTTGATTATTATATTCAAGACCAGGTAATTTAATGCCAACAAACCATGATATAACAAGACCTCCTAAAGAAACCAAAAATGCAATCCATACTAAAGAGCCATTAATGTCTTTTAAGATAGGTAAATTAACATGCGCGCTTAACATCCACAAAATTGGCACAAAAGCAATTAAAGTCATAATTGCCTTAACAAAAGCCAATCCTAAGCTTTCTATGATTTTTGAAAAATTATAAATATCTTCTTGAATTCTTTGTGAACTACCTTCTATGTTATCATCTTTTTTTTGCCAAAATTTAATATAATCAAAAGTCATAGCCTCACGCCATTTAAAGGCATAAATACTTCCAAAATACTGCGTGATAGTAGCGATTAATACATAAGGTAATGCTAGATACAAAAATTGTTTAATAAAATGATAAAAGTCATCTATGCTATGATTTTTCGCATCTTGTAAAACATCATAAAATTCCTTATACCATTCATTTATTGCAACATTAATGGAAGTTTGAGCAAGTAAAGAAGCTAGTAAAAAAAACAAACCCAAATAAGCCCACAACGCCCATTTTTTTGAGTAAAAAAAAGATTTAAACATTTAAATTTCTTTTAACATTTTTTCATAGTGTTTTATTGTATGTTTTTTTGCTTTAAAAATCATACTAAAAATCACAATAAAACAACTTGCAACTAAAAATCCAGGAATGATTTCATAAATTGCTATAAAATTTGAACCAAAATGTTTATAAAATATAACAGTTAAAGCTCCACTAACCATTCCAGCTATCGCACCTTCTTTACTCATATTTTTATAAAATAAAGAAAATAAAATAACACTTCCAAAACTAGCTCCAAAACCTGCCCATGCATATGAAACAATACCTAAAATTTGACTTTGTGTATCAAGTGAAAGTACAAAAGCTACACAAGCAACAGCTAAAACACCTAGACGTGATAATAAAGTAATATTTTTATCATTTGTTTTTCTTTTTAGGATTTGTGTATAAAAATCTTGCACCAAGCTAGAAGCACACACTAGCAGTTGAGAACTAGCAGTACTCATAATAGCTGCCAATATAGCACTGAGTAAAATTCCTGCCACCCAAGGATTAAAAAGTACTTGAGACATTACGATAAATATTCTTTCAGGGTCATTTAAAGTAAGATTAAATTTAGCTATATAAGCAATACCTAAAAATCCTATCATAGCAGCACCAAATAAAGAAATTACCATCCAAGTTATGCCTATAAAAGTTGCAGTAGGAATTTCTTTTACATTTTTTATAGAGATAAAGCGAATTAAAATATGAGGTTGGCCAAAATAACCAAGCCCCCATGCCAGGGTTGATACTACGACCAACCAACCACCACCGTCTAGGCCAAAGGCTTGAGGTTTTACATCGTTTATAGTAGAAAAGGCTTCGCCAAAGCCACCAAGTTCAAAAATCATCACAAAAGGAATGATGATTAATGAACTCATCATTAAAAGTCCTTGTATCATATCAGTCCAACATACGGCTTTATAGCCACCTAAAAAAGTATATAAAACAATAACTAAAAATCCAATGCTTAAGGCAAAAATATAAGGTAAATTAAATACACTTTCAAAAAGCTTAGCACCACTTACTAATCCAGCGCTAATGTAAATAGTAAAAAATACCAAAATGACTACCGCACAAATGCTTCTTAAAATATGCCTATCATCATGAAAGCGACTTTCAAAAAAATCAGGAATTGTAATACATTCTTTGGCTATTTGAGAAAAAATCTTTAATCTTTTAGCAACAAAGGTCCAGTTTAAAAACATACCAAAACTTAAGCCTATAGCTATATAAATTTGTCCTAAACCAGCTGCATATAAAGCACCAGGAAAAGCCATTAAAAGCCAACTACTCATATCAGAAGCACCTGCACTTAAGGCAGATATTACCGGCCCCATGGAGGCATTACCAACAAAATAATCTTTACTGTTTTGATTTTTTTTGTAAAAATAAAAACCTATAAAAAGCATTAAAAATGCATAGGTAATAAAAGTAATAACAATAGGATAAGAAAGTTCTACACTTTGTAAATTCATAAGTGTCCTTAAAAAATTTAAAAAACTATCATTTTACTTGTTTTATTTTAAAAAAACATTATAAAAATTATTTTTTATTTTTTATTTCAATGCTTTATAAAGTTTTTTTGTTACAATTTTCTAAAAAATTTAAGGAAAAATGATGAAAAATCTTTTGATTATAGGTGCAGGTGGTGTAAGCCGTGTTGCGACTGTAAAATGTGCAATGAATAGTGATGTCTTTAGCAAAATAACTCTAGCAAGTAGAACCAAAAGTAAATGTGATGAAATAGCAGCTTTTATAAAAGAGCGTTTGGGTATAGAAATTCAAACTGAGCAAATAGATGCAGATGACACTGATGCTGTTGTAGAACTTATCAAAAAAACAGGAGCTGAAATTTTATTAAATGTAGCTTTGCCTTATCAAGATCTTACTTTAATGGATGCGTGTATTCAAACTAATATCCACTATGTAGATACTGCAAACTATGAACATCCTGATTTGGCTAAATTTGAATATAAAGAACAATGGGCAAGAAATGATAAGTTTAAACAAGCAGAAATTTTAGGACTTTTAGGTAGCGGTTTTGATCCAGGTGTTACTAATGTATTTTGCGCTTATGCACAGCAAAATTTGTTTGATGAAATTCATTATATAGATATATTAGATTGTAATGCTGGAGATCATGGCTATGCTTTTGCAACTAATTTTAATCCTGAAATTAACTTAAGAGAAGTTTCTGCTAAAGGTCGTTACTGGGAAAATGGAAAATGGATAGAAACTGAACCTATGGAAATAAAAATGGAGTGGGATTATCCTGAAGTAGGGGTAAAGGATAGTTATTTACTTTATCATGAAGAGCTTGAAAGTTTAGTAAAAAATATCAAAGGTTTAAAAAGAATAAGATTTTTTATGACTTTTGGACAAAGTTATTTAACTCATATGAAATGTCTTGAAAATGTTGGTATGCTGGGTATTAAACCTGTTATGCATCAAGGTAAAGAAATAATACCAATAGAATTTTTAAAAACCTTACTTCCTGATCCTGCTAGTTTAGGCCCTCGCACCAAAGGTTATACTAATATAGGTTGTGTGATTCGTGGTGTAAAGAATGGAAAAGATAGACAAGTTTATATTTACAATGTTTGTAATCACGAAGAATGTTTTAAAGAAACTGGAGCACAAGCTGTGAGTTATACTACCGGAGTTCCTGCAATGATAGGAACAAAGCTAATCGCTAAAGGAATTTGGCAAGGAAAAGGTGTGTTTAACATGGAAGAATTTGATGCTAAACCTTTTATGGATGAGTTAAATACTCAAGGACTTCCTTGGAAAATTATGGAAATGGAGCCAAATTTAGGAAAGTAATCTCAAGTCTTTTTTGACTTGAGAAAGTTTTAATAATGACACAATTATTATTAAGTATAGATTGGACACCTTTTTTAGTTTCCATAAAGCTTTCTATTATTACTTGTATAATTTTGTTTTGTTTTTGCATACCTCTTGCTTGGGTTTTTACTTTTAAGCAATTTAGAGCAAAAAAAATTCTAGAAACCATAATAACCTTACCTTTAGTTTTACCACCATCTGTTGTTGGTTTTTACTTATTGATTTTATTTTCAAAATATTCTTTTTTTGGGAATTTTTTAGAAAAACACTTTAATATCACTTTAGCTTTTACCTTTGAAGGTTTGGTAATAGCAAGTTGTATTTATTCTTTACCTTTTATGTTTAATCCTTTATATAATGCAATGTCTATGATTTCCAAAAATATTATAGAGGCTAGTTTTTCTTTGGGAAAAAATTCTTTCATTACACTTTTAAAAGTAATCTTACCTAGTATCAAACCAGCTATATTAAGTGCTTTGGTGATAAGTTTTGCACATACTATGGGCGAGTTTGGTATAGTATTAATGATAGGCGGTTCTTTAAGCGGAGAAACAAAAGTAGCTAGTATTGCTATATATGAAAGTATGGAAAATTTAGATTTTGTCACAGCCCATATTTATAGTCTCATACTTTTAATTTTTAGTTTTATTGTTTTATTAAGTGTGAATCTTCTTAATAAACAAAAAAGATAATCTATTTGTTATCTTTATACATTTTGATATAAATTTATCTAATCATATTTTATCTTTAATTGTTAGTTTTCTCTTTTGTTTTCTTGTTTATTAGCTATATTTAAGATATTGTTTTCATTATATTTGATACAAATTTTCTACATTTTATAACAACTCATATCTCATTATTTTTTCTAAAAATTTACCACATATTATAAACCAATATCCACAGCCCCTCCCCTAATTTACCTATCACATACCATAACACACACTCTATTCTCCTCCTTTTTTTAATAATTCCCCACATG